>NZ_WNHB01000019.1 GCF_009718825.1 Terrilactibacillus tamarindi | reverse complement strand
AAAACTTCGACGTTAGTCAAAGTTCCTTAACCTGCTTTAGTTCATTTATAATGAACAAAAAAATAATTAAATCGTTTCATTTGATCCATCGCTCTTTTTTTCAAAGAAATCAATCAGTGTTACCCGTTTGATATTACGCTTGGCTTTTGTTTAGTTTTCAAAGAACAATCTCTTAAACTTTTATAACAACAACTTTTAAATTATATCAAATCTAAAGGCCATTGTCAATACTTTTTTTAAATTTCATATCACTGATTCACAACAGCGACTTTTTTATTATATCAAACTCAAAAGCTGTTGTCAATATTTTTTCAAATTCTTATTAGTGTTTCGCAACAGCAACTTTCTAATTATAACTCTATTAAACAATCATGTCAACATCTTTTTTATGTGTTTTTAATTGTTTAATTAAGCGACTTAAAATACTTTACCATGTTCTTTTACACATGTCAATACTATTTTAAAATAAAATAAGTGAGACTCCAATCAGTGAAACCCCGGATAATCGGGTTCGTGTGGGTCCCCCCCTAGGAATGCTCGTTTACACTAACTATCTTCAGGTGGGGGTCAATACTCGCCGTTAATGTGGAATAAATGAAAACCAACCACGCTTTTATTGTGCATGGCTGGCTTAAATGTCTGTTCATATTAAAGTATAGATTGAACGTATGAAACAATACAAACAAAAACTAAGAAAATCAAACTATATTTTACAGTAAATCGGAAAAGTTCACTTTCTCTACCTACAAGTCCAACTGACCCTGACGCAACTGCGATAGACTGTGGTGAAATCATTTTTGCCATCGCACCACCAGCAACGTTAGCAGAGATTAAAACAAGTGGTGCAACATGAATTTGATTTGCTGTAATTTGTTGAAGTCCACCAAACAGGGCATTGGCAGATACAACGGAACCAGTTAAAAATACTCCAAGCCAACCAAGAACTGGTGCAAAGATTGGAAAATAGTGTCCAGTATTTGCAAGAGCAATTCCTAAAGTTGAAGATTCACCTGAATAATTTGCGACAAAAGCAAAAGCTAAAACTAGCATAATCGTTAATATCGGTTTATATAGTTCTTTAATTGTTTCAGCTAAAACTTCTCCACCTGCTCTAAGACTAACTTTAAGCAAGATCATCGATACGATGCAAGAAACTAAAATAGCTGTACCCGTAGCAGAAATGAGATCAAGTTTAAACATAGCTGCATAAGGAGTAGGTTTTGGTACTAGTGGCGCAGATTTAATAACTAAATTGTTTAACCATGGGACAGGAATATTAAGTGTTGTTTTTTCTAATAACCCGCCTGGCAAAAATAAGTTTTTAAATATTGATGTACACCAAATTGACACACAGATAGTTAAAACAATAAATGGTGACCAAGCTTTAACTATTTTGCCTAGAGTAAGTCCATCACCAGCTTTTTCTTGTTTTGCGTCTTTTCTTTGAAATACTTTAAGATAAACAGCCAAAGCTATGATACATACGATCGGTGCAATAATGTCTGGTAATTCTGGACCAATAAATCTAAAGGTTGCCCATTGGGATATAGCATAGAAGATAGCCGCAACAAAAGTCGGTTTCCATACTTTTATTAAACCTTTAAAACTGTCCATAACAACGACTAAGAAAAATGGCATTATGAAAGATATTATAGGAAGATAATTACTTAAGTTAATGGAAATTTCCTTTGGATCAATACCAGTGACTTGACCCGCAACGATAACAGGAATCCCCATTGCTCCGACTGTACCAGGGGCGATATTAGCAATTAAACAGAGACCAGCAGCTTTTAGTGGATCAAAACCAAGTCCTACTAACAAGGCCGCAGTAATGGCAATTGGAGCACCGAAACCAGCAGCACCTTCAAGAAATGAATTAAATGCAAATGCAACTAAAAGCATTTGTAACCTTTGATCATCTGTTAAAGAAACAATCGATTGCCGGATAATCTCAAATTGACCACTTTTCACTGATAATTTATATAAGAATACAGCACCAATTACAATATATGCAATTGGCCACAATGCATAAACAAAGCCATAACCTGTGGCGCCAATTAATAATTTTAATGGCATATGATAGAAAATAAGTGCAACTAATATTGCAGATAAAACAGTGATAAAAGCAGCAATATGTCCTTTAATTTTAAATACTGTGAGAGCAAGAAAGAAAATTACAATTGGAATAACAGCTACAATAGCTGAAAACCAGATATTATTCATCGGATCATAAATTTGTGTCCAGTTCATCAACATACACCTTCTCATTACGTTTTATTAAAATAAAAATCATTAAATCGATGGAATTTATCTATTTTAGGAACAAACCTCCTCACCTTCTCAGACTTTCCATTCAAATACGACCGCTACACCTTTATTGATAACCGTCGTACATCCATGTAATGAAAATGCAAAACGAAAACCAATAGATTAGAAATAAAGAGCTCAATTAAAAGTCCATAGATCTTCCATAGGATCTTTCTTAATAAACAGTGTGAATTAAATCACATGCATAACTTACCAAACAAAACAGTCTGATACTGTGATATTTATCACAATTATTGTTTGTTCAATACAAGTTCAGAATTCTGTCAAACATTTTGCTTTTATCGATTTTTATAATAGATAACACTTGACCTTATTTTTACCTTGTAAAAACACAATCATTCATCGATTATTAATCACATTTATTCTCTTATAACCTTAATACCCTTAATTCGTAAAAAAATGACCTAATTATGATAAAAACGAAGCTCCCAATCATAAGGGCGCCTTTAATATATAA
Organism: Terrilactibacillus tamarindi; assembly: GCF_009718825.1. Classification (GTDB taxonomy): domain Bacteria; phylum Bacillota; class Bacilli; order Bacillales; family Sporolactobacillaceae; genus Terrilactibacillus; species Terrilactibacillus tamarindi. Next base: position 72,995 of record NZ_WNHB01000019.1, on the reverse strand, counting down.
AGACTTATTCTTTTTTCGAATCATAAACTTAACTTATATGTATTTCACCTAATATACTGTCTGATGTATAATTAAAATTATCGAATCATAAAAACGATTAAATATAGAGTAACATCATTTAGTTTCATCATTTAAGGAGGTGTAATTTTGATAAAAGTATTTAAGATCGTGATTCAGGTAGCGGTATTATACTTCTTCGCCATAATAGGAAATCTCTTATCTTTGCTTCTACACCTTCCTATCTCTGGGAGTATTATAGGAATGTTTATTGTGTTTGCCTTGCTATATTTTAAAATTCTCCCTATATCAAAAATTGAAATGGGCGCCAGTTTCTTATTAGCTGAGATGTTGCTATTTTTCGTTCCTTCAGCCGTTGGGATACTTCAATATAAAGAAGCCATTTTTAATTATGGGACACAATTTTTACTGGTTATTTGTTTAAGTACGATTACTGTTATGATCGTCACAGGAATTGTCGCTGAACGATTTTCACGACAAAAGGAGAGATACCGTTAAATGTTAGTTAGTTTTTTATGTATTATTATGACCATTGTGTCTTATATCATTGCGAAATTTATTTATAAAAAAAGTAAACTATTTATCCTTTCACCGTTAATCGTAGCACCTGTGCTGCTTTCATCATGTATCATTCTTTTAGGTGTTGATTATACGGATTATGATAAAGGTGGGCGTTGGTTGACAAACATGCTTCAGCCAGCCGTTGTTGGCTTCGCGGTTCCGTTATATAAATATCGGGCTGTTTTAAAAAAACATATGAGAGTGATTTTAGTTAGTATGACATCAGGGGCCATTGTTGCTCTTGCAAGTTCCGGAATATACGCCCATTTAGTGCACTTAAAAAACGATTATTTACTCAGTCTATTACCCCGTTCAGTGACGACTCCTATTGCTATGGTTATCTCAGCAGATATTGGCGGAGTACCAACCATGACTGCGATTTTTGTTATTGTCACAGGTATTTGTGGATTAATACTCGGCCCAATTATCATTCGTTTCTTTCATATACGCGAGAAACTGGCTAAAGGATTATTACTTGGGATGGGTGCACATGGTGCTGGTACATCAAAAGCTCTTGAATTTGGAACAGAGGAAGGAGCTGCAGCAAGTCTAGCCATGGTTGTAGCAGCTTTGCTGACCCTTATATTCGCACCAATTATTACACCTTTTATTTTATTATAAAAAGTAGTTAATATCTGTGAGGAATTTCACATGTAAAAACGTCAGATCAATGATCTGACGTTTTTTTATACATATGCTATAGATTCGACTGTTTGAATAGCTTTTACAACTTCATCAGCTTTGTATGTTTCCTCTCTCATAAAATGAATGGACTCGGATCGATGAACGGCTCGCTTAGCAATAACTTGCATGTTTAAAATATTCGGTTCAACATCCAGGTCCTTGAGATTGGTCGGCAATCCTAATTTCTGATAAAAAGGCAAGAGACGATCAATTTCTCCGATTTGACCTTCAAGAGCTAATTGAACAAGAATCCCATAAGCGACTTTAGCTCCATGAAGAATATTATGCGTCCCATCCAAAGCAGTTAATCCATTATGGATACTATGCGCACCAGCAATTCGACCAACGCGGTCGCCAAATCCACCCACCATTCCAGCTACACCAATAATCGTTTCATAAACATGACGAAAAGCATGATTAACTTTACCAGTTTGCACAGCTGTTAGGGCTTCCTCACTATATTTGATTAATTGATCAAAACATTGTCTTGCACTTTGATGTCCAATTGTCGTTAGTAAATTGGGTTCATCAAGTTGACGATATAAACAATCGCATTCATACCATTTAGCTAATGTATCTCCAATACCTTGTATAAAATAGGGTGTTGGCGTTTGGATCAGCAAATCCGTATCCAAATATACGGACCAAGAACTTACTTCAAAAACTTCAAAATGGGTATATTGATGATCACGATAAAAAACACTTAATGGTGCCCAAGGAGAACAATTAGATATAATGGTGGGAATTAAGACAACAGGAATCCCTAATTTCACACTGACCGCTTTCGATAAATCGAGAACTTTTCCACCACCGACACCTATAATGATGCTCCCTTTTGATGAACTACACAATTCTGTCAGACGATCTACTTCTTCTAAAGTGCAATCTCCCGCATATCTCTGGATATTTGGTTCAAATGGAAGATTAAGATAAGGCTTTGCTACCTCCCATGATTTCAGCCCAGTAATAAGGTTAATTTTACTGAAGTGATTATCAAGTAACTCTTGAGATAAATCACGTAATACGCCTTGTCCACTTCGTACCTTTTGTGGTGCACCTCTAACAACTGATATTGCCATAACTGTCCCCTTCTCTTAATCGTTTCTGTAGGAAGAGTGTTAGATATATTAATCACTGTCCTTCATTGCAATGCAAGATTCGAAGGACAATGATGAATACCTCCTTAAGCTTCCACTCATTAATAAAACAGACTTATGAATGATTTATTGTAAAAATATCTCAGTTCATTTTACTGTTTATTTGCTTATCTTTCAACTTTAATAAACAGCATGACTGTTTGTTTAGAAGAAAACATCTTCTTATTCCTATATAATAGAAGAAAATGATTAATAGACGGAGGGTTCTATGTCTCACCATTTGGAATTAACGTATTTAAAACTTTTACCAGAGCAAATCAAAGAGCACATTATGAAGGTAAGAAATAAAAATGAAAAATTACTATCACAAGAAATAAAAAAATACATTGGAAAAAGTGGGTATACAGCACCTGACGACTCAATTATCTTCGATGCCATCGTTTCTCTCAGTCTAGGAAAAAATGTTCTATTAAAAGGACCGACTGGGTCTGGAAAAACAAAATTGGCTGAATTATTATCCAATCTGATGTTTCAACCAATGTATTCAATTAATTGTTCTGTTGATTTGGATGCCGAAGCCTTGTTGGGTTATAAAACCATCACATACAATAAAGCCAATCAAGCTGAAATTCAATTTGTCTCTGGACCCGTCGAAAAGGCCATGAAGCAAGGTCATCTACTCTATATAGATGAAATTAATACAGCAAAAGCAGAAACTTTACCAATATTAAATGGCGTTTTGGACTATCGGAAAATGGTCCTCAATCCCTTCACGAGTGAAACCATATATGCTAAAGAAGGGTTTGGAGTCATAGCAGCTATTAATGAGGGGTACATTGGAACCACTCCATTAAATGAAGCGTTAAAAAATCGCTTTGTTATTATTGACGTTCCATATATTCAAGGTGAAGCCTTATTTGAGATGTTAAAAGAACAATCTGAACAAAAAGATGAGCAGTTGTTGAAGCAATTTGTACGTCTGAGTCGTGACTTAACTTCTAAAGTTGAAGAAGGTCAAATTTCTGATGAAGGAGCATCCATACGTTCATTATTAGATGCATGCGACCTATCCGTCTATATGCCTGCTAAAAGAGCCATTACACGAGCAATCAGCAGCAAACTAGATGATGAGCGCGAAAGAATTAGCATTGAAAATATTGCGGCGACCTTATTTACGTCATCATAATTTTTTATAATTAACCCTTTTAAAAAAGAAATATGACGACGGTCATGTACCATAACTTAAAAAAAGAAAAAGGGGCACTTTAATGAAATTTTTAGATTTTATGGATAAACAAACGGACCCTTTTATCAATATGGCTTTAACAGATCTTGCACGAACTTTATCACAAGAACCGACATTAGATGTTGAGTTTACGTTTTATTCATACTATCAAAAAAATTTAAAACGTCTTACAGTTAGTCATTATTGGTCACGCTTATTATCAGAACGAAAAATGGAAGGTATGAAAAGTGATGTTTACCTCCGAGCATTTGGAGAACATCACTATTCGGACCAAAACGTTTTCATGCAATTTCGTCATGAGGTCAATCAATTGAAGTATCCTCAATTTAGTAAGCAATTGTTCTGTCTTCTTGAAGATCGACGATTAGAGAAGTTATGTATAACGGAAAGAGCAGGAATGAGAGATGCCTTTAACTTTCGACAAATCGTGTTCCAACGGCGTTTTAGAGAACGCTTTACTCATCATAAAAGAAATAAGGAATGGCTAGATATGATTTTCTGTTGTATATATTTACAGATAATACATCGTCCAGTGGCTTTGCCTCCCTCTTTTTTGTTTCTTAAACCTGCCATTCGTCATTTATCTGATATGATCGATCAACTCAATAGCACAGAAGAGGTTAGACAAACAGTCAAAACCTTTGGAACTTCATTAAAATCTGGATTAAAGGACATGCAAGCCATATATTTTGGATTATCTGAACAAATAAGAGACAAAAAACAAACCAAAGAATTAAAACCATCAAATAAATGTCAAAGTCAGTCAGAAGAACACCTTTCAAAAGAAAAAAATTCACAAGATGATAAATGGTCAACTTGGCATGAAGAACAGCAAATGATTGGTGATAATTTATTGCAGCATGATTTGGATCAAGGAAAGAAAACAAATTTAACAGATGGTGATACTACCCGAATAGAATCGGGTGATCAAGCAGCTGGTACCTTCCAATCTTCATCAAACCAATCCAATCATCAACAAGATGATCATTCTATCGAAAAGAAACAAGAAACAAGACAATTTACCCATTCTCTCCATTCTAACGAGGATAGTGAAGTCAATCGTCATGCAAAACGGATTGAAAAAACATCGATTAAACCTACTTATGAAGAAATCCAAGAGTATCAGAAAGTACGTGAACAGATTGGATCGCTAGAACGGCAATTATCTTTAACATTGCGTAAAACGATTGAACAAAAACAAACTGCCCCTCGGCACGAACGTTATTTTGGACGATTGACACAAAAGAAATTGCCTTCTTTACTTATCCAAAATCAACCAACCCTATTTTACAAAAAAAACGTGGAAGAGGATCAACAGTTAGACGCTGCTTTTTCTTTACTTGTGGATTGTTCAGCTTCTATGGTTGATAAAATGGAGGAAACGAAGCAAGGTGTTATTCTTTTTCATGAAACGTTAAAAGCACTAAAGATTTCACATGAAATTACAGGTTTTTGGGAAGACGCGATGGAAGCAACTGATATTGAACAGCCAAATACCATATTCCAAGTGATCTCATTTCAACAATCTCTTCATCAATCCGCTGGACCACGGATTCTTCAGCTTTCTCCAGAAGATGATAATAGAGACGGCTATGCCATTAGGCAAGTAGAAAAGCGACTGCTCATCCGTCCTGAGAAAAGAAAAATTTTACTTGTATTTTCAGATGGTGAACCGTCAGCGTACAACTATAATGACAATAACGGAATTATTGATACGTATAAAGCCGTCTCAAACGCTAGGAAAAAAGGTATTGAAGTCATTGGTGTATTTTTGGGAAGTGAGGATTCACAAGATAAAGAAATAGACACGATGAAAAAAATTTACGGTCGAGACTGTTTAATCATTCCTACAATAAAAGATATTCCTTTATACTTAACACCACTATTGAAAAAACTCCTTTTTCAAATAATATAAAAAACATACGCTGCAACTCTAGATGATATTGCAGCGTATGTTTATTTCTATCCCGCCTTAACGGCTAGTAAAATCCCACTGATGGAAGTTTCACTTTATTTTATTATTGATCAAATGTATGGCATGATTAAATTTCGGCCGTTTGCTTTTGACGGGTAATGATCCACTTGGTCACATACGTTTGTACGATTAAAAATGCACCGCCAACGATCCAATATAACGGTAAAGCGGCAGGTGAATTAAATGAGAACATAACAATCATAAGCGGTGACATAAAACCCATCATCTTCATTGTTTGTCCTTGCTCCGGTTGAACAGTCATCATGGTCTGTTGAACTCTAAATTGTACGTAATAAATAATCCCAGCAAGGATGGTCAAAACAAGACTGGGACCACCTAAACTAAACCATAGAAATGTGTGTGAGGCAATAGCATGTGAACCACGAATGGCAAAATAGAAGGCAGATAAAATTGGCATTTGAATAAGAATGGGCAAACATCCTATTGATAAAGGATTAATGCCATGCTTCTTATACAAGGCCATCATGTCTTGTTGTAATTCTCTCTGCTCTTTAGTGTCTTTTGATTGTTTTATTTTTGCCTGAATGTCTTGCATTTCGGGCTTTACGCGTTCCATCTTTTCACGCATTTCATTTTGGTTGATCATTTGTTTAATCATTAAGGGTGCAAGAACGAGACGAATGATCAATGTTAAAACGATAATGGCGATGCCATAGCTTCCCGAAAATAAAGTTGCTGTGAGATGAATTAAAGATGCAAAGGGTTCAACAATATAGTGGTGAAACCCTGATCCTACATTCATTTGACATCCCGACAGTAATAAAATCATGCTTAACAACCCGACAAATATTATTATTTTTTTCATTAGGTCCTCCTCTAATTTTAAATCATTATGATATGAGGAGGCCGCAATGGTCGGTTGAATCGTCATTTGGCCTTTCTTTTCGGCGTATGTGTTTAGCTACCCAATGTATAAAGACATTGATCGGCATCACTTGATCTTGAACCGATTTTTTGACTAAATAATTCGTATAAATCCAACGTTCTTTTTTGACAGAATCTGAATTATAGTAATGACTGAGGAAGACGCTTGTAAAATTAATGGATAAAACAATAAACAAGGTTATTGTCGCGATATATATCGTTGAATCATTTAACATGTTTAAAATGATATCCATTCTATTTGCCCTCCTCTTCCTCAATTTTTAGTTATAAACAATTATAACACAATTTTATATAAACTAGTGAAAAAGGGACAAGGCATGATGCCTTGTCCCTTTTTAAAGCGTAAAGGAATTACTTTCCTAAACCAGTTTCTTTTATAACTTTGTCGAGAGCTTCTAAAGCAGCTTCTGCATCAGAACCTTCTGCACTGATTGTAATTTCAGCACCTTGAGTGACGCCGAGAGCCATAACTCCCATAATTGACTTTAAATTTGCTTTTTTACCATTATAAGCAAGTTCAATATTTGATTCGAATTTGCTCGCTTCACTAACTAAGACAGTAGCTGGGCGTGCGTGAATTCCTGTTTCATCAATTACTGAATATGTTTTTTCCATTTTTCTAACTCTCCATTCTCAATTTGATTTATAAAGTTAATCCAGTACCCATTATAACGTAAATGAATGGGGAATGTGAATAAACCGAACTAAACTTTAAATATTGATTCAATCTTATTTTACATAAAACTTTGATCAATGACTACATTTTATTTCATTGTTATTATTTTTGCCTCATTTCCCTCTATTGAACCTTTATTAATTTGGATGATTTGTAAAAAATAGGTGTAATGTTTAAGCCGTATTTTGGAGAGATATATAAATCAGCATTTGTCTCCTTGTTTGTTGGTCCCTTCTTCACTAATGTAATTTACGATCCTTTCCAAAAATCAAACTGCCTTTCACCTGCTCATGACAGGAAAAAGGCAGCCTTAAGCTTTCTTGTCTTATGTGAATTTGGGCCAGTTCATCATTTGTGAAAATATCTATCCAGTTTAAAAGATTAACCTCGACCTGCTTGGAAAGATGGGTAAAGCGTCATTCCACCATCGGCAAATAAAGTAATGCCTGTTACGTAGCTGGCTTCTTTTGATGCGAGCCAAGCAGCAACATTGGAAATCTCTTCTGGCTCTCCTATCTTACCCATTGGAATCATAGATTCGACATCGGCTTTTACTTTTGGATCTTTGAATTTTTCTGCGTTGATCGGTGTATCAATGGCGCCAGGACCAATGGCATTAACACGAATTCCTTTTGGCGCATACTCCATTGCAAGGGTTTGGGTCAATAATTTAACACCGCCTTTACTCGAAGCATAATGAACAAATAAAGGCCATGGAATTTGTTGGTGTACACTACTCATATTAATGATAGTTCCTTTAATATCATGTTCAACCATATATTTAAGGGCTTCACGGCAACCAAGGAATACACCTGTTAAATTCACATTTATAACCTTGTTCCAATTATCAAGACTCATTTCATGTGATGGTGATGGTATTTCCATACCAGCATTATTGACCATGACATCTATTGTTCCGAATGTATCGACAGCGGCTTTTATAAGTGCAATAACATCTTCTTCTTTGCTGACATCAGCTCGAAATGGAATAGCTTCTCCACCCGCTTGTTTTATTTCATCAACAATTTGATGAGCTTCTTCTTCACCACTTCGGTATGTAACCACGACTTTCATTTTTTCTTGTCCATATCGGGTGGCAATAGCGCGTCCAATTCCTTTTGAAGCGCCTGTTACGACAGCTACTTTACCCTCTAAATCTTTATACATTATTTTATTCACTCCTTAATATAATCAATGTTTAACCTTGTGATCGTGCATATCCAATAAATACCCCGCCTGCAACAACGAGTAAACATCCAATGCATACAAATATGATTTGTCTAGTTGTTTTTTTCTCACCTAATAAGAAGATTCCGCCCAGTGTGGAAAAGATAATTCCCATTTGAGACAAAGAGAAGCTCGTAGCAACGCCTACGCGAGGTGTCGCTATAAGCAAACCAAGATTACCTATTCCCCACATGATACCTGTTAATACGTTTCGTAGTGTATATTTGTTAAATTGATTATGTCGTATGGTTAATAATAATGCTCCCATCACCATCCCCATCGATTGAGGCAAAATGGCTTCCCAACCACCGATGTTGAAATATCTTAGAATAACAATATAAACAACATAACCAATGGTTGAAATAATTAAAGTTGTAATACCTTTAATAAGATTGTTTTGCGCATTATCTTCATCCTTTTCACCAAATGATGTTAGAAATACTCCAACAATAATTAAAATGATCGCTGTAATTCCTAATATTAGCTTTGTCGTCGTAGACCATTCATGAAATAAAAAAACACCGAACAAGGTTGTTCCGACAAGTTGCATTCCTGTGGACATAGGCATTGTTTTTGATACACCTAAAGACTTAAACGCGATAAATTGATTCATTTGTCCTAATGACCAAAATAAGCCTGAAATAAAACCGATGAGCAGAATATGGAAAGATGTATTGGGATGAACAACAAAGAAGGCGATAATTGAAAAAATCAAAGCGCCAAATGTTGTACCTAAAACTTGATTTTGTGCCTTTCCTCCAAGTTTTGATGATACTATTGGTAAGAATCCCCACATAACGGCTGGGATGAGCGCAACTAAAATGTCTAACAAAGTTAATCACCTCAAATATTAATTAATACAGATAAATTCGAATTAAACGATTACCCCCTATACCTAAAGGTTAGATCTGCATAAGATTAAGTTACCCTAAGATGCTAGATATAAACGTACGGATTTAATAAATTGAGATTCAATCAGAGAAAATCTTCCCTCATTTTAGGATGCACTTTTTAACACAAAAAAACCTTCATTAGGGTAAACTAACGAAGGTTTTTTGTTTTTTTAAATATTTTGTTTTTACTAGTCTTTATCCCGCTTTATTTTCTATTCTGAGTTTATCTGCCACCATGGCGATGAACTCGGAGTTTGTCGGTTTAGCTTTGGACATGGAGACAGTGTAAAACGTTGATGTATCAAGGTTTTCACGATTTATGTAAGCAATATTCGTTATCATGCAATAAACCACTTCGTTGGTTCATTCTACTTTATTTATTGGGATAATTGTATAACAATTTCGGTAATTAAGCAAGCATTATTTTACAAAAATTAAATGACTTTCTTTTATTATATTTGTTCCTTTTACGATTCAAATTCAGCAACCAACTCATCATATGTTTTACGTATATACGAATAAACAGGATTGCCAAAGTCGTCAATGGTTTCACCATCCCAATCATACTTCCAATAATTCGTATTGTCTTGATTGTTCGGGTCGCCTAAGTCATCACTGCCATTGTCACCTTGATGTCTTAAAACAAATTCATCTATTTGATCGTCACCTGTTGTTGCATATTTTGGAGTAGGTTCTGTTGGAGTAGGTTCAGTAGGTTCAGAATCCCCTGTATCCCCTGTATCGCCCGTATTAGGTGGGTTAGAGGTGTCTGAAGGTATTTCATCACCGTCCACCATATCATGCGTTATAGGGTCGTTGGTGTCCTCTGCAACGTTATCTAAATTAAGTAATCGAATACCTTGTTTAGATACATCTACACTTATAATTTTCCAACGTTTGCCATTAAGATTAAATTGTAATCCCACAATAAAAGGAGAATCTTGTTTATCTTGCATGATGACTTGCATTTTACTATCAATGTAGGTGATACCACCAGTGTCTTGTATTTGAATAGATGGGTCATTTTGCACGAAAACTCTAGGATATTCGTATTTATCTACCGTTGTATAAACAGGAGTACCAAATTGATCAACCGTTTGACCATCCCATGTTTGCTCTGTACCAGTTTTAACTTTAAGGATGTAGGTAAGATGTCTCATGACCGCTTTAAACTTACCATAGCGGTCTGTACTAACCTCTGACAGGATTAAATAATGTCTATTATTATAGGTCACAATATCGCCACGATTAATAGATGTAAGCGTTACAATATTCAGATCATCATAAAATTTATTAGGTGCCACATGATTGATGATGGCTTTAATTGGTTCGGTTGTGTCATTGATTAAAATATCTTGGCCGAGATTGTTAAAAATATATTGTCTATCTTGTTGTATTGGATTAAATATATTCATTAAATCACTCCTTTGTAAATTTTGATGGCGCAAGGTTGCGCTGTATTAAAATAACATAAACGTACTATTATTTGTGTCGTTATTGATTAATAATGTTCTAATTTTACTCTCTAATTGATCAATACGTTTACGTAAAGCGTCAGCAAAACCCTGTACCGTTGTGCCTTCTTCGGTATAGTTTTTCATAAGCTGCGGGTCATTAGCGATAGATTCAAGGATGGCTAACGTTGTTTGTAGGATGGCTAGTTTATCGGTAAATAGAGAAGGATTATAGTCCAACTCTGGACTCTGAATATTGTTCTCTTGGAGGTAGATGGTTAGTGTAGTGTCATCAAGTGTGATGGATTGTAATTCTAATTTTAATCGTTGGATATAATTCATTTAATCGTCTCCTTAATTTTGGTAATAAAAAAGAAGAGAGTAATTACTCCCTTCTAATCATAAAAATGTATATACTATGAAACTCCTATGGCTCCATAATTTTAAGATCATCTAATCCTGTTGAAATTTCATCTACGCTATAATTTGTATTTGTAATATACGTGTTAATCGCTTTTGTAACTATCGTTAGTACATCACCATTATGATTTTTCATGTAATCGAAAGCATATGAATATCCATCTACTACTACTCCTAAACTCCCTATTAAATCATGCATTTTGTTTTGCATTTCTACATTTAGGTTAGAATTTGATCTTAACGTTTTTAACTTATCCATATTTGAATTTATATCTTCCATCTTTCCTTCCCAATCATTTACCCAAACCATAAGATCATCATGATCCATATTGGATATTCCAGGTTTCATTAAAGTCATATCATTAGTTAAATCTGTTAATTTTTTAGTAGCACTATTAACATTATCTATAAATTGTGTTTTTACCTCTTTCGCTATATCTTTATCGGGTTCATGTTTAACTTTATGTACTTTTTCTTGTTTACTTTCACTTGATCCACTTTTACTATTTTCTTCTTTGTTATTTCCACAACCTGCAAGAATTAATGTGAAAATTAATATTATTATAAAAATAATTTTCTTCAATTAATATCCCCTCACACATTTTATTTATATCCATATTACTAGGTAATTCGATATAAAATAGTATTTCCCTTCTGAAAATTTAAAAATTTTTCGTGTGTGCAAAAGGCAGTATGCTAAGGGAAATATTTTGCAATTAGGGGTATCGTCTATTATTTTAACTTACCATATATTGTAATTATAGAGATGGGAATCCCTTATTTTTACCATATATTAGGTTTTTATGTTCGTATTTTTGTTAAAATAAACGTTTTATTGCACCATATTTATTTTACTACTTACCATAAAACCTCCAAGAAACGCCAAAACCCTTGATATTATTGACTTTCTATAAATTATCTGAATTTTACATCATGGCGTATAACTTACGTTTTACGCATATTTGATTACGTTAATTCGCTAAAGGATATACAATATTGTAGTTTCACCATAAAAATATCTCTATTAGATAGTTTAGGAAATAATCATCAAAATTTTTGAACCTTCTCCCCTATTTTTTAAAAAATTGATGATTTCCCGCTAAGTGGGGGGGCAAAATATAGGGAGATAACAGAGCGATAAACCTAAGCCCTATTATTTCCCAGATTATTTCCCATCATATCAACGTTTCTTATTTATAAATGTTTCCCTTGTGCAACTTATTTTCTATTCGTCAACTTTATTTCCCTTATCCACATTATCCACATTTTCACTTTCATTATCCAATCGTTTCATTTCCTCCACCTTATCATTAATATATGGCACATTCTCAAGGATACTCTCAATGGATACCGCACTAATTCCACGCAAAGCAACAAGATTATCAATGATCTCTTTTTCATTTTTAGGTGTTGATGGACTAAATACTACATCTAAGGTGTTATAATCATCATCACTAAATGTTATGCCTTTGTACTCTAACATTCGTCTAATACGCTCAAAACGTTCGTCAAAGCCATCTTCTAAATATTTAGCGTTTAAACTTGCTTTAATATCTGCTAAATTAAATAAAAGTTTTATTGATACTTCACTCAAATTGCTTATTTCTGCTTTGTTCATACTGACCGCAGGTGTACTAGATATATCAAGTAAAGCATTAATCAAGTTATCATACAGTGTTTTAAACGCTTGATGGTCAAATTTATTTGTCTTAAAGTCAAACGTTGCGCCATCATCAAGATTTAACCCACCACCAATAATATCATTTGGCAAGTTGCTATTTGTTAATTGTTGACCTGTTACAACTGGAATACCTGTAATATATTTGTAAAATCCATCATTCGCTTTACTTACTAGCATTTCCAAACTGTCTAATATGCTAATCAGATCATCTAAATTAGATTTACCGTACACATCACTCAATTCGTTCTCATTAATATAGGCAATCGGTAAACCACTTATATTTGTTGATTCACTCGTCAATTGTGGCGTTTCACCTTGTGCATTATCATACTCATAGACCATATTATCTGTATAAACTGTCCAGTAACTAACAAAATCAACCGTATAATGCTCAACAAAGCCAATCATATTGTTAGCATGATCATAAATTGGATAACTGTCCTCTGGTGCAATCAGTTTGCTTTTAATGTTTTGTTTGTTGTCAAAATATAAATATTCATAGGAATTACCATATTTAATCATTTTATCTAAAATGTCATGGTCAATCCTATGCAATTTTGCTCTATTATATACCTTTTTAAACTCTTTAACTACCTTACTGTCACCGCTTAATGTCGTTGGATTCTTGAGCAAATAAGCCGTTTGAAAGTTTAATATAGTTTTAGCATAATTAAGCATAATACGTCTTGTTTCAAACTCTTGACCATTAAATTTCTCGTTTGGCCTAGTTGTGATATAGTGTTTTCCATTCAGATACTCTTTTTTATCAAGAATCTCATTGATTCTCACTTGATGTTTTACATCACCACAAAAAGAGACGAACCAATATGGCTCATTGTCGTAGTTTCTCGCAATAAATTGTTGTAAATCCAATCAAATCAACTCCTTATACGTAATATTTACCTGTTTTAAGCGCTTGTACTGCTAAAGCATTGGAAATAATAAAATCATCATGGTTGTTTGAACCGCCTTTATTGCCGGTAGAACCGTTATCTCTTTCAATAAAAATCTGCATTTGTTCAAGGGTTTCTTTTGTATGTATGAGAATATTTCCAGTTTCAAAGGATTCTTTAAAATCTTGAATGAGGATAGATTTATTAATTGCGGTAGTTGTCCAACCTAATTGGGGTCTAAACTTCCCTTTTTGGTCAAACAATTTTTGCTTGTAGAGGTTTAAATAGATGTATTCCTTTCTAAGGCGCTCAATGACCGTTATACCAACGTTGTTGCGCTCTATACATAGGAATGCATAACTATAAAAACGACCTAGAGCATTGATGATGGGGGCAAACAAATAAACAGGTATCTTATTGCTACCGAATGATGCCACTTCTTCTCCATGCTCGTTGTAAATAGATATGGTGGAATAGTCATTTTTTCCACCTGTCGCACTATCGACACCGCCATAATATTTTGCACCACCTTTTGGCAAGTGATAGATCAACAATTCTTTTCCAATATATTTCTGTAAATCTTTGGGAATTTTATCAATAATGTGTTTTTTGGGTAGGGGTATAAGTACATGGTCAATACGCTCTAACACTTTTTGATTGTCAAAAATGGTAGCAGCCGAATTAACAAACGATTCTAAATATGTTGAGGGATATTCTTGGTGGAATTGTTGCAACTCTATATCTAAAAGTTTAAATCTTCTCCACATGATAAAGCGTAAATTGTTACATTTTTGATAAATCGGTATTTCATCATCTTCTAAATCCTTTGCTTGCAACCTTCTGCCATACGCTTCTTTGTGCCATTGTTCAGCCAAATCATGCTCATATCTAAATTGTTCTTTATACAAATCATGATAAAACGGTACAAAGAACGCTTTATATTTTGATTCCCCTTTCATTGCCTTTTTAAATAACTTGTACCATGCGTTCATACCGTTTGCGGTTGTCTCAATAGTGATGCGACTATCCGCACCTTTTAACAACGATTGCTCAAGGGAAAGCAATTGACGATCAAAGTCATGAAAGAAACTTGCCTCTGTAATGTGACAATAGTTGTATGATGAACCACGTCCAATGTCACTCGCACCATTGCCCGCCACCGCACATGTTACCCTTGACCCATTTTCAAATAGCAATTCTCCCCTATTGTCACGTCTAACCTTACTAAAAAGGTCTGGGTACTTATCTCTAGGTAGCCAATCATTCATAAATTTTAATTTGGTAAACAAGGCATTGGACGAATCTTGTTTATAACTCACAATCAAAATGTTTTGGTTATCGTTTTTTAACGCTCTCCATAAGCCATAAGCGAGCATTTCAGTTGATATTCCGCATTGTCTTGCCTTGTTACATGCAATGTATCTATTATTTTTTAACAAATCAAATAACTCATCTTGCGCCTTATTTAAGTTTAATTTTACTTTGTTCCCATCGTTGTCAATGATCTCGATAAAATTCTTACAAAATAAAGGGAAATCATTCATTATTTTTTTTAACTTTTGTTTAGTGGTTAATTTCATGAAATACCTCCTTTTTGACATAAAAAAATACCGAAAATAACACCGATTTTTTCAGCGTTACCCTCGATATTCACACCCTTAAAATGGTCTATTTTACGTTACCCACAAGGTTTTTAATGGTTACCCGCCTTTGGGTAACGATAACGGGTGACCTTACAACTCTAGTCCATCCTCGCCCTCATCTGATTGTTCTTGATCTAAATTTGTAAATGCTTTTAATGCAACTTTTTTATGCAAATCAATCTCTTTACTAACGGATAAAAATAATTTAACCGCCTTGTCATCACCAGTAATGGCTTTTTCTTGGACAATCTTATAAACTTTTATCAAGTCATTAGCACTTTTTGATGATAAATAAAGAGCGACAAGATTTTTGTACTCATCGCTACTCTGCCACCTTCTAATGGGAAATTCGGTTTTTATTCCTGTTTGATTCTTTACTTTTTCAAAATCAAATTGTCCACCGTTGAATGTTAAATCCGGAAATAAATATTTAAACCAAATTTGATGTTTTTGAGGTATATTTTTTAATGCTTCGTAAATATTGATTTCTTTTTTCATTGTAAATTTATTCCTTTCTTGCAATTGATAATTAAAATTTTAATTGATAACTATGTCCCTCCCCTTCCCCACTCTTAATAGTTTAATAAAATGCTAATTTCATAGGTTTTTAGATCGGTAGGGGAGAGGAGGGGAGGGAATGTTTGTTCTATTTATCAGAAGTTTTGTATACTTTCTTCTTGAATATAATTACAATTATTACAATGTATAAAAGTAATAAAATGGGGTGTATAATCAGTTGATTGACAATTGTATACACATAAAAAACGGCTAAAGAAAAAAATGCCAGTGTAAAAATCATGGAAAATAATTTAGTCATGGATTACATTTCTCCTTTGGGAATCGTATTTTGTGTATAAAAAGAGCCACTTATTTTAGTGGCTTAAAATGGATTATCGTAATTTTTCTTAGGTTGTTGTTGGGGAATTGATTTATCTTTATAAAATTTCATTAAAACATCATCTTCAATTTGGTCAAATTCTTCAAGCGTGACATCTTTTTCTTTAGCAATTTTTATATACTCGTTAATTGCATATTCAATCGCTTGCTTATCTGTATTAACATAATTACCATGTACGTCCTTAATTGAAAATCTATCATAAATTTTCTTTCCGTATATTGCATGATTAACTTGGTCTTTAATATAAATTGTGTCAATTTTATCAATGTCAATGGAAGTGAGATCTTTATTTTCGATCATCTTACCATCATCCAACAAAATATAATTATTAAGTTTATTAAATTTCATTTGTTCCTTTTCTCGTTTTTCTTTCTCTATATTTTCCTTTGCTTGTGCAAGCATTGATCTAATAAATGATTCACCTTTTTCACTTTTTGAAATCATTTTTATTCGTTTCTCCGCTTGCATTTTTAATTTAATGTTATCTGTCGTAAGATAGAGATCAAAGTCATCAAGCGTTAAATTTGCTGACATGTCCCACCAGTTGCCCTCAATCACTCCATCTTCCTCATCTAACATTTTTTTAACGTCATCATCCATTTTGTAAGGTTGTTCTTTTTTCTTTGTTGTACTTGTTTTTTCTTTACTTTCAAATGGTGTGGTTTTATAGATATTGGGTTCTTGTTTCTTTTGCTCACCATTTTCTTTGGCTTTATATTCTCCACTATTTTTATAGATATATCCTTCTTGAAGAGCGTTTTCTATTTTCTTTTGAGCCGTTCTTGAGGTTATATTTAAAATATTGCCCCAACGCTCAAAATCACACCTAAAACCACCTAGTTTATCAAAGCGTTTTATGGTAAAATATACATAGAAAGTTTCAAATGAAGGCATGTTAAGAAATGTTTGAATAAATATTTGTTCGAATCCTTTAACACCTTTACCAATAGATTCATCTTTTAAGTCAAGTGGAAATTTAACGGTAAATACTGACTTATTATCTAAAGTGTTGTCGATTGGGGAGTCGATAACCTTTTTTTCTTTTAGCGAAATTAATATTTTTTTAATCCTTTGTTTGGCTTCCTTATCACGACTAAAAAATTTAACTGGAGAGTATCCATGCAGTAAATCAATACTAGCAATTGACACTTTTTGCCTAGTCCTCAAGGTGTTTAATAAAGAATATAAATACAATTCCTCTACATTAAGATGATAATTAGAATTTTCCTCTGCTAAAACATTATATAATTGAAACTTTGGTGAGACATCTATCGACATATACGGATTCCTTCTTTCATTGATTAAATTAATTTTACACCCACACACTCACCGACCGACAGGTCATTTCCTATGTATGTAAGTAAGTATTTTCTGTAATACTAAGTATCTTCTGTATACATAGAAAAATCATGCCCTTTTCGGCAACCTATTTCATAGTGTGTATCTTTATTATGCCATAATCGGCATGATTTTTCAACAACACAATGCCATTTTGGGCATAATATTTCTATCGTGTTATTAAGATGCCTTTTTAGGCATGATTTTTCATTTCTTTAAACTCTAAAATTGCTTTGTTTAATTCGCTATTTATCACATACAACCAAAACTCACGACCACTATTAATATTGCGTGCATGTGTAACGTGTTTAAATTTTTTGTTTGCTAGATGTTTTTTTAGTTTGAAGTCATAACAAAAGAAAAACTCTTTATTCAATTCAATCTCTCCTTGCATACGTATACGATATGTATTTTTTTGAGGTGTAGGCGAGGGATATAATATCCTCTCTTGGTGGTAAATCATCACAACTGGATTGTCCGCAACGTTTAAACCGTTGCACTTTATTAAAAGTATCATTCGGAAGCCATACAGGGAAGCCGATATGCCTTGATATGGCGTTTAAATCTATATCAGTATGTAATTGTCCATCTTGGATATAAACCTTGTCATTGAGGTGATATGAGGTGATGAGGTTATAAAAATATTGAGGATTGCGCTCGTTTAATACATCAATCAATTCAGCATATCCCAAACGATCTAGCCATTCATGGTGGATATTTTTAAACATATCATAATAGTGACCTTTAAATGCTACATCTATACATAGCAATAACTCTTTTCCTAGTTGTGATTTGGGAAGGGGTACATCGTAATAACTCATGATGAGTAATAGGGTACTCATGGCATACTTTTGTGTGTAATTGGATAGCGTTACACCCGCCAGTAAATTTGGATTTAAACATTGTTTATTGTAATCGCTACGCTTGTTCATCCTTGATACGTGATTGTCAAACGTTTTAATGTTTTTGATAAAAGCCATATCCACGCCAATACTAGGTAATCCAGTTTTTTTGTGGCAATAGATTGTCTCAAAGTCATAAAACCAATTAATCCTCCACATACCGCCTGTGATGTACTCTAATAGGTTACAACTCAATAAACTGTCACTATCATCACCAAGTATTAAACAATGCTCTAACATCGTATCTTGCGCCCATGAGGGGCATTTATCTTTATATTCTTTTTTCATTTTATGGGATTCAAGAATTTCCCACTTCTTTTATAAAACTTATAAAACTTAATATAAATCTATTTAGCGTTATAATAAAATAACGCCACTCCTTTTACTCGTCCTAATTTTAATTAATTGGTAAATTAACTAATATGGCTAGTAAAAGAAGTGGCTAAACCCTTTATTCATCCTTACAACTCCTTATCTTTTGGTCTATATATTCTTTATATTTAATAATTTTTTGTTTGTCCATGTTTGCCTTGCCATGCTCATACTTTGAGATTAGCGAGGGGTCACATTGTATGTATTTAGCAATCTCTTTGATTTTGATTTTGTTTAAATATCTTTTTACAATGTAATCATCCTTTGTGGTCATTTGACTTGATTCTCCTTTTATTCACAAAAGTGAATGATTATAAAATAATAAAAAGTGACTCCTCTAGGTTGAGGAATCACTTGATAGTATGTATTATGCTAATGTAAATACGCCTACCGCTTTTGGTGAAGCAACTTTAAGGGTAGTTTCTGCGACAATCTGACCTTTTGTGCTATCGCCAGTTTTAGCGAGTGGCTCAAAGTGAGCATCACGTAGGTTAGCAAGACCTACGTAAGCATCATTAAAAAATACCGCTTTATCTGCCGGTACATGGCGTGAAAGGACTAATTTAATTGTGCCATAGTTGGTGATAATGTTTTGTGCTAACACACCAAATGTGTCAACTGGTGCATTGTACGTTACGTTACCTTCATAAAGGGCATCAATTTGCTCTTTGATGTCAGCATTGACAAAAGCAAAGACATTGCCACCCACAAGTTTTTGATCCCAAAGTTTACGTGCCATATCTTTGACATTTTGTTTTGTGACTGCCCCACCAATAGCATTAGATGCGTCTGCAAACTCAATTAAACCACTTAATTGACGTTTAAACGGTGAAACTGAACCATCATTTTTAACACCATTGATAAGTTTGTTTTCAATGTTAATCTTAACTTCAAGCAAGCGATCATTGATTTCTTCGCTAAATTGATTGGATTTCATGGCGCTAGCCGTTCCGCTAATTGAAGCACCTTTTTTAAAGATTTCCAAGACGTTAGATAATTCACGTTTGGCACTTTCAGCCAAAACAAGGTCATCTGAACCCTCAACCGCTGATAAATCATCTGTGCTATCAATGGTTTTTTCTTTCCAAGTGTAGACCGTTGATAATGCTTTTTCTAGTTTGCCTTGCGCCATTAACATGGAAGTGAGTGGAGTTTGTTCCACTCCAATTAAAGCGATTTCCCTAGATAAAGAAATTTTTTCCGATGGTGTGAACGTATCTGATTTAAACATATGTGCATTTCTCCTTTAAAATTGTATTATTATGTAAAAAGTTAAGGACTTCCTTAACTTCATTTACCAAAAAGTTTTGATAGTTTGGCATTAATCATGCCTTTGGTATCTTTATTTTTTTCAAATTTAGCATAGGGGTCTGTATCTCCTTTATCCTTTGGTATGTAGGATTGAGAGATTTTTAACTCATTAATGACTTTAGAAAGTTGTTTAACCTTTTGATCAAGGTCTTTTTCGTCTTTTGCTTCAATCAGACCATCAAAAGCGCCTAATCCATTCTCTTTTAGAGTAAGATTAATTTGTTTGGAAAATAACGCTTGCTCTTTGGCTTGTAAGGCCAATTCTTCTTGAGATGGTGCTTTGGGTACTTTGGTTTTTAAATCCTCTAATTTGGTCTGTAAGGGGCTTAAAACGTCTGTTTCCCATTGTGTTTTGGCTTGCTCTAATTGCTCATTAATCGCCTGTTGTTGCTCTTCGGTAAAATCCAAATAGATCACTCCTTTTTATGTATTTTGGTTGTATGTGTAGCGAGGAAATAAAGCGAGGTTATTAAGATAAAAGAGGAATTTTAATTCACGAAAATGAATAGGAAGGTAAAAAAATAGCACTCTATCCCTCTCCCAAAGAATAGAAATGCTCTGACGGTTTTTAGTTCCATCTTCTGTGGTTTCACAGAAACCGCTAAAAAGAGATTCACCACAGTTCCCACTTTGCATAGTAGAATTGACCATGAGAAAATATAAACTTGGCCGAGTTATTAATCCCCATGTTTTAGCGCTTAAATAAAGTTGTACACCCTAAATTTAAACGCTAAAAAAGAGAATCAAACGCACTTGTCATACGTTTGAGACAAATTTTAGGAGTTTTTAAACATGAATAAAAAAAGAAAAGGAATTAAATAGCAAGTATCGACCGTTTAGAAAACGATCAGTAAATCGGTGAGAATTTATTGGAGAAAATGGAAGAAAAACAAAGAAGTGTAAAAGATATTTGTATCCTTTACACCTATATAGTATTTTTTTCGTACCCCTTTTTCTTACTTTTTTGTGACTTACTAAATTAAATGGTATTTTTCTTATTAAAATGTTGTGGTGCTAAATCTTTTTTGTTACTATAATCAATGGATTTTTGATTTTTTGAGTATGTGGCTACATACTTTTTAACACGTTTAACATCTTTGTCGAGAGTTTGGAGGTAGGTAAATAAAATGCCTTCAACCTTTTTGACAATAGTTTCTTTTGTTTCTTTTCTTATTTCAATTTCTTCATCGTTAAGTATTTTTATTAATTTTATGTATGTTTTACTATGCAATTTATTGTTTAAGTTATGTATGATTTCACTAAATTCCGAGTTATCACTAATCAGATCAATGATATTCAATCCTTTTTCTGGTTTGTTTTTTTGAAACCACTCGAATGAATTTTGTTCTTTGATTTTGCTAATCATCATCTTTAACCAAGATATAATCATGTTAAATTTCAAATCTAAATCATCCGAATATTCTATCATGTTGTTATACATCTTAAAGAAATCTCTTATCTCATGTGATAACGGTGTGTCTTTTGGACATTTAGTTGCTTTCCAAAGGTCATATAATTTATGTATTTTTGTTGCTATATCCTCATTCTCAATTTGTCTTACTCTTGATTCTGATATGCCTAATTCTCTTGCAATATGCGAGTAACCATATTGTTTTTGATTGTCAATTGAATATTTATCAACCAATTTACAATAAACCTTGTATTGCAACGGTGTAAGCAACTCTTTAATCTCTTTGTCGTCAATGACTTGCTCAATAAATTTTCCAAAACCGATGGAGTATTCTTCCTTAACCCATTCCTCGAATGACTTTTTAGAGTAACAACCATACGGCTCGATACCATCATACTCATATTGCTTGTAACTTAAAGCATCACTCATTAATGTGATTTCTTTTGTTAATTCGCCAGTTTCTTTATTTTTTTTGACTTTACCGTATATGTTTTCAATGTGTTTCAATATGTATTTTTCGATAAAAATGTTAAACCATTTAAGTAATTGACCGTTTGTTTTATCCTCTAATTCATTGTTATCTATTTGGATGGAGACAAATTCATACAATCCATTGATAAACAATTCGTTGATGTCTTGCCGATCTAGTTTAGTTTTAAAGTATTTTAAACAATAGTGATATTTACGATTGACCGCTGCCACCGTAAACTCAAAATCTCGTTGTAAATAACTATTACCTTGTACTTCATTTGTGTAATAATCCCTTTGCACAAATTTAACAGGTTTATCATGATACACATACAACAACGAAAATGCTTCATTTTCCCCATTCCCCATTTGTTGAATAATCTCTTTAAAATTTACACTGTTTTGTTTTTCTACCATGCATTTTCTTCTCCCTTTTTTTATTTTTTATCACCCTACCCCTTGACAACCATATATCAACTCCTTTATACTAGGGTAGTAATGTTAAGATGGGTCACTCCAATGATTTTTTTACCCACACTTAAATATAACATGTATTTAGAATAACGTCAACCCCTTTTTTGGGGTCTTTTCCTTCCATATTTCGGAACACTAAATTCCGTACACCCATATTTAGCCACATAGCGATTTTACATACTCATAGACCAATTACACCTAAAATTAAATATCGTTGTTATATGGCGATTGTGTGAGGTCAAAATACCCCTGTCTTTCCTTTGCCTTCACCCTTTCAATTTGCTCCAACCTTTTTGCCCATTCAACCCTTTCAACTTTGGACTTATTAAAACAACGGCTTAAATAGATCATCACATTTTGCTTGTATGTCCATTTGATCTAACTCACTAAAGTATAATTCATCAAATTTTGCTTTTAAAATCGACACAAAGTAAGCCACTGGTTTTTTAATTGGTCTGTTAATATTCCATCCATGCTTCACTTTTCCTATGAGTTGTTTAAATGAGTGTGTAGCAACGTCCCAAACTGTACCCATTTCATTCTCACGACAATTTTTATATGCAATTTGTTTAATTGCCTTGTAATACTCGTATATTTTTCCATCTAATGGGAAATATTGTGAATAGAGATCAACAAAATCACGATTGACATTGTCGCTAATAAATCCCTTAGTATACGTTTTTTTATTTTTTAAATCTTTAATATCTGGTTTGCTTGAGGTAGAATCTGGAAAACTATCATTTTCGTTGATATTACTAGGTTTGTCGCTAGTTTCTGCTTTTACATTTGAATTGATTTTAGTATCTAAAAAAAGTTGATTTTCCCAATATTTCTCGAAGTAAGGATGAACATGAAAGAATACGACCATACAACCACGCCCATTATGCTTAGTGCTTGAACGCCATAGACGGCTTACTACGCCATGTTTTTGTAGGAAGGATACATAACGTCTAACTGTTGCTGAATTAACGTTGTAGCGCTCTCCTGTGTGTTCTGGGCTACACCATACAAATCCACGTTCAATAGATAAAAAACACAAATACTCGAGTGCGGATTTAGTTTCTTGTTTCATTCGTTGCCATTTGTCGAATCCTATGGCATTAATGATGGAATTAAGCATATCCATTTTTAATGCGTTGCGTTTTTCATGCTCGTTGTCATCTACAATGGGATTGAATGATATTATTTTTTTAAATGTATCGTGTTCGATTATCGTATGTTTTCTCATCTTCATTATCTCCTATTTAAGAACGCTTGTTCGGTTAAATAGGCATGACTAAATAAGCATACACCCTTTTCATTTTTTTGAAATTGATGTATAATAAAATTACTGGTTAATTATGCTTATTTTGGGGCTAGAAGGTGCGCTTACACCTCTAGTCCTTTTTTCATGCCTTTATTAAGCCACCTTTTTACATTTGATACGTGCGTCTAATCCTGCAAACAGACACCATCCAAAAGAATCCTTAGTATTGATGGTTTGATTAACTGTGATAGCATGATAGCCATTATCGTGTCGTACTTGAATGTAAAAAGAGTCATTAAGCGTGACACTCTCACCACAATCTAAGTCGAGATATGCTTTATCATCAACCACAACAAGGCGTCCTATTGTCCAACCATCAATGATAGACAGTGTTTGTTTAAGTGATTCGGCTAAATTTTCGATCATATTGGTTTCTCCTTTTATCCCTTTTTTAAATATCTAAATTGTTTAATGGGCTATGTTGCTGATACTTTTTACCGATTTCTTTATCTGTAAAATCCAGATATGCATTTTTTGTTACTTCAATAGACGAATGTCCGAGCAAGCGTGAAAGCGTTGCAAAATCACCGCCATTTAAAAGGTAATATTTAGCAAAATTATTTCTTAGTTGGTGAGGAGCAACTTTTAACCCCACACTTTCCCCCGCTTTCCTTAAAGATGTTTCATAATTTCGAATATCCATCTTGTTTCCCCTAATAGATGGAAATAAATAATGTCCATCGGAATATCTTTCCATATATTGCATCCAACTTTTTAAATTACGCCCCATCTTAAAACTGAAATATACATAACGTTCCTTTTTGTTTTTTGTATATCGTAATAAAATAGCATTATTTTTTAGGTTAATGTCCGTCAGCATGATTGATAAACACTCTCCAACACGACATCCAGTATCAAGAATTAAACGAGTGATTATCCAATCTCGATAACCATGAAATGTAGATGTATCGAAGGCACGAAACAACATGTGTAACTCATTTTCAGTTAATAATGGCTTCATTTTCCTTTGTGGTTTAATATTAGGAATACCATCAACTGGATTTTTCTTAATTTCTCTTTCAGAAAACAAAAAATTAAAAAATACTTTAATATTGCGAACATAATTGGCTAGTGTTGTTTCGCTTACTTTTTTCTGATAATCTTGACGGTTATATGGTCGATTAGTTTTTACTGTATTAGGGTCGCTAAAAACCGTATACTTGCCACGTTCTCGAACAAAGTTGATATATTCCTTTATGTCATCTGTTTTGATCTTTTTGACGTCATTAACAGATTTTTCTTCTTTCATGTAACGCAAAAATAATCGAATGGTTTGATCGTAACTTCGCATTGTTTTGACAGATAAATTTTTACTTGTGCAATAAAGCATAAATTTATCTAAAAAAATCATTGAATTATCCATAAAACATAAAAAACCACCCTTCTTGGAATGAACCAAAGAAGGGTGGTCATACATACCACACTATATTTAAATTTATCGCATTAAAAACGGTATTTATCGCCTTATTCGTGTAAGAGTTAATTTATTCCAAACTCCCAAACCCATTGATACACTTAACTTCATAAGTCCTTATCCCGCTTTATTTTCTATCCTAAGCTTATCTGCCACCATGGCGATGAACTCGGAGTTTGTCGGTTTAGCTTTGGACATGGAGACAGTGTAACCAAATAAAGATGATATGGATTCGATATTGCCTCTACTCCAAGCGACTTCTATGGCATGACGGATTGCTCTTTCGACCCTGCTTGATGTTGTTTTGAATTTTTTGGCGATATCCGGATAAAGGACTTTTGTGATTGATCCTAGCAATTCAATATCATTGTATACCATTGAAATGGCTTCTCTTAAATACATGTAACCTTTAATATGTGCCGGTACACCAATTTCATGGATGATATTCGTAATACTTGCGTCTAAATTTTGCGTTCTATGTCTTGGTGAAGATGAGACAAGAGAATTTGATGATTGACCTATAGAATGCGAAACGTTTTTTCCTGCAACAAGGCGGATATTATTGACAAGGTTCTCCATATCAAAAGGTTTTAAAATGAAATAAGAGGCTCCTAAATCAACTGCTTTTTTTGTGACGTCCTCTTGACCAAACGCTGTTAGCATAATGACATTAGGTTTAGGTAAATCATTATTTAATCGAATTTGTTCAAGCACGCCAAGACCGTCTAAATGTGGCATAATTATATCTAAAACCAGAACATCTGGGTTTGCCTCGCGAATTTTTTGTAGACATTCTTGACCATTAAAGGCTGTGGCTACAACTTCCATGTCATCTTGTGCCCTTAGGTATTCTTGAATCATTTTTATAAGTTCTTGATTATCGTCAGTCAAACAAACTTTTATTTTCTTCAAATTTCGTTCCTCCTCATATCTTTTCTTCCCACTATATGTTTTCGACACGAAAAAATGTATCCCTTTTTTATCTTTTTTTAATTATGTATACTATTTTTGTGTATTCTCTGTTTCTCAACTTATTTCTTTTAAATTTTACAATATTCTACACCATAAACTTGTCGAATGTCGAAAAATATTTGGAGGAATTAAAGAATATATATAGAATGCTGAAGAAAAAAGACATCAAAAGCCTTGAGATCAACTCACGGCTTTTGATGTTTTATGATGATGCTGTGCTGTAAATTTTATTCCGGCTTCTCGTAACATCCATTCGATATGAACTCCGTATCCCGAAGTTGGATCATTTACAAATACATGTGTGACAGCACCAATAATCTTATTATTTTGAATAATCGGGCTACCACTCATTCCTTGAATAATTCCACCTGTTTTTGATAATAATCTGGGATCGGTAATCTTAATAACTAACCCTTTAATAGCAGGGAATTTTTGCGGAACAGAACTAACAATTTTTATATCAAATGCTTCAACCTTATTTCCTTTTAGGACAGTAAGAATTTTTGCCGGTCCTTCTTTAACTTCATTAGGCAGCGCAAGTGGCAAGCCTTGGTCCATAATATGATTAGTTAGTCGTTTGTTTAATGTCCCATAGACTCCAAATGGTGTATTTTTAGATATATTTCCAATGTTTCTGGGTTCATCCGAAAATGATGCGATTTTTTCACCTGGGTTCCCATTTTGCCCTTTATCAATGGCGTTAACAGTTGATTTAACAATTTGACCTTTATCAACGACAATCGGTTGTCTCGTATCCACATCGGAAATAATATGACCTAAAGCTCCATATTTACCAGATGTCGGCTCATAGAAGGTTAAGGTTCCAATACCGGAAGCTGAATCACGTATATACAAACCTAACCGATATCGATGATCCATTTTATCTTGAACAGGCTTTAATGTTTTAACTAAATGCTTATTTTGTCTAATAACACTTAAGTTTAATTTTTGCTCCCTGTTTAAATTTGAAATTGTATTCTGTACATCGATGATATTTTTCATTTTTTTCCCATTTATTTTTGTAATAATATCGCCTACACGAATATCGGCTTTCTCTCCTGGTGATTTTTCACCATTTTCACTATCGACAAGGTGATATCCAACGACTAAGACACCTAATGTATTTAATTTTACCCCTATAGATTCTCCACCAGGTATTAGACGTATTTGTGATATATCTTTCGATTTCTCGTTTTCCTGCGCATTAACAATTTCATTATTTTTCTGTGAGAAGTCACCAACCATTGGTAAAACATTCGATTGTTTATTAAACCTAACATGATTGGTCGTTGAAACAGCATCTATAGTCACTTGATTATCGTGTCTAATCAATTCTTGATCGTTAGAATAAAACCATCCTAGGCCAAATATGAAGCCAAGGAGAATAAAACCAGCGATTCGCATAATCCATGTCGACTTATTCATGATTTCTCTCCTCGCTCCTAACCCACACCTTAATTTTTTTCATTGTGACATTTATTAAGGTTGCCTGAGAAGAGAAGAATTATTACTAACAAAAGTTCCCGAAAAATGTTTAATTAAAGGTTCTTCATCTGGCTTGCGAGAGATAACAGTTCCTCTGCATGCTGTTTTGTCAAATCTGTCATCTCGACTCCAGAAATCATTCTGCCAATTTCACGGACTTTTTGTTCTTGATCTAATGAATGAACTTGCGTTTTCGTTCTTTTATTATGGGAAACATCCTTTGAAATATAAAGATGATGATCTGCCATCGCTGCGACTTGTGGTAAGTGGGTGATACAGAACACTTGGGATGCTTTTGAAAGTTGATAAATTTTTTCAGCCATGGCTTGGGCAACACGGCCACTTACTCCCGTATCCACTTCATCAAAAATGATAGAAGTGACTCCCATGACCTCTTTAAAATTAGATTTAATGGCAAGCATAACACGAGATAATTCGCCACCTGAAGCGACTTTAGCCAAAGGCTTCAGCGGTTCTCCAGGGTTGGTTGTAATGAGAAACGTGACTTTATCTATGCCGTCTTTTTGAAAATCAGAAAAATTTTCTAAACGTAACGGCTGCTCAATTAAGACCTCAAAAGTCGCATTTTCCATGTAAAGATCTTTTAATTCTCGATTAATGGCTTTATTTAGCTGATTAGCCGTTCGTTTACGGTATTTAGTTAATATGTTTCCTTTATCACTTAATTGCAGAAGATGGTCATTAAAATCCTTTGTTAACTCTTCCATTTTATGGTCATGGTTTGAAAGATCTTCCCATTCTTGTTTAATGCGGGTATAATAAGCTAATATTTCGTGAATATTTTGCCCATATTTTCGCTTTAATAAATGAATTTCATTCAGTCTAGCTTCAATTTGATTTAATCGTTCTGGTTGATATTCCATTTGATCAAAATAATCCCTGAGTGACGACGCATTTTCTTCCAAAAGATAATAACTATTGGATACAGCCTCATAAAATCGGTGAAGATCCTGATCAAGTGATTGAATGGTTTCAAGATGATTCATGGTCTGTCTTAACCAATCTAGTGCTTTTTGTTCTCCATTTAATGATTCGTAACTACTTTGAAGAGCTTGAAAAACCTTTTCATAATTCATCAATTTTCTTTTTTCTTCAATTAAGGCCTCCTCTTCACCAATTTGAAGTTTTGCATCATTAATCTCATTGATTTG
This sequence comes from Terrilactibacillus tamarindi, assembly GCF_009718825.1. GTDB lineage: Bacteria > Bacillota > Bacilli > Bacillales > Sporolactobacillaceae > Terrilactibacillus > Terrilactibacillus tamarindi. The sequence goes on along the minus strand of NZ_WNHB01000019.1, from coordinate 44,098 downwards.
ATACGTTAATAAGTCTAATCGCTGAGCTAATTTTTGTTCATCCTGATTGAATTTCATCATTTCTTTATATAACTCTGAAACATGTCTATAAAGCAGTTGGTAATCAGATTTAACTTTAGCTAATTTGGATCCACCAAATTGATCTAACAAAGCCATATGACGGTCTTGATTTAATAATGATTGATGTTCGTGTTGTCCATGGATGTCGATTAATTTATGTCCGATGTCTTTTAAGTTCGAAAGAGTCACCAGTTTTCCATTCACACGGCAAATACTTTTACCTTGGTTAGATATTTGCCTATTTAGAATAAGCATATGATCATTCGGATCAATACCAAGTTGTTCTAATGTGGATAAAACAACATGGTCGGCATCGATTTCGAATAAAGCCTCAATTTCAGCTTTTTTAGTCCCATGGCGTACATATTCTGAAGAACCTCTTCCACCAGCTAATAAACCAATGGCATCAATAATAATCGATTTACCTGCTCCTGTCTCACCCGTAAAAACCGTTAAGCCCTCTTCAAAAGAAACGACCAATTTCTCAATGATTGCAAAGTTTTCTATATGTAATTCTAATAACATAATGCCCTCCAATGATAACGAACCTTTGTTCTTATTTTAGTATGAAAGGACAAAATCGTCAACGTTTTTATCATGATAGATCGAACATATGTTTTTTTACCATAAAAAAACTTCTCCCATAAAAAGGAAAAGTCGTTTAATCATTTGTTATTTTTTTAGTTCTTCATGGGCTTGAGTGACGACTTGGTTTATAACCTCTTCCATATTTTCCATTTTAACGACTTGTTTAGGATTCCAAATGAGATGAGATAAAAATTCAATATTGCCATCACCACCTGTGATAGGTGAGAAACTAACCTGCTCAACGCGATATCCTAGAGATTCACTAAAAGATAAAATGTCTTTTAAGACAGATTTATGAATTCTGGAATCTCTAACAATCCCTTTCTTTCCAATATCTTCTTTACCTGCTTCGAATTGTGGTTTTATCAAGGCGACAACATCACCATTTTCATTCAAGATTGTCGAAAGAGTCGGTAATATTTTCGTTAACGAGATAAATGATACATCAATGGTAGCAAACTCTGGTATACCCTTATCAAAATCATCTCGAGTGCAATAACGAAAGTTTGTCCTTTCCATGACAACAACTCGTTCATCTTGCCTTAGCTTCCAGGCTAGCTGATTATATCCAACGTCTAAAGCGTACACCTGTTTTGCACCATTTTGAAGGGCACAATCCGTAAATCCTCCTGTCGATGCCCCTATATCTAACATGATTTTATCTTTTACCGAAATAGGGAAGACTTTTAACGCTTTCTCCAATTTAAGTCCACCTCGACCGACATATGGAAGCACCTTTCCCTTAATATGAAGCTCCGTTTCGCTATCTATTTTACTTCCTGGTTTATCCATTCGTTGATTTTCTGAATAAACCATGCCTGCCATGACAGCACGTTGAGCTTTTTCTCTTGAGTCAAATAATCCTTTTTTCACTAATAAGACATCTACACGTTCTTTCATCGTTGCTCCTTTATTAAGCTCTCTGCCTGCGTGTCGGCGAGTGATGTTTTGATAAAAGATGTTTTGCACGTAAATAGATATGTTCTGGTGTCAATCCAATCTCATGCAAGAGTTCTTTGACACTACCATGTTCAATAAAACGATCTGGAATTCCCATTCGGTCAACTAAATGATCGTGATTTCCCTGATCATGTAAGTATTCAAGGACACTGCTACCAAAACCACCTTCTAAGGCACATTCTTCTACCGTTAATATAGGAATGTTCTGTTCAGATAAATCCTCTAACATATCCCGATCTAACGGTTTAATAGAACGAGCATTAATCACCTTAGCGTGGATACCTTCTAATTTCAATTGTCTTGCGGCATCTAATGCATCATGTAGTAGTGGACCGAAGGAAAGAATGGCAAGATCAGTTCCATCTTTAACGACTTCCCATGATCCTAAAGGAATCTCTTTTAATGTTTGATCCATTGGAACACCATAACCATTGCCACGTGGATAACGAATCGCTATCGGGCCATCATGATACTGCATCGCTGTGTATATTAAATTTTGACATTCATTTTCATCTTTTCCCATCATAATGACAATGTTTGGTAAGCTTCGAAGAAAGTTCACATCAAAAACACCTTGATGTGTTTCACCATCAGCACCGACTAAACCCGCTCGGTCTACAGCAAGTACAACATTTAGTTTTTGTCTGCAAATATCATGAACAATTTGATCATAGGCACGTTGCATGAATGTCGAATAAATTGAAAGTACGGGTTTCATTCCTTGTGTCGCAAGTCCGGCGGCAACAGTAGCTGCATGTTGCTCAGCAATTCCTACATCAAACAATCGATCCGGAAATTCTTTTGCAAAAGGAACGAGTTTGGATCCAACTACCATCGCCGGAGAAACAACGACAATACGATCATCTTTTCTCGCCAACTTTTGAAGTGTGTCGCAAACAACGCCACTGTATGAAGGCGGAGCCTCAACTGGTTTAATAAAATCTCCAGACTCAATTTTATATGGGCCGGTTCCGTGCCAAGTGCCAATGACGTCTGACTCAGCAGGTTTATAACCTTTCCCTTTTTGAGTGAGTACATGAATTAATACAGGGCCTTTTCGTTTTTTCGCATAAGACATATTTTCCATTAAAGCAGTCATATTATGGCCATCAACCGGGCCAAGATACGTAATACCCAATTCCTCAAAAAAGAGTCCAGATACGAGTAGATACTTTAATCGATCTTTCATTCGTTCGGCGATCGTTGCAATCCGATTGCCGAATGTCGGGATCTTCTTCATTAAATACTCGATATCTTCTTTCGCTTTCCGATACTTTCCAGCTGTTCGAATACGGCCAAGCATATTATGAAGAGCTCCTACATTAGGCGCTATCGACATTTCATTATCATTCAAGATGATGATCATATCTTTTTTCTCGTGACCGATATGATTTAATGCCTCGAGAGCCATCCCGCCCGTTAATGCACCGTCTCCAATAATAGGAATAATGAAATCATTCTCTTTTTTCAAATCTCTAGCTATGGCCATTCCCATTGCCGCAGATAATGACGTTGAACTATGACCTGTTTCCCAAACATCATGTTCGCTTTCATTTCTTTTTGGAAATCCACTTAGGCCTTTATATTGCCTTAACGTGTCAAACTGTGCTGTACGACCCGTTAAAATCTTATGTACATAAGATTGATGACCAACATCCCAAATCAATTTATCTTTTGGACTATTGAAAACTTTATGCAATGCAAGAGTGAGCTCAACCACACCTAAGTTGGGAGCTAAATGCCCACCTGTCACTGATAATTGTTCAATTAAAAATTGTCGTATTTCTTGAGCAAGCTGCTCTAATTCTGGTATCGTCATATCTTTTAGAAATATAGGATCTTTAATCGACGTTAAATCCACCCGAACTCACTCACCTTATTTGGCCTTTTCGGCTTTATTATTAAGACCATTTTTGTTTTTGCGTTTATGTTTCAAGATGGGAATATGTAGTTGCTCTTCAATTATATAACATAATATACCCACACGAAAAACAATCTTTGTTGCATGGCTAATCGCATAAGTTTTAGCTAAGGCTTTCCCAAAAACAGTAATGCCTGCAACAACACTTGTGAATAAAACTGAAATGACATTTTGTAAGCCACTCCCATCTTCATGTGAAACAAAATGGGAGACCATTTCAATGACAACAATAGCAGAAGCTGTCCCACTTACTATACCCGAAATATCGCCAATCACATCATTACAAAATGTTGACACACGGTCAGCATTTCTTGCGATATAAACAGCATGTTTAGCACCATGTACACGTTCAGATGCCATGGCATGTAAGGGGATTTCTTTTGCGGCTGTGGAAGCGACACCTACGATATCAAAAGCAATACCAATTAGGACAATTCCCAAAACAATAAGTGTACCAACGATAGCATTAACGCCGCTTAGTAGCGCGTTAGATACAATTGTAAAAATAGCCGCTAACACCAGGGTGATAACGGCAATACTTGATGAAAATTTCAACGACTTTTTTATATCAACTTTCATATTTATCCCCTAATTAGTGTTCATGTTCAAATAGGTGACTGACTATTATGAAGTAAGCAGATCAAGTTAAAAGAAGAGTTCAAAAACGATGTTACTTTTATACTTTTTATAACGTAAATGATGGCTCTTTCTAAATGATAACCACTTAAAATAAATAGACGACTTTTGAACAAGTCGAATTTAATAACATATGTAAATTGGATGGTCATTTAAAAAGTAAACGTTGCGGCTTAGGTCCAGTAGGTTTTCCCGTAAGGTTACTAGAGCGTCGCCGTTCTAGCCGTTCCCATTTAAAACCTTACTAACGTTGTCACCAATCGTTAAACTGGATCACCACTTAGTCCGCACTATAATCCTTTTTAAATGTGATTACAACAGTCTAGGAGTTTTCCTCAAACACGCTGATAGCCATATCCTATCCTCTTTTGCAGAGTCGATTTCATATAACATAGTAGTCAACTGTCGGCCAAACAAATGTTAAACTACTTAACTGTTATAATCCCCTCGGCCCCCACTCAAGGCAGGCTACGCTGCTATGGACCCACTCAGTCAATTGAGGTGAGGGTCATTAGCAGGTTTTCCCACATATAAACTATATGCGTCTCCACGAACGCAGGGTCATCGCCCACATGCCGTTGCGGATCGCCCTACGTTCTTTACTCCCAGAAACGACCCAAGGCTGGGCGCCCTAAGCCGAAACCAGGAACTTCATCGATGTGCCCTTTGGCGGATTTTTAGCCCCGCCCTCAGATATAGTCGCATGACTAGAATACTGCACCACCCATTTTTACAACTATGATTATAACATATCCTAACCATTGACTCAATGAACATGGCTATATAGGCATGATTTAGAAATATGTGAAACTTCAATAATGTTTGTCCTTAGCTCTTTGAGGCAGTATTTTCTTACACCTAACGTTAAGAAAAAAGTTGAACAACATTATAGTACGGATGACCAGCCGTATCACATGATTGGTTTACTGATAATCAGGGGGAAAGATCTCCCTTTTTTAGTTTCACTAGTTTGTTCTATCTAAAATATAATGAGTCAGTTGTTTCAGACGAGAAGATTTGAGATTTAATGATTCAAGAATAGTCAGTGCTTGATCAATGTGATCATTTAACGTATCTTTAGCACCTTGTAAGCTTAGAAGTTTTGGATACGTACTCTTATTATTTGCTTCATCACTTCCAACAGGCTTTCCAATTTCATCTTCAGTACCTTCAATGTCAAGAATGTCATCACGAATTTGAAAGGCAAGGCCAAGGTGTTCAGCAAATCGCTTGAGTTCATTCAATTCTTTTGTACTTGCCCCACCAATTAAAGCTCCTGCTTCAATTGCAAATGTCAATAAACGTCCGGTTTTTAAATGGTGTATGGCTTTCAGTTGATCTATAGAAAGTTCCTTACCTTCCGCGTTTAGATCCTCTTGTTGTCCACCAACCATTCCTTCAGGACCCGCTGCTCTAGCTAGTTTACTCGTAAGGTTAAGCTTCAATGTTTCAGAAAGTTGCTCTGAATTCATGATTAAGCATTCAAAAGCATAAGTTAATAACGCATCTCCTGCTAAGATAGCTGTGGCTTCTCCAAAAACTTTATGGTTGGTTGGTCTTCCTCGTCTTAAATCATCATTATCCATAGCTGGCAAATCATCATGAATTAAAGAATAAGTATGGATCATCTCAAGTGCTATGGCTGTACCCATGCCTAAACTCTCTTGCTCCCCTATCGCTTCAATTGTTGAAAGGAGAAGAATCGGACGAAGCCTTTTCCCGCCAGCTGAAAGTGAGTAGTTCATCGCCTCTTTTAATTTCTGAGGCGCATGAAGTTTCTCAATAGCTTTTGTTAATTGAGTATCTAAGACCTTTTTCTTCTCACCTAAAAAAGCCATTAAATTGTCTGTCACAACCCGTCGTCCTCCTGGATTGAGAATGTCTTAACTTCTCCATTCTGTTCAATTAGTTGATCCATTTTTTGTTCAACTTTTTTTAAACGTTCCTGACATTGTTTAGACAATTCAACCCCTTCTTGAAAAAGATCAATGGCTTTTTCTAAAGGGACATCGTTTTCTTCTAAACGTGTAACAATGGTTTCTAATTTCGCCATTCCTTCCTCAAAACTTAGAATAGTCGATTCTTGAGGTGCTGTTTTTTCTTCATTAACCTCACTCATCTATTTTTCCCTCCTCAATCCCCCAAATTTGACAATCTATCGAGCCATCAGTCAATTTTACCTTCAATGGATCTCCGGGTTGAACATCTTTTACAGATTTGATTAGATTCCCTTGCTCCGTGTAGGATAGCGAATAACCTCTAGCCATAATCTGCAAAGGGCTAAGTGCATGGAGTTGTCCTACAACATGTTTATACGCCGATGTTTTTTCTTGATAACGGAGTTGAATAGATCGTTGCAAACGGGCTTGCAGAGCACTCGCCGTTTTTTTAGATTGATCAACAACACTTTTCGGATCATGTTTTAACAATAGTGCATGAACATGTTGACTCTGGTCGACGCTTGATTGGTATTTACGCTCTATCGCTTTTGTTAACTGTGATATAGCCATATCCAATTCCTGCTCCTTTTGACGTAAGAGCTGTGAAGGATATTTAAATGCATAGGCCCTCTTTAAACGGTCTAAACGTTCTTCTGCACGATTAACCTTTTGTTTCACTAAATAGTATAATCGATTGGATTGATCCATTATACGTGCCTTTAATTCTTTATGATTAGGTACAGCAAGTTCTGCAGCAGCTGTGGGGGTAGCCGCTCTCAGATCTGCAACAAAGTCACTAATGGTAAAATCCGTCTCATGGCCAACAGCCGATATGATTGGCAATTTAGATTCATATATGGCTTGTGCGACAATTTCTTCATTAAATGGCCAAAGATCCTCGATTGAGCCTCCGCCCCGACCTACAATGAGGACATCAAGATAAGTCTCTTTATTGGCTTGTTTTATAGCTTGAACAATTGACTTTGAAGCTGAGTCACCTTGTACCAGAACTGGAAATAGTGTAATTCTAACAGCAGGAAAGCGTCTCTTTAAAGTTGTATAAATATCACGGACCGCAGCGCCTGTAGGCGAAGTAATAACACCAACCTCATAAGGAACTTGTGGCAGTGCCTTCTTTTGAAGGGGTGAAAAAAAGCCTTGAGCTTCAAGTTTTTTCTTCAGTGCTTCAAAAGCAAGATGAAGTCTTCCAACTCCATCTTGCTGCATATCCTTAATATATAACTGGTATTGTCCATAAGGCTCGTATACAGCAATCTCACCTCTGACAAGAACTTTCATGCCATCTTCAGGTTCAAAAAGCAAATTTTTGTTATACCCAGCAAACATGACTGACTGAATCCTTGCCCCATTATCCTTTAACGTCAAATACATATGACCTCTAGAATGGACTTTAAAGTTAGAAATTTCTCCGCGGAGCCAAACGTCTTGCAAATGCCGATCTGATTCTAACTTTCTTTTTAAATAGCGCGTCAGGGCCGTTATGCTGATGTACCGATCTTCGGACATTCTATTTGCCGCCAATTTCCATTAGGGCTGATTTGATTGTATTTTCAAGTAACATGGTTCTTGTCATAGGTCCCACGCCACCCGGTACGGGAGTTATGTATCCTGCAATCTCTTTGACACTATCAAAAGATACATCGCCTACAAGTTTTCCTTTGTCATTTCGGTTCATGCCAACGTCAATAACTACTGCGCCTTTTTTCACATCATCAGCGCCAATAAGATTCTCTCTTCCGACTGCAACAACAAGGATGTCAGCCTGCTTTGTATGTTCTGATAAAGAAGGTGTTTTTGAATGGCAATAGGTTACCGTAGCATCTAAATTTAAGAACAGTTGACCAGCTGGTTTTCCGACGATATTACTTCTTCCAACAATGACAACGTGTTTTCCAGCAATCTCAATGTTTTCGGATTTCAACATTTCGATAATACCAAATGGTGTACATGGCAAGAATGTGTCTTGTCCAGTTAGCATTTTCCCTAAATTTAAAGGATGAAACCCATCAACATCTTTCTCAGGTGCAATCGTTTCAATGACCTTTCTTTCAGATATTTGTTTTGGTAATGGAAGTTGAACAAGAATCCCATGGATCGATTCATTTTGATTTAATTTCTCAATTTCTGAAAGAAGCTCGTCTTCAGAAATCGTATCAGGATATCTTAACAATTCTGAATGAATCCCCACTTCTTCACAGTCACGAATTTTTCCTTTGACATAGGAAATGGAAGCTGGATGATTTCCAATTAATAAAACGGCGAGTCCAGGGTTAACCCCTTTGCCTTTAAGTTCGTCAACCTTTAATTTCATTTCTTTTCTCTTTGAAGCCGCAATGGCTTTTCCATCAATGAGCTTTACCATTTAAAAATTCTCCCTTCAATCACTATGTTATTGGTCTATTAATTTTTCTTTAGATCAACCGCTATCTGAGACAAAATACCATTGACAAATTTTCTTGTTTTCTCATCTCCAAAAAGTTTGGCCAACTCAACAGCCTCATTCAAACTTACAGAAGTTGGAATGTCGTCTAAATAAAGCAACTCACATGTCCCTAACCGTAAGATTGTTTTATCAATATTGGCTATTCGATCGAATTGCCAGTTGATTAAATGTTTTTTTATCTGTTCATCGATGTCTGGCATGTGATGAATGGTTTGATGAACGAGTAGTTCAAATAGAGGATTCAATTGACTCCCTTTATCCATTTCTTGGACATTGTGGATAGCTTCCTCAGCGTCGGTCTGGCCGACTGTAATTTGGAATAAAGCTTGGACCGCTTTCTCCCTAGCTTGCCTGCGATTCATTAGATAACTCCCTTCTTGATCCTGCCATACACCTAAAATAATAGCATACATAACAGAATCTCCAAATAAAAATCAAAGGGGTTTCCCTTTGATTTTTAGGCGATTCAAAAAAGAAGTGAAAGACTTTCTTTCTTAAACACGCTCTTTTTATTCATTATTCCTAATCATTGTCTTTCTTATTAGTCTCTCCGAATTCAATGCCAACAACATGAACATGAATAGCTAATACATCTAATCCAGTCATAACGGTTAATGTATCTAAGATATTCTTTTGAACTTTTTCAGCAACTTCAGGAATCGATACACCATAATTCATATGCAGTTGAACATCTATTAAAATACCTTCATCCGTTAATTCAACTTTGACGCCTTTACCGTAATTGCGTCTTGAAATTTTTTCAACGACCCCATTGGCAAATCCACCATGCATGGATGCAACACCTATCACTTCAGTCGCAGCTAGACTTGCAATAACCTCGATGACTTCAGGTGAGATTTCGACATTACCTAAATCTTGCCCAAGTTCATTTGTTTCAAATGTTTGTTTATGATTGTCTTCCACTTCAGTCACCTCCATAATTAATTCTTTTCTGTTAATGGATATTTTTCAAGGAATTTCGTATTAACATCTCCACGAACGAAAACAGGGTGATTTAACAGTCGTAAATGAAACGGAATCGTTGTGAATATCCCCTCAATAACGTATTCATTTAGGGCTCGTTTCATTGTATTAATCGCTTCCTGACGAGTATTACCATACGTAATGATTTTAGCAACCATTGAATCATAGTACGGTGGGATGACATAACCTTGGTAAACGGCAGAATCAATACGGACACCTGGTCCACCTGGTGGTAGATAGGTTTCAACACGTCCAGATGATGGCATAAAGTTTTTATCAGGATTTTCGGCATTAATTCGGCATTCGATGGCATGACCTGTCATTTTGATGTCTTCTTGCTTATAGGATAATGGTTTACCAGAAGCAACTAAAAGCTGTTCTTTGATTAAATCGACACCCGTTACATACTCCGTTACTGGGTGTTCAACTTGAATACGTGTATTCATTTCCATGAAATAAAAATTCCCGTCTGCTGCATAAATAAACTCAATTGTTCCGGCACCGGAATATTGTACAGCTGCAGCCGCTTTAACCGCCGCATTTCCCATTTCCTGACGTTTGTCTTCATCGAGAGCTGGTGACGGACTTTCCTCAACAAGTTTTTGAAGCCTTCGTTGTATAGAACAATCCCTTTCACCTAAATGAATCACGTGACCAAAATTATCAGCAAGGACTTGTATTTCTACATGTCTAAAATCTTCAATATATTTTTCGATATAGACACCAGGGTTTCCGAACGCTTTTTCAGCTTCGGTTTGTGTAATTGCGATCCCTTTTTTCAATTCCTCTTCATCTCTAGCAATACGAATTCCTTTACCTCCACCACCGGCCGTTGCTTTAATTATAACAGGATAACCAATGGTATCCGCAACGCTAATTGCTTCTTCAATTGTTTGTATAATACCTTCAGAACCTGGAACAACAGGGACTCCCGCTTCTTTCATTGTACTTCTTGCAACATCTTTAATCCCCATTTTGTTAATTGCCTCAGGTGAAGGACCAACAAATATAATGTTACATTCTCGACATATTTCAGCGAAGTCGGCATTCTCGGCTAAGAATCCATACCCTGGATGGATAGCATCTACACCTGTTGAAGTCGCAACACTCATGATATTAGTGAAATTTAGATAGCTGTCTTTTGCTGGATAAGGTCCAATACAATAGGCTTCATCCGCCAGTTGAACGTGCAGGGCATCTTTGTCTGCTTGTGAATAGACGGCGACTGTTTCTATATTAAGTTCTTTTGCAGCACGAATAATTCGGACGGCAATTTCTCCTCGGTTAGCGATCAATAATTTTTTTATCATGATATCAACCTCTAATCTTCTTTAACCACAAAGAGTGGTTGACCAAATTCAACAAGTTGTCCGTTTTCTACGAGAACGTCAACGATTTCGCCTTTTACATCTGCCTCAATTTCATTAAATAGTTTCATGGCTTCTACGATACAAACCACCGTGTCTTTGTTGACTTTTGATCCTTTTTGCACAAATGCTTCTGAATCTGGATTAGATGAGGCATAGAAGGTTCCAACCATAGGTGATTCGATTGTATGTAACTTAGCTTGATCTACAGTGTCTTCGACTTGTGAAGTAGAAGCCGTATTCTCGATCTCTTGAGTAGACGGTTCGGTATGTACTGGATTTAAAGCAGGTACCGATTGAGAAGGTACTTGAACAACTTGAGTGGCACCTTCAATTTGTTTTCTAAGGGAGATTTTTGTGCCTTCTTCTTCATATTCAAATTCATTAATTGAAGAATCATCAATCACCTTTATTAATTCGCGAATATCCTCTATTTTTAACACTATTAGCACTCCTTTTTATCTTGTCCATCTTTTATACCATTATATCATAGGATATAGGATGATTGCTTTTAAGATCATATCACAAGCCCTATCTTAGGTACAGTCCACTAATGTATATGTATCATGTTTTTTCTACTTTGAATATCTAAAAAAACTTTCATTCTTAGAAAATCAAAATAAAGACTAGTGATAAACTCACTAGCCTTTATTTTATCCGATTTTAAAAGAAAAAACTTCTCTAATATAAAATTTAAAATTCACTTTTGCTTATCATCGTTATTTTACTTTTTTGTAAGCTCATAATCTACTTTGACTAATTTATCTGCTCCTAAATATTCATTTGCTAATTTCATAATCGTATTCGCTTGTTTATTTGAAAGACTTTTTGTTGCTACGACGACCTGTACACTTTCCCCGTCTGCCATGACAACAGCATCAGAATAGCCTTTCGATTTAATCACATCTTCAAGTAGTTTTTCATTGCTTGCCACAGTTTTTAATGACTCTAATTTATCATAGGCCTTACTAACAGCTTGTGTGGAACTCTTATCTGAATCAATCACGCCTTGATATTCTTTTTCAAGTTTACTTTGTGCATCAGCATGTTTAATCCTGTACTCGGCCATTTTATCGTCTGTTGCTGTTGTTGTTATGACGTCTTTTTTATTTTGTGCTTCATCTACTTGACTACTTGTATCAAGTGCTGTTGAAGCTGGTTTACCAGGAGACGTCATATAATAAACCGATAATACAATAATTAAACTTAACATTGTTAATAACCATACTGTTTGTTTTTTTAGCACCATTCATTCTCCTCCTTAACGTTTGGGTAATACTTGTACTTTATAGTTAGGTACGTCAAGCACCGTACTTACAGCTTGCATAATCCAAGACTTCAATGTAGGGTTATTAGCCCCTTCTGCCACTACAAGAACCCCTCTAACTTCGGGTTGCTCTTTACCAACGACGACAGGTGTTTTCTGGCTATTATTGTCAATAACAACCACTTCGCTATCCTCATTTTTTTCGTTGACAGTTCTTGTCCCGCCATTTCGATCTTGTTCCTCGGTTTGATTCGTCTGGGTTTTGACGTTATCTTGATAGATATTTTTTTCTGTTGAACTAAAGGTGACCATGACAGAAACTTTTGATACGCCTGTTACTTGTTCTAAGATACGAGCTAAGCGTTGATTATAATACGATTCATACTTGCTCATGGAGGAGAATTTACTCGTTCCAAGCTTTTCTTTTGCTGACTGAAGTTGATTCGTCGACAAAGACTTCGGATGAGTAACCGTAGGCAAAGAGTCTTGACTGTCTGTCCCAGAAGACGATGTAAAAAAATGACTGATCAGCATGAATGATATACCTAAGATACCTAGTAATAATAAAGTTTGCTTATTTAGATGTTTTTTTTGGGAGTTATCCGTTTGTTTCTTAAACAATTGATCTTTTATCCACTGTATCAAAGACACTTATTCTCCTCCTTCCTTTTGAATCTGTATCACTTTTTCATCGATGCCCCATTCCTTAGCCAAAAATTGGCGTACCTTTTTTATCTCTGCATGTTCTTGAGCTTCAATTTTGTTTTCAGACGTGCTATGTGAGTTTGAAATGTCGACCTGTATATGATCAACAGGTTTAATCTCATCTTTGGTGTCTTTCATATCATCTCTTGGATCTGTTTGTCCAACAACAACAGCCACTTGGTCAACAGTCAGTGTGTTTTGTGTGTCATCGCTTGTTTTGACCTTTAGTTGCTTAATCTCTAAACCATAACGGTCAACTAACGCCTCCTTTACATAATTCTTCATCTTGTTAACCAGCGTGTTATGAATATATGCAGCTTGTTCACTTTCTATTTCACTTTTATTTGTATTTATTAAATTTTTTGTTTGAGACGTGTCATTAGTCATGCTAGCTTTTAATATCGCTTGATCCATATCGACGTGTAGAATTTTAAGCAGTGGATCGAGGAGGGATACAATAATCACTAAACCGATGACGAGTTTAACATATTTTTGAAAGGCTTTAGCTGGCAGTAGCATGTCAAGAATAATGGCAAAGAAAACGATAAAAATCACGTGTGTTAACCAATTAATTAGATAGGACATGCTTCTCCCTCCTTATCTCACCATGAGTGAAAGATTCCCAGATGCTATAATGATGGTTAAAGCCAGAAAAAACATTAAAGAGACGATGACAAGAGAGGCGAGAACATAGATCATACTCTTAGCCATTATACTTAAGCTCTCAATAATGGGGCCTCCTCCAAGAGGTTGAATTAAGGCCGCTGCGATATTATAAATAAGGACAAGGGACAAAATTTTAAGTGCTGGGAACGCAATCAGACAAACTAGCAGGATTAACCCTGCTATTCCTATGGTGTTCTTAAGTAAAACGGACGCTCCGATAACGGTATCTGTCGCCTCGGTAAACATTCGTCCAATAACTGGGATGAAATTCCCTGTGAAAAATTTAGCAGACTTCATTAGAACACCATCAGTAATTGAAGTTGCCGCCCCTTGAACTGACATAACACCTAAAAAAACAGCAAAAAAAACAGCTAACGTTCCGATGGCGATATTCTTTAATAGTGAAGCCAGTTTAGTTAATTTGTATTGCTCAGTTAACGTACTTACGATTGAAACAAGTGCCGATAGAAATAAAAGAGGCAGGACAAATTTCGCAATTAACCACCCGTTCGTATTAATTAGTAATATGACTAAAGGATGAAAAAAGGCGACGGATGTAACGCCTCCAGTTGCAGCAGTTAACCCTAATAACATGGGCATAAGTGCCAATAAAAAATGGCTCATATTTTCAATTGCATCTGAAGCATAAGTTATCGCAACCTTAAAACTATTAAGTAGCAAAATTAATAGCACGAGATAAACAACCCCGTAGGCTACTTTTGAAACAGATTGATGATCAAATGCGCTCTGAAGCGTTTGAAGTATCATTGAAAAAACAGACAATAAAAGCAATGTACCAAGTAATTTTCCGTTCACTAACAATTCATGAAACAAATATTTTATTAAACCGATCATCCAATCATGAAGCACACCTTGTTTGTCCGATGTTATTAGACTTTTAAAATCGACCTTCTGGCTTTCTGGCAAGAAACCATCATACTCTTGTGTGATCTTTTGCCAATAATCCTCTATTTGGGAGAGATCCATAGAATTAAATTGTTTATCAACCCAATTTTGCTCAGAAGTTTGGCCATAAGCAACGTCTGGAGAACAAAGCATAATAAACAAGGCTATAAATAGAACAACAGTCAAATTCCATATTTTAGTCGCCCTTTTATCTAGCATAAGTTTTCCCCTTTCATCATTGCGAAATCAAACCAATTATGGTCTGTATGACCGCCTTCATAATTGGAATAGCTAAAACAAGAATAAGAACTTTTCCAGCAAGCTCAATTTTTGACGCTAAAGCGCCTTCACCAGCATCCCTTGTAATTTGCGCACCAAATTCCGCGATGTAAGCTATTCCAATAATTTTTAAAATAGTTTCAACGTAGACGTTGTTTAGATGTGCGGATGACGCAATTTCTATAAGCATGTCCATGACAAGTTTGATTTGATCTATTAAATAAAGAAAAATAAGGGCTCCAACAAAGATGGACAATAAGAAAGCAAGGCTCGGCTTCTGCTCTTTTAAAATAAGAACAATAAAAGTCGCAACTAAACCTAAACCCACTATTTGGAGAATATCAATGGTCAAGCCCTCCTTTTCTTGGATCTCGCATTGAATGAACTCCCACCTCTAATCGATAAGGGCTATATGAGAAGTGAGGAGACAAATAGATTCTTTTAAAGCCCGATCATCATAAAAGGTTTCTTTTATTGAAAGAGAAAAACTTCTCTTATTTTTTCAAAAAGATCATTAATAAGCGTCGCAACCATATACAAAATAACGACAAAACCAATCAGTGTGACCCATTGTGCCCAATCATCTTTTCCCATTTGTTTAAGAACGGTCTGAATCATAGCGACAATAATTCCAATACCTGCAATTTGGAAAATGGTATTAACATCCAGAGACATCTTAGCACCTCCTATTTGAGTCAGAAAGACATCATCTATCTCTCCTAAATCAGCAATAAAACAATGAGGATTCCACTTAAAAACCCAAGACTTTTAGACATTTTTTCATATTTTGATTGAGCCACGCGAGCTTCGTTCTCTTCACGTTCAAGATGTGCTAGTGTTAATTGAATTTGTTTTTTTTGATTTTCGCTATCTTGTTTTCCAAGAGTGGCTCCAAATTGTAATAAAATTTCCTTCTCATTTTTCTTTAGTGCGGTGCTTGGCCAAAATGAGTGGATTGAATTTTCCCATACTTTTTGTAAATTATCTTTAGAATCAACTAAAGCATCCGATAATGTTTTAAAAAAAAAGGATAACGGCTTAGGTAATTGAGTAGCCAGATGTTCTGCTGCTACTTGTATAGGGGTTAAACCATACACAATTTCGGCTTCTAATGATTGTAAGGCTGAGCGGAATTGTCTTAATTGTTTTGGACGATCACTATATTGCTTGGACACAATGAAACCCATCCACGTCGTTGTTAGTATGATAAGAATGGCACCAATAGGTTTTAACATCTTTAAAACTCCTTGACATGTAGTAATGATAAGCCGTTTGCATCACGAATATCTCTGATACGACCCATGTGTGTCTGTTTTCTTTTCGGGCAACTGGTTACTTCAATAAAACGGTCAAATACTTTTTCTCGTAATAATGACTTCATCATTGGGCGCCTTGAAACCTGTTCAAAACCATTTGCATGGATAGTTGCTAACACAGATACTCCTGCATTCATAGCCTCAATCAACGCTTCACTATCTTCCTTGCGTCCTATCTCATCGACAATGAGGACATGAGGACTCATTGATCGTATCATCATCATCATACCCTCAGCTTTTGGACATGCGTCTAACACATCAACATGAGAACCTAATTGATTTTGAGGAATTCCTCTGATACATCCAGCAATTTCTGATCTTTCGTCAATAATCCCAACTTTTCTTGGAGGGATGCTTCTTTCTTGACTACCTTCACTTATGATCCGTGCCAGGTCTCTTAATAATGTGGTCTTACCTGTTCGTGGTGACCCAATGATTAATGTGCTTTGCCATCTTTTTTCATTGTTATTCAGATATGGGATGAGCGGTGTAGCAACACCGATTATCTCTCGAGCAATTCTAATATTAAAAGAACTTACATCTCGAATACGTCTCACATGTCCTTGTTCTGTTATGACTCTTCCTGATAATCCGACTCGATGTCCACCTTGAATCGTGATGTAACCTCTTTTTAGTTCTTCTTCAAGTGTATATAGAGAATAGTTACTTAGTTTTTGAAGCATGTCCTCTGCTTCTTTCTCATTAAAAACCGGAAATTGACGTGATGCTCGAAGATCATAGTTATCCGAAGTGACAAGTTCTAATGGTTGTCCGATTCGACAGCGTATTTCTTCAATATGCTGTATCTCTTTTTCTGGCAGTTTCAAAAAAATTTGCTGAATTGATTGTGGTAGTATTCTAAGAACTTCTTTCATAACACCCATCCTTTAATTTCCTAAAATCGAATGAGTAAGGCATAAGGATTTGTCAGCCTAGTCATCTCAATCAAATATATGCAAGCCTACCCTTTATCTATGCATAAAAAAAAGACGATCCTCAAATGAAGATCATCTTTAGTCTATATGGTGTTAGTGACATATTCTTACAATATTAACTCAAAATAGAGACAGTTTTGTATACGATTTAATTTTGATCAAGAAAGCTCTCTTTATTCGTATGAGATAAAGTGAAACTAGTTATGCTCTTGATACATAGTCTCCAGAACGGGTATCTATGATAAGTTGATCTCCTTGATTAACAAAGAAAGGAACGTTAACAACATAGCCCGTTTCTAGTGTAGCAGGTTTTGAACCACCTGAGGCTGTATCTCCTTTAATTCCTGGTTCAGTTTCAACTACTTCAAGAACGACTGTATTTGGAAGTTCTACACCAAGTGTTTCACCTTGATATGATTGGATATTCACTTCCATATTTTCTTTTAAAAACTTTAATTGTTCAGTAATTTGAGAAGCATCAAGTTCAATTTGTTCATAGCTTTCGAGATCCATAAACGCATGGGTATCACCACTTGCATATAGGTACTGCATTTTACGGTTATCAATGTGGGCACGGCCAACTTTTTCTCCACCACGGAACGTTTTTTCTTGAATGGCACCAGTCCTAAGATTTCTTAATTTAGAGCGTACGAACGCTGCTCCTTTACCGGGTTTAACATGTTGGAATTCAATAACAGACCAAATTCCACCATCCACTTCAATGGTTAATCCTGTACGAAAATCATTTACTGATATCATATTTTTCCTCCTACAAAAGCCCGTAACGCCTAACTGGACATCTAATGATGATAATTTTTTTACTACTTGTTCAAAAGTTCAGGGGAGTAAACTTTGCTTTTATTTAGAGACAAAGTTTGATGAACTTATTTTATCTCTAAATGTTTTTATCCTCTTTTTGAACCGTCTTTAATAGGTAATCAAGTGCGTAAGTGTAACCCTTAAAGCCTAAACCAACAATTTGACCGATAACGACAGGTGCCGTCACGGATTTATGACGAAAAGCTTCTCTTTGATGCACGTTTGATATATGCACCTCGATAACAGGTAAATCAATACTGGAAAGAGCATCACGAATAGCGATACTGTAATGTGTGAAAGCGGCTGGATTTAAGACAATGCCTTGATACTGTTTGGGTGCATCGTGAATCCAGTCTATAATTTTTCCTTCATAATTGGATTGTACGCATGTTACATGACAACCTCGTTCTTTTCCAAAAGTCTTTACCTCGTTCTCTAAAGAGTCTAATGTATTAGTGCCATAAATCGTCGGTTCACGCTGTCCTAATGCATTCAAATTGGGTCCATTAATGACTAGAAAGTGATGCATAATTAAACTCCTTTTGAACGTATGTAGATTAAGACTCTCCTATTATATTTTAGCATAGCATCATTTATTTGAATAGGCTTTTGAATCTTTACTCGAATCAACATCAAAAGAAACGGAATAACCTAGAAACAACCCATACAAAATGTATAAGCATAACGTCGTTGTTATTGTATTCCTCCCCAGTTCTCGTACTGTCTCTAAACCCGGTATCCATGGTTGGAATACGTAGAAAACGAGAACCCATAGGAAAAATCCAAAAAGCACACTCATCCAGATCGATTTAATTTTAGCCAAAGTGACCTTATATAAAAGGGCTAAAACTATCGATAGAAGGCAAATAACCAATATACCAATAAATTCGCCTAATAAATGATTTTTCCAATCGCCAAGTGCCCATGGTTTAAGAATCAATGAAGGTCCCACTTTTGAAAAGTTAAGATACCTCTCAACGAATCCAACTAAACTCCAAATAAGTCCTGCAAAAAAACCTATAACAGCAATACGACCCAATGATTTATCCTGTTTGTCTTCCTTTTTTGAGGTTTCAGGCATGTCAAACCCTCCCATTTTAAAATGAGGTTAATTACTCAAGGAATAGTATATCCATAAGTTGATCAATTCATTTATCGTGAGATTTTTTTATCCTGAAGCCTATGTATTATTTCACTTTAACCCCTTTATTTACTTATCATTCGGAAGCTTTATGTATCCATCTTTTTTCTTAATAGCCTCCTTCTTCATCAGTATTCCCCCGCAACCATAACTTTTTTTATTTTTAACATAAATTAGATACAAATTCGTAAACATATATAATATAATAAGAGTATGGAAAATAAAGCGCTTTCTTTTTCGCATTTTTTATTATTTAACGTATATTAATTAATATATACGGGAATAATAATTTTGGATCTTAATCTGAGACTTGATTCTATGTATGAAGGCAGATCCTAGCCATATTTGTCGGAAATCCATTTAAAAAAGTTGGTTATTCAACCTAGTGGTTTGCTTGCTTTTCTAGTAAAATAGATAGTGAGATAAAATTTATGATTATATGGTCCTGATTTTTACAGTCGATACGAACCATATAGTCAATAACATTTTTATACCATAACTCACTGTTTAAAAAAGAGATGAGTAATTAAAAGGTTGGTGTTTTTATGGCAAATAAACAAACTGGCTACGGTGGTCAAGCCGTTATTGAAGGTGTGATGATGGGTGGGAAATATACCACTGTAACCGCTGTCAGACGGCAAGATCGTACCATTGACTTCTTTGAATGTCAAAAAAAGAGCTACCCTTTACTAAATAGATTAAAAAAAGTTCCTGTCTTACGTGGTATTGTCGCTATCTTAGAATCAAGTGCTCTTGGAACCAAACATTTGAATTTCTCTTCCGAAGTGTTTGACCAGACAAACGAAACGCCTCGAAGTGAAGAGAAGAAAAAGTCATTCGGCTTTGTCATTGGTATTGCTGTACTTGGGATTTTGTCTTTTCTATTTGCAAAGTTCGTATTCACACTTGTTCCTGCATTTCTAGCAAGCTTTTTTTCACCCATTGTAAGTCATCACTCTGGTCAAATTATATTAGAAGGCTTTTTCAAGATTGCCTTTTTGCTAGGTTATATTTATTTTGTTTCTTTGACTCCCATGATGAAACGTGTTTTTCAATATCATGGTGCCGAGCATAAAGTGATTAATGCCTTCGAGAATGATTTACCATTATCTGTAGAAAATGTTATGAATGCCTCGCGATTACATTATCGATGCGGTTCTAGTTTTATCTTATTTTCTGCATTTATCAGTGTTGCTCTCTATTTCTTTGTTCCAACGGATCCTTTATGGTTGCGACTCGTATCACGTATTGCGCTTATTCCTCTTGATTTAGGTATTGCGTATGAAGTCTTACGTTTAACCAATCGCGTAAGAGGTATTCCTTTCTTAAAATGGCTTGGTTACCCAGGTTTATGGTTGCAGTTACTTACTACAAAGGAACCTGATACAGATCAAGTTGAAGTCGCCATCCAAGCGTTTGAAGAAATGATAAAACGTGAAGCAATGATAGAAGGAGCCAAATCAATGGTTAATAAAAGCCATGTTGTATAAAAATTTGGAGGTGAGTTGTCGTGAAATCTCTCATGTATCCCCTCATATTCTGGTTCATCATCGGCCTTGCAGCAATTGGATTATTCATTAATTTGATTTACCATCCTATGGCCTTGTTTAGTCAGCTTCTAATCATGGTTTTAGTTGTTTTTCTTGGTATGTTCCTTATCAAACGTCTTATGGGAGTAAGTACCAATAAAACAGAATATACGGCTTATCGAAAAGCAGTAAAGCAATCAAAGAAAAAACAACGTCATCGCTCAAAGAACCATTTTATTCAAAGTAGGTCTCGATCTAGTCGTGCATTGCAGCATAATTTTAAAGTCATCTCTTCCGATACCCATTTAAAAAGAAATATAAATTTAACCAAAGCTAAAGACCATGGACATTTAACCGTTATTAATGGAAAAAAACACAAAAAGAGAAAACGGATGCTTTTTTAAAAAAACTTGCCTAAGGCAAGTTTTTTTTGTGTATAAATGCCCCTTAATCCACGCCTTGCCTCTTTGTTTTATATTATTAACTGATTTTTTTAATATGTCCATTTTTTTAGGAATTGAAGTGCTTGTTTTTTCCCTAAATTAAATAATTCTTCTCTGTCCTTATTCGTTAAATCAAAGTCTGCCGTTTTGATATGATTAACAGGGATAAAAATAATATTTGATGCCGCAAATTTTGATATGTATTTTGTATCATGTGCTCTTTGCATCGTTTGGAATATTCCCTGAAGAAGATCCACACCATTTTTTATTTTTCTAGCTGGTAATAGATCTGGTTTTTGACTGAGTTGCAAACCAAGAAAAGGTCGATCTGGTTTCTCATTTCCTTGATCGAATAACCAGACTGGAAAATTACTTAGCATTCCCCCATCAACGATTAAGCACCTTTCAGCATTTTGATTAAAGAGGGAGATGGGTTCAAATAGAAATGGAAGACTACAACTCATACGTACAGCTCTTGCTACTGAAAACATTCTAGGATCTACTCCATATTGATGAAGATCATCAGGTAAAATCACCATTTTACCTTGCGTAATATCAGAAACGATGACTCTCAGTGACCCTTCTTCTAAATCTCCAAATGTTCGAATACCCTTTTTTAGTAAAAGCTGAGTTATCCACTCTTCAAAACTTGAACCACTATATAGTCCCATTTGCCAATAAAGTCTGAGCCACTTAACAAATGGAAAACGAAATATGGGGACTTTACGATCGAGCAATGTTTCCGTATTCATTTCTTTCATTAGATCTTTGATTTCCGTATTGGTGTACCCAGCGGATAAAAGGGCAGCTACAATGGAACCTGCACTCGTTCCAGCTATTCTTTTATAGCGGTAGCCAGCTTGGTCAAGAACATCCAGTGCACCTACAAAAGCAAAGGCTTTTACGCCACCACCGGAAAAAACAATATCAATATTCATAATCACCACCCCTCCCTCTTTAATAGTAGTAAGAAGCTTTTAAGAATAGACCAAAAAAGCCCAAGAAATGAACCTCATCTCTTGGACCTTATAATAGGCTTGATTACCCATTGTTAATATTTTCATTTTTTTTTCTTAATCCATCTAGCTCAGCTAAACGATTCTTATCTTCATCGAAATATTGAACTAGATCACCTATTCGATCAATAGCATTCCAACTTAAATGATGTTCGATCCCCTCTACATCAACGTAAATCTTTTCTTCACTTACACCAATCACTCTTAAGAACTTTTCTAATAACTCATGGCGATAAACTAGACGCTCTCCTAAGACTTTTCCCTTCGGTGTTAAGATGAATCCCCTATACTTCTCATATATAAGATATTGGTCTTTGTCCAGTTTTTGTACCATTTTGGTTACTGATGACGGATGGACATCAAGTGCTTCAGCAATATCTGAAACTCTGGCATAACCTTTATCCTGTATAAGTAAATAAATACGTTCGATGTAGTCCTCCATACTTGGTGTAGGTGACATGCAGTCTCCCCCTATACTTCTCCGTTTTGTTCTATTTGGATATTACACTATATTGAACTAAAAGACAAGTAATTTTCCAATTTAACCCATTTCCGACCTTTTTGTTATCTATTTAAAAATAAACTAAAAAAAGTTATAATGTGACTAGAGACATATATAAAAGGAGAAATTTAAATGAAATTCGATTGGACGATTCTGCTAGTCGCAATACTCGCGTTTATTATCTATACGGTGGCTCGATCACTTATGCAGCGCAGATATTTAAAAACACTTGATGAAGATTCATTTCGCTCCGGCTATCGAAAAGCACAATTAATTGATGTTAGAGAACCAAATGAATTTGATAATGGTCATATATTAGGTGCCCGAAACATCCCACTGACACAACTTAAAATGCGTAAAACAGAAATAAGAAAAGATAAACCCGTCTATCTCTATTGTGCGAATGGATTTAGAAGCGCTAGAGCTGCAGCTGTTCTAAGAAAAATGGGTGTGAAAGAACTTTACCAGCTAAAGGGCGGGTTCAAAAAATGGACAGGCAAAGTAAAACACAAATAAAGAAAGATCATAAAACAGACAGATACCAAAAGAGATGTCTGTTTTATTTTTTAGGTATAAAATCCGCTGCTTGTGTTTTAAAAAAACATATTTATCATCGTTATAAAAATAGAGACATCTATGGATGTCTCTATTTTTATATTACGTTTAACTCTATCCCACCGCTAGAAGGACATGAAAACTGCTTTCAACTATAATTTATTTTCCATTATATTTCAAAACAGGCGTCCGTGCTGCTCTTGTTTCATCAAGTCGACGAATAATCGTATTGTGTGGTGCGTCTTGAACGATTTCTGGTGTTTCCTCTACTTCTTTTGCGATTTGAATAAGGGCATCAGCAAATTCATCAAGGGTTTCTTTTGATTCTGTTTCTGTAGGTTCAATCATCATCGATTCATCTACAATCATAGGAAAATAAATGGTTGGTGGATGGTACCCATAGTCAAGCAACCTCTTTGCTATATCAAGTGTTCTAACACCGAGTTTCTTTTGTCTTCTTCCTGATAAAACAAATTCATGTTTACAGTATTGATGAAATGCGACATCATAATATGGTGCTAAACGTTTCATTAAATAGTTTGCGTTTAAAACAGCATTTTTTGATACTTGAGCTAGCCCTTCAGGACCCATCGTGCGGATATAGCTATAAGCACGCACATTTATCCCAAAGTTTCCATAGTAAGGTTTTACGCGGCCGATTGAATCGGGACGATCGTAATCAAATGTATAGTGGTCATCCTTTTTCACAAGAACCGGTTTTGGTAAAAATCGAGCTAATTCTGCCTTTACGCCAACAGGACCTGATCCAGGACCACCGCCTCCGTGAGGACCAGTAAAGGTTTTGTGAAGATTTAAGTGAACAACATCAAAGCCCATATCTCCAGGTCTTGTTATACCCATGATCGCGTTCATGTTTGCTCCATCGTAGTAAACGCGGCCACCCGCTTCATGTACGATTTCAGCTATTTCTGAAATGTGCTCTTCAAATAATCCTAAAGTGTTTGGATTCGTTAACATCAAGGCTGCTGTTGTATCATCGACAACACGTCTTAAATCATCTAAATCCACTAAACCTTTTTCATTAGATTTAACGGTCACTGCTTCAAAACCAGCGACGGAAGCGGAAGCTGGGTTAGTTCCGTGTGCTGAGTCAGGAATGATCACCTTTGTCCGTTTGAAATCACCATTTGCTTCATGAAAAGCCCGAATAATCATCAGTCCTGTCCATTCACCATGGGCACCGGCTGCTGGTTGTAAAGTCACTTCATCCATACCTGTTATTTCGGCAAGATTGGTCTGCAAACGGTACAGCATTTCCATAGCCCCTTGAACCGTCGACTCATCTTGATAAGGATGGATATGACTAAACCCATCAAGTCGTGCTAAAACTTCATTGACTTTTGGATTATATTTCATCGTACAAGACCCTAGTGGATAAAAGCCTGAATCAACGCCGAAATTTCGTTTTGATAGGGCCGTATAATGACGAACGATTTGTAATTCGGACACTTCAGGAAGTTCCGGCTCACTAGTTCGAATATAGTCAGAATCAAGAAATTCGGTTAGATTGACATTAGGAACATCACTAATAGGAAGACTGTAGCCAATCCGTCCTTCTTTAGAACATTCAAAGATGAGTGCTTGCTCATTATTATTCATGAATTAGTCCTCCTAATAGGGTTGCAAATTGATCAATTTGAGTTTTTGTCCGTTGTTCTGTCACCGCAATTAACATCTGATTTTTCCTAGTTTCATCCTCTCGTCCAAGTTCGTAACCACCAATAAATCCGTGTTCAAGAAGTTTTTGATTCACATCTTTAACAGGTTGTTTGACATCTACAACAAATTCATTAAAGAAGGAGTCCTTCGTAAGCACCGTAACACCCTTTTTTTGCAATTGATCTTTAGCGTAGTGTGCTTTCTGGATGTTTTGGTTAGCGATATCACGAATGCCTTTTTTGCCAAGGGCTGTCATGGCTACAGAAGAAGCTAGGGCATTTAACGCTTGGTTTGAACAGATATTTGACGTCGCTTTGTCACGTCTAATGTGTTGTTCACGAGCTTGAAGCGTCAACACATACCCACGTTTCCCATCTTCGTCAACTGTCTCACCTACTAAGCGACCTGGGATTTTTCGCATTAATTTTTTGGTTGTAGCAAAATAGCCACAATGAGGTCCACCAAATGATTGCGAAATACCAAGTGGTTGACAATCGCCTACGACAATATCAGCACCAAATTCACCAGGAGGTGTTAATAAACCTAATGAGAGCGGATTACATGAAACAACGAAGTGTGCCTTTTTAGCTTGTCGTGTTAAAGCTTCAATTTCTTTCAATGGTTCGATTTGGCCAAAGAAATTTGGGTATTGGACGATAACTGAGGCCGTATCCTGATCAATCGCCTCTTTCAATTGCTCAAGATCTGTCGTACCATCCTTTGTTGGAATCTCGACAACCTCAAGGTGTTGTCCTTTGGCGTAAGTTTGTAAAACAAGACGACTTTCTGGATGAACAGCACAAGAAACAATGATCTTTTGTTTACGAGCGGAAGAACAACTAAGAAGAGCGGCTTCTGCCAAAGCTGTTGGTCCATCGTACATGGAAGAGTTAGCCACTTCCATGGCTGTTAACTCACTAATCATCGTTTGAAATTCAAAAATAGCTTGCAGTTCACCTTGTGAAATTTCGGGTTGATACGGAGTATAAGCTGTGTAAAATTCAGATCTAGAAATAATACTATCCACAACGGAAGGAATATAGTGGTCATAGACACCAGCACCTAAAAAGGAAGGGGTATCTTTAAGGTTCACATTCTTTTTCGCTAATCGTGTCATTTCTTGTATAAGTTCAGGTTCAGATAAGGCTCTTTCAACGTTTAATGTCCCTTTAAAACGAACTTTTTCTGGAACGTCTGAGAAGAGCGCTTCTTCTGAAGTTATTCCAATCTCCTCAAGCATTTCCTTTCGATCTTGTTCAGTCATTGGCAAGTAACGAAATGTAGTCATGAATATCCCCCTTATTTGTTTCCTTTTTTATAAAATGGTGTCTTAATGACTTTGGCTAAGCGTTTTTTCCCACGGATCTCTACTTCAACTTGTTGACCCAATTTTGCAAATTCAGTATGAATAAGAGCCAATCCTAAATTTTTCTTTAATGTCGGTGATTGGGTACCTGTTGTCACTTCTCCTACCTGTTTTTCGTCAACAAAAATAGCATAGTGAGAACGTGGAATCCCTTTATCAATCATTTCAATTCCAACAAGTTTACGATCTGGTCCTTCTTCTCTTTGTTTTTTAAGACTACCTTGACCAATAAATGGCACGGTTTTATTAACTTTTACAGCAAAACCAATACCGGCTTCGATTGGAGAGATCGTTCGGCTTAATTCTTGGCCATAAAGAGCGAGTTTTCCTTCGAATCGAAGGGTATCCCTTGCACCTAAACCACATGGCACCAAACCCACATTCTGACCAACATCGAGTAATTTTGTCCAAATCTCTTCAGCTTGATCAGATGGACAATAAATTTCGAAGCCATCTTCCGCAGTATAACCCGTCCTTGACACTAACGATGGGACGCCATTAACGAGAACATTGTCTTTAAAAGTAAAACCTTTCATTTCATTAAGAGGTTCAGATGTCACTTGTTGTAAAATCGATTCCGCAAGCGGTCCTTGCAGCGCAAGTTGTGCTATTTCAGATGAACAGTTGGTTAGTTTAACATCACTATCTTCTTTGACATGTTCCCTGAGCCATTCAAAATCTTTATCAGTGTTAGAAGCATTAACAACAAGTAGAAATTCACTTTCTCCTTTTTTATACACAAGTAAATCATCAACTGTTCCACCATCTTCATAGCACATGGCCGTATACAAGGCTTCCCCTACGTTTATGTTTGAAATATCATTTGTCATCATATATTGTAAATAAGCTTCTGAATCTCTCCCTGTTACTAAGACTTCCCCCATATGGGAGACATCAAAAAGCCCAGCTTTAGTACGCACAGCTTCATGCTCTTGTTTAATGCTTGAGAATTGAACGGGTAAATCCCATCCCCCGAAATCGATTAACTTAGCCCCTGATTGTTTATAAATCTCATAGAGTGGTGTTCTTTTTCCCCCAACCATATCCTCGCTCCTTTTCAATAGTCGAACTTTGTAGAAAATTGACCGTCTTCTGTGTGGCAGATTTTTCAGACTATTATTCTTATTATTGTTGTATTACAAACGTTAAAGAAAACTTGCCGATTGCGAGGCCTATAAAGCACAGACAGAGACCTAATACTTGCTTAAAGTACAAAAAAGGACAGAGAGACACCTTTGACCGTGTCCCCCTGTCCTTATACCTGAAAGTTTGCCAATTCCTAAAAGTAACTAAAAGAACTGGTATCCCCTTTGGTGGCTTCAAAATAAAGCTCTCTCCAGAGGTGCGTCTAATAAGAGTCTTTTTGCCTGAGAGATTCACAAATTTAGTTGCTTGCTCCTTCGGCGCTGCAATATCTGCAGTCTCTCCCCTTATTATCATTCGCCTAAACATTTAATTGTATTGTTCCATGATTTCAAGTTTTTAAGCCTCTTGTAATACGATAAATAACTTTTGTTCATACTAACATATATATCCTATCATCACATGATTGTTACTGGCAACATTTTTTCTAATAAAATGACAAATTATTGACTTTTTCTTTTTTATATTACTAGCTTTATCCTCTAATGGTTGTATAAGCCAAAATAAGTGCATTTGGAGGGAAACATTCGATGGATCCTGAAATCATTTTTGATCATTCTTGGCAAGACGAATTTATTTCCCGAATAGACTCAGATGGACCTTGGGCAAATTGGGAAGTTTATAAACTTGCTTTTCATGCAGAAGAAGAAAAACGAATTCCAACTTTTGAAGGTCTAATGGCACCAGAACATTTGCCGCATGTCACGTTTTTACCCCATCAAATAGAAACAGCCCAGACGGTCATTGAAAAGATGCATGGCAAAGCGATCCTTGCCGATGAAGTAGGGTTAGGTAAAACGATCGAAGCTGGTTTAATCATCAAAGAATACATGATTCGTGGATTAGCGAAAAAAATCCTTATTCTAGTTCCTGCTTCTCTTGTCCTACAATGGGCAACCGAATTAAATAGTAAATTTTACATTCCTGCGGTTCCTCAAAGGAAATCGTATGTCTGGGAACAATGTGATGTGGTTATTTCATCCATTGACACAGCCAAACGCGAACCTCATCGCAGTCTTATTTTAAAGCAAGATTATGATTTTATTATTATTGATGAAGCTCATAAATTAAAAAATTCAAAAACAAAAAACTATGAATTTGTCCAATCGTTAAAAAAGAAATTTTGCCTTTTACTCACGGCAACGCCTATCCAAAATCGCTTAAGTGAAATCTTCTACTTAGTGTCATTGCTTAAGCCTGGTTATCTTGGAAGTGCTGAAGCCTTCACAAAGCACTATCGAGATGGAAAAACAAAGGTAAAAAATGAAGAAAGATTAAAAGCGTTGGTTAATCAAGTGATGGTTAGAAACAGGCGAGAAGACACTGGATTAGATTGGCCAAAACGCGTTATTGAATCTATCGAAATTCCTTTATCAGATCAAGAACGTGATCTATATGACTCCCTCTTCACACTAAGAAACAAGCTTAATATTAAAGGATTCTCACTCATTACCTTGCAACGAGAAGCATGCTCCAGTCGAGAGGCTGTTTATGTGACCTTAAATCATATGAGAAAAAAATTTGACAACCCGGCAGTTAATGAGATTATAGATCCTTTGTTTGACAAAATTAATGCCATCCAAAGTCAGGCTAAAGCAAATAAAGCTCTCGAACTCATCAAAAAAATTAATGATAAAGTTATTATTTTCACAGAGTATCGAGCAACACAGCTTTATCTTCAATGGTTTTTGCAGCAGAATGGAATTTCATCTGTTCCGTTTCGTGGAGGGTTTAAACGGAGTAAAAAGGATTGGATGCGGACTCTTTTCCAAAACAATGCCCAAGTGCTTATCGCAACTGAAGCAGGTGGCGAGGGTCTTAATCTTCAGTTTTGTAACCATATCATCAATTACGATCTTCCTTGGAATCCGATGAGGATCGAACAACGAATCGGTCGTATTCACCGTTTAGGTCAAAAAAACGATGTTCATATTTATAATTTCGCGACAAAAGGCACCATTGAAGATCACATTTTAAAACTTTTATATAATAAGATCCACCTTTTTGAAAATGTGATTGGTGAATTGGATGACATTCTCACGCGATTGAATTTACGTGACCTAGATAAACAAGTACAGACTATTTTTGAAGAGTCCGAATCGGCAGGAGAAATTCAGATCAAATTAGACAATATATCTAGTGTGATTAATTCAGAAAAAGATTTATTGAAAGAAGAGATGCATAATGAAGCAAGCGGCGATTCATGACTATCTGTATAAGTATTTTAAATCAAACAACTGTGAGATTCTCGAAAACCACCACTCACAATTAAAAGTAAAACTAACCGTAGATTTAGATAAGCTATTGATGAATCGACCCTTTTATTGGCATTACATGGAAAAAATAAATCAGCAACCTGAAACAGCTGTTTTGACTTTCAAAACAGATCCAAAGGATGAGGGTGACGGTGAGTTTATCCATTTTGGATCACCGCGATTACATCAAATTTTTCAATCTGCACAACAGTTAGCGCCTTTTATTCGCCTTTTTCATATCGTACCGGCCTTAGAAAATAAGTCCATTGCTCTCAAACCATGGCTAGGACTTAACATAAAAGTAAGCTACCAATGTGACGTGAAGAAAGACCGGATTCTTTCTCTTGGATTACAACTCATCAATGGTACATTGATTGATCAATTTCAGTCTTTGCTTGAGAGTCTACCTTTAACACCGAAAATACCCGATTATTGTTATACTCTGCAGCCACTCATACGCCCCCTTAGTGGTATTAGACGTATAGAATCTTACTTAGTTACAATGTTGAAAGGGGAAACTCATGATTGGGCGAGTGATGCCATTCGGCGTTGGGAGCATGATCTTCATTTATTAGACCAATTCTATGATGAAGAAGAAAAACCAGAGACTTATCATTCAGAGAAAGAAGCACTCAAATCTCAATATGAACCAAAAATTCATGTCCAATTTATTAACGGCGGCCTATTTTATCTACATGATTCAGCCTTCAGCTAATAATTCAATCATCACGGTCTCACTTAAATTTTATGAGATCGTGATACTTTTATAAATTTATGATCATGGGTATATATCTTATTAACCTTGACATTACCACTCACAAGATGGGCATTTTTCATAAAAAAAGTGTACGATAGAATCAAATGAAAATTTCAGAATTGAATTTCGCTAACCTCTAATAAGGATTGATCCTATTTATGAATAAAAAAATAATCCTAATCTTCACAAGTATATCCATCCTATCCGCATTCATTTGTTTTTTAGGTCTATTTTGGGCTGTCTTTGATAAACATGACACCATTCAGTCAAATAAAAGAGTGGATCACGTAAATAGCGAGGAAAAGAAAAACTCTTCGAACACTGTACATATCGTCGCATTAGGAGATTCGTTGACTCGAGGGATTGGTGATGACAAGGGAAAGGGTTACGTTGGCGATTTAAAAGATATGCTAATCAAAAAATCTAAAAAAAAGATCCAAGTCACCAATCATGCTATTGGCGGACAAACTTCCTCTGAGCTTCTAAAACAATTGAAGCAGCCCGAAGTCAGACGGCAATTAAGGCAAGCAGACATTATTCTTATATCAACTGGCGCAAATGATCTCTTTCAAGGTGGAGCTGCCTTAGATCATTTAAATATGTCCTATTTCAATTCGATTGAAAAACGCTATCTTGTTAATGCCAAACACGTTTATTCCACACTTCGTTCATTAAACTCACATGCCACTGTATTTCATATTGGTTTATACAACCCATTCATCGACCTAGAGCAATCCAAATTAACGTCAAAAATGGTCTCCAAATGGAATGTTGATAACGCCAATTTAACAAGGGATTACAAAAAAATGATCTATGTACCAACATTTGACCTCTTTCAACTGAACGTCAATGATTATTTATACAGCGATAAATTTCATCCTAATACGAAAGGGTATCAATTAATTGCTGAACGTGTCGTATCTCTTATTGTCTTTCATGAGGAGGGAAAATAATGACTTTACAACCCGCTCTTACAGTTCGGAATTTATACAAGCGTATGGGTCGAAAAGACATCATCAAGGGCGTTTCTTTTGATGTTTTCCCCGGTGAAGTCTTTGGCTTTCTTGGACCAAATGGTGCTGGTAAAACAACAACGATCCGTATGATTGTCGGTTTAATTAAGCCTACATCTGGAGATATTTTCATAGCTGGGCACAATATTCGAACGCAATTCACTAAAGCCATGCAGCAGCTTGGTTGTATCGTTGAAAATCCTGAGCTATACGATTATTTAAGCGGGCGGGAAAATCTCGAGTATTTTGCCCGAATGGATCGTTCCATCGATAAGAAGAGAATTGAGGAAGTCACAAAATTAGTCAAACTTGAGTCTCGTATTCATGATCGTGTCAAAACCTATTCTCTTGGCATGCGACAACGCCTTGGAATCGCCCAAGCCTTGCTTTCTGGACCTAAATTATTAATTTTAGATGAGCCAACTAATGGTCTAGATCCTGCCGGCATTCATGAAATGCGTGAGTTTATTCGTTCATTAGCCAAAGAATCACAACTAAGCGTGCTTGTTTCCTCTCATCTACTAAGTGAAATCCAATTGCTTTGTGATCGCGTAGCCATTATGACAAATGGCGAGGTTATTAAGACGGATAGGGTTTCTTCACTTTTGACTACTAAAGAGAAAGTCATATGGAATGTTAGTCCCATCTCAAAAGCACGTGAAATTCTTCAAAAAGAAACCGATGTGACAGAACATTTAGAGGGTTTGATTACACCTTATAGTGAAGAGAATGTTTCACTTTGGAATAAAAAATTGGTCAATAAGGGTGTTCAAGTCAACGAAATAAAAAAAATGAAACCTGCACTTGAAGATTTATTTCTTGAACTTACTGGAGGGAAAAAGAGTGATTAATCTTATTTATAACGAACAACTAAAACTCCTCCGAAAAAAACGTTTATATGTCATTATGGTGATGATTTTTATTCTTGTTTCCCTTTTTACTTATGCACAATATAAGCAAACAAATGAGCTCATTGAAAAAATGGGACATGTCAATTGGCGCGTTCAGTTACAGCAAAAAATTGTTGATACCCAAAATCGGCTTAATTCAACAAATATCCCGAATGACTTTAAGCAAACCTTGAAGATACAAGTTAGCCAACAACAGTATTATCTTGATCATAATATTGATCCCGCTGCTCCAGGTGCCCCCACTTTTATGCGCATCTTTATTGAAAATGCCATTAGTTTACTTCTACCTTTATTAGTTCTCGTTATCGCAAGTGATCTTGTCTCATCGGAGTATAGTAATGGTACCATCAAATTACTTTTAACGAGACCTGTTAAGCGGTGGAAGATATTAATGAGTAAATACTTTGCATTATTACTATCCATATCTCTCATCCTGTTTTGTATGGCGTTATTTTCATATCTCATTTCTGGGCTAATATTTGGATATAATGGCTGGAGTCTTCCAATGATCACAGGCTTTAAAGCCGATGGAAACACGCTTAATACTACAGGCGCTTATACTATCCCTCTCTGGAAGTATGTCGTGATTGAATATGGGCTAGCTTGGTTTGTAGGTGTTGTAGTAGGTGCGCTAACTTTACTACTTTCCGTATTGATCCGAAGCACGGCCGCCGTTATGGGCATCATGCTTGCTTCGCTGATTGCCGGCGCTATCTTAGTGAACATGGTATCTTCATGGCATTCAGCAAAATATTTGTTTATGTTGAATTTACAATTAACCCATTATATACATGGCACAAACCCGCCAATTACAGGAATGACTCTTGGGTTTTCCCTTATTGTCCTACTCATTTGGCTCGTCATATCCATTATTTTTTCCTTTGCTATTTTTACTAAGCAAGATGTGTATTAAAATTCCAAATGCCAAATCGTATTTGGAATTTTTATTTTAAAAAAGAAGGACTAATCATTCTTTTGTGGAATATAGATATTAAATTAGTGAAAGAGGGTGATTTATTGCGTGAAATAAGTGAAATTGAATTAAAAAGTCAGCAAATCCTTAAACATGCCATTGAGACCGAAGCCTCTGATATCCACTTCCTTCCACGTAAACACGATGTTTTAATTGAACTCCGAATTCATGGCTATCTATATGAATTAGACATGATTCCCATTGAACAAGCAGAAAGGATGATCTCACATTTTAAATTTCTTGCAGGTATGGATATTGGTGAAAAACGTCGTCCCCAAAGTGGTGCCATGATCTCTAAAGTCTCCCATCAAGAAGTCCACTTAAGATTATCCACTTTACCAACGCCTTATCAAGAAAGTCTCGTCATTCGCCTGCAACCCCAGAAACAATCCATTCGAATTTCCGATCTCTCTATTTTCCAAGAATCTACAAATCAACTATCTTCATTATTGAAATATGAAAGTGGACTTATACTCGTCTCCGGTCCAACAGGTTCAGGCAAGACAACGACCTTGTATACTCTCCTTCAAGCAGCAAAGAAGCGATATAATGCTAGAATTATTACACTTGAAGACCCTATCGAGCGGCCAAATGATGCCTTTGTACAAATGCAAATCAATGAAAAAGCTAATTTCTCATATGCTGATGGTTTTAGAGCCCTCCTCAGACATGACCCGGATATCCTGATGATAGGTGAAATTCGAGATATCGAAACAGCTAAGATTGCCGTCAGAGCCGCACTAACAGGACACCTCGTTCTTAGCACTGTTCATGCCTTCGATGCACCCGGAACTGTGCAGCGGTTAACTGAACTTGGCATTCCCACGTTTGACCTAAAAGAAACTTTAGTAGGCGTTATTTCTCAGCGCTTAGTGAGAATACAATGTCCTACATGTGGAGCCTCCTGTACAAAACAATGTCCCCATCGCCACCAACCAAAACAAACAGGCATTTTTGAAATTTTAGTTGGCATTCCTCTTCACGACACGTTAACTCATGGTTCTCGTCAACATTCTCGTTCATACAAAACCATTGAAGATTTTATTCTCCAAGGAATTGCAGCTGGTTACATTCCTCAAGAAGCCCCGAAAGGACAGATAAGGCGTTATGTTCAACCGTAAATGGGATAGACGTTCTCAAGGTACATTTCTTATTCGTATGGGTGAATCTCTCCTTCAAGGCTATACTCTTCAAGATGCTATTCAATTACAATCTTTGCATCAGAAAAACATCATTCAAGAAAAAATGACGACGATGCTTCGTTTGCTTTCTGAAGGTGAAACATTAACCGAAGTATTAACTGTCATGAAATTTCCTAATGAATGTTGCATCACCCTCTACTTTTCTGAACAAAGTGGTGAATTGGCTCATGGATTTATTGAGAGTGGTCAATTAATGTTGAAACGTGAAGAGCATCGGTCCAAATTACGTAAGCTTCTTCGATATCCTCTATTTTTAATTTGGATGTTTATCATCATGATTTTTATTATAAGTACCTTCTTAATCCCAAATTTCATGAAACTCTATCATTCCTTGAATCTCGAACTTCCTTTAGTAACGAGAATCGTGTTGTCTCTTAATCACAATATGGTATCTATTGGGATTGGTATTTTGGTCATTACCTTATGTGGGAGCGTTTGTTTTATCTATTTTAAAAAAATCCCGATTATTAAAAAGATTAGCGTGATGAGTCAAATTCCCCTTCTGTCTCGTTATATCAAACTTTATTTCACACGAGCTTTCGCTTTCCATCTTGGCAGTCTCCTGCGATCAGGTTTATCCATCAATCAAGCCTTAGACACCATGACAAAGCAACACATGACAGCCTTTTCCTATCAAGAGGCATTGCATATCAGACAAGCCATCATCAAAGGGGAAAAACTAGACCATATTCTAGCTGAACGATCTTATTATTTACGTGAATTTATTGAAGTCATCAGGCATGGTCAAAATAACGGGAGATTGGGGTCTACTTTAATGCTCTATAGTGATACTCTCCTGAGAAAATTAGAAGAGATGACTCAGACATGGCTTGCCATCGTTCAACCCGCAACCCTCGTTTTCATAGGAATCCTCTTGCTTTCTTTATTTAGCTCCATCCTGATTCCGATCTTTCACATTATGAATGGGTTATAACAAAAAACATGACAATCTCATTCTAACTTAGTGGGATGAGATGTCATGTTTTCCTTTTTATCATGAAATGGTTTTCGATGCTTGGTGTTTGTGTTTCGAACGGGATTATAGGTTTGTTCTTGTTTATTAAATTCAAAATAAAAACGAGCACTAACTCTTTTTAAGTAGTACTCGTTTAAGATAATTCTTCGTTACATGGCTTCTTCTTGTTTAATACTTTTGCTAACATTACTTTTTGTCTTAAATGTGAGGTAAACAACCGTTAACACATGGAAGACAACAAAAATACCAAGTAATACAAACGCTGCTGGCCACATGCTACCTCCTATTGAAATAACTTCTCGGTAACCCTTAATGGAATATGTCATTGGCAGATACGGATAAATCGCTTGGAAAAATCCATTCGATAATTGAATTGGAAACGTTCCCGCTGAACCACCAAGTTGCAAAACAAGTAAAACCATCGAGATAAACCGTCCAACATTTCCAAATGTTATGCAGAAGAACATAATAAGTGACATAAAGCTAAGCGAAATAATAAACGCTAAAAGGAAAAGCTTCGGTATGCTCAATGGATCGAGTCCGACTCCCCAAACCATAATGACAACTAAGATAATGGATTGGGCAAGTGAAGCAAAGGCAAGAACAGAAAACTTACTGAGCCACCATGCAAATCCTGATGTTGGTTTCATACTTGGTTCACTAATTGGGAACATGACGCCAAAGACGAGTGCGCCTACAAAAAGAGCAACAGACATCATATAAGGTGCTAAGCCATGTCCATAGTTATTAACCTTTGATAATTCTAGATTTTTTAATTGGGTTGGATTAGCAAACATTTTATACGTATCTTGATCTGTTTTTGTATCGTTAATCTTATGAGCTCCATCTCCAAGTTGACTAGAGAGGTCTTCTGCTCCATTTTCCAAGTCGCCAAGACCATTCGTTAGTTTAGTTGAACCGTCAGATAACTGAGTTGAGCCATGATGTAATTGGCTAGATCCATCTGCTAACTTGTTTACACCACTTGCAAGTTTGGATGCGCCATTTTGCATTGTAGGTAGCTTACTGGTAAGTTGCCCTAATCCATTTGCTAATTGCGCCGATCCGCTTGTTAATTGACCTGATTTGCTATCAAGTTCTTTTGATCCCGAAACAAGCTGATTCGATCCATTTACAAGTTGACCTAACCCTTGATTTAATTGGTTACTACCTACCGTTAATTGATTCACGCCATTTACAAGTAACGGTGCTTTTTCATTTAACTGATTGACACCATTTACAAGTTGTGTGCTTCCTGTCTCGGCATCTGCTAATCCTGAAGTTAGGCTTTCAGCACCAGGAATGATTTGTTGATTAAGGACGGATTGAACTGTTGTGTAACCATTTAGAGCTTGATTAGCCTTTGGTATAACAAGATTTGCCCCGTCATTTAATGCTTTTACGGCATTTGGTAGTTTACTTAAGCTTTCAGAAGCCGTTTGCAATTGCTTAAGCTGTGATGATAAATCAGTTAATTTATCACTCATGGTTTTCATGATTTCCGCTTGCTCGGATGAACCTTCTTTCAGTCCATTTTGCATGGCACCTAATATCTCTTTTTGTTGATCAGGTGTGAGATGTTTAAATGTTTCTGTATTCTTAACATCATTAACTGTTGCGGTTGCCGTATCATTCGAATGCGTCGATAAATCTTGAAGAGCTCCTGCAATACTTGTCATATCAGATTGAATGGACTTCATCGAACCTGAAAGAGGTCCATTTGTTGATGATACATTCTGATTTAATGAATTTAACCCATCTTTTATCTGTGATAATCCGTTTGTTAATTGGTTCATATTATCCTGAGATGGGAGACTTGTCGATAGCTTCTTCAAACCAGCTTCTAACTGCTGGCTTCCTGTATTTAAACGTTTAATTCCCTCGTTTAAATCGCTTTGCCCTTGCGCCAATTTAGGTATTCCTGAAGTTGGATCAGTTAACCCGCTTGCTTGACTATTAAGCTGATTCAAACCTGTGTTTAATTGGTTAGATCCTGCCTGAGCATCGACGAGACCTGAGTGCAGGGCCATTGATCCATTATTTAATTGACCTACACCTGATGTATACTGCCGAATACCATTATTTAAATCAGAGGCTCCCTTATTTAATGCTTGACTACCAGTAAACAACTGACTTACTCCGACACTCAATTGTTTAGCCCCGTTACTTGCTGACTTAGCTCCATTCTCGAATGTAAGCGTACTATTTACTAATGTCTTAAGATTATCGGAAAGGGTCTTACTACCCTTATTTAATTTTTTAGCGCCATGATCTAAATCTCCAGCCCCGTTAGATGCTTTCTCCATTCCATCTCCAATATCTTTCAGCTGGTCAAAGACACTCTCGGCATATTCTTGTGTCACATTTTCCGCAATTTC
Organism: Terrilactibacillus tamarindi; assembly: GCF_009718825.1. Taxonomy (GTDB): domain Bacteria; phylum Bacillota; class Bacilli; order Bacillales; family Sporolactobacillaceae; genus Terrilactibacillus; species Terrilactibacillus tamarindi. Next base: position 6,445 of record NZ_WNHB01000019.1, on the reverse strand, counting down.
TCGATTAATATCTTTAGCTGCAGAATCTGTGACTTTACCAGCAATATAGTTTTGACCAGGATTCGAATAATAGTTCAATTTCATCTTGTGAGGATTTTTATCCAGGACCGTGGAGGCATCTTTTGAAAAGTTTTTCGGAATTTCAACGACCATATAGTACGTGCCATCCTCAAGCCCTTTCATCGCTTTAGCTTTTGTTGTAAATGACCAATCAAGAGCATCATTTTTCTTGAGCTTATCGACAAGTTCTTGACCGATTTTTAAGTTCTTGCCCTTATAAGTTGCCGTTTGATCTTCATTAACAACCGCAACAGGTAATTTATCCGTTTTTCCATAGGGATCCCACATGGCTTTCAGAAAAACCCCCGCATAGAGAATGGGAATAATTAAGAGAGCAGAGAGGATGATCATCGTCCATGTATTGTGAAAAATTTTCTTCCACTCTTTTGTCAACATATTCATACTTGTTTCTTCTCACTTCTTTCATAAAAAAATTAATCATTATCTTCATCAGATATTTGATTCCAGTCTTTCACCTGTATCTCATTCGTATCAATGGTCTCTTGTAAAAACTTCTCAACTGTCATGTTTGAAAGTTTCGCACGAAAGGCTTCTTGAGCTTCATTCACGATGTTTTCAAACTTTAAAACTCCTTTTTCCGCCACATCAATATCACCAAAGGCTTTCCTAACCAATCCCGTAGATTGAAAAATAGGTTCATTACCTTCAATGGCATCAACGAGATCAATAATTGGGATGCTCGCAGGTGTTTTTGCCAAGATAAATCCTCCATTGACTCCGGGAACTGATTTAATTAATCCGCCAACAACCAGCTTTCGCATGATTTTTTTAAGATAAGAAGGAGAGACGCCTAGCCTTTCGCTAATGACATCACTTGTGACTGGTATATCAGCTGCTTGAGTGGAAAGCATGACGATAATGCAGGCTGCCTGTTCAACACCAGAAGTCAACTTCAAAGGTCCCCCTCCTTTCAATATAGATAGTGGATATCTTTTATCCATAATAGAGATTTTACTCTGTTCCTTTTATTATTTCAAGCAAAATATCTTCTCATCCATATTCTTTAAAAGAATGAGATGTTGGCACACTATGTGCTAATTCATAAAGTAGAAGAATAAAGTGAAACTTCCATCAGTGGGGGTTTTCTTCATCCCCCACTGATGGTTAGCTGAACCAATCGGACCTTTACGGGCAGTTGATCCCCCACCTATCTTCTTGAATACTCAAAATCTTGAAGGGGTCTTACTGCCCCGTTAAGGCGGGATAAAAGTCTAGATAGGCGCCCAAAGCTTTAAAGTTTTTTCAAATGAATTATATAGAGCCATCGGTCATTGAACAAAATAATGAGTATTTTTAAAAAATAAAAAGTTAGCATACCGTCATTAAATAACTCCATCAGTGGGGGTTTTCTTCATCCCCCACTGATGGTTAGCTGAACCAATCGGACCTTTACGGGCAGTTGATCCCCCCACCTATCTTCTTGAATACTCAGAATCTTGAGGGGGTCTTACTGCCCGATACCGTCATTAAATAAAATTAACTAGTAGACAGACTGTATCATCTGCCATAGACTGAATAATATCGAAGACAAGAATAGGTAGGAAGGTGTTTATCAGATATGCGACATAATCCAACAGGAAAAGAGCGTATAGGGTTGGTTTTTCTTCTCAGCATGCTTGGAATATTAGGGTCACTTAATATTGATATGTATTTACCGAGTTTTCCAGATATTGCGAGTAGCATGGGAGCTCGTGCTTCATTTGTTCAACTGAGTTTAACCGCTTGTTTGATTGGTTTTGCGATCGGACAAATCATCGTTGGTCCGATTAGTGATACAAAGGGTCGAAAGAAACCCTTACTCATCTCCATTTTCTTATTTTCACTAGCTTCACTTTTCTGTGCTCTTTCGCCAAATATCACGTCATTAGTACTTGCTCGATTTTTACAAGGATTAACGGCTTCAGCAGGGCTTGTCTTATCTCGTGCAATTGTTCGTGACGTGTTTAGCGGCAAAGCACTTACGGAATTCTTTGCCTTATTAATGATCATAAATGCAGCTGCACCAATGATTGCCCCAATGACTGGCGGAGCCATCCTCCTTTTACCCTTTGGAAACTGGCATACTATTTTTTTCTTTTTAAGTGTCATTGGACTTATTATTATTTTTATTGCGGCTATCTGGTTAAAGGAAACATTACCAAAGGAGAAAAGATTACCGAGTTCGATTGGACATTCTATTCGTACGATGGGCTACTTGTTGAAGGATCGTTCATTTATCGGTTACGTCCTGATTGTCGGGTTCATACACGGAGGGAGTTTTGCTTATGTATCCGGAACGCCTTTTGTATACCAAGGCATCTATCATGTTTCACCGCAAGTCTATAGTGTTTTATTTGGTATTAATGGTCTCGCCATTATTACAGGGAGTTATATTATCGGACGTTTTAGTCGAGTCATTCATGTAAAAAACTTGCTCAAAATTGCCGTTATTGTAGCTGTAAGTGCTACGGCATTACTTCTCATCATGACCATCATCAGAGGCCCACTCGCTTCTCTTGTCATATTAATTTTCATCTATATGACGACAATGGGAATGATTACAACAAGTACGTTTTCTTTGGCAATGGAAAATCAAGCCAACCAAGCTGGAAGTGCAAGTGCTTTATTAGGCATGTTTCCGTTATTGATTGGATCCATTGTTTCTCCTTTCGTTGGAATTGATGAATCAACTGCTGTCCCAATGGGAGCAATCTTATTTATTACCTCTTTTATTGGATCTATAGCTTTCTTTAAATTAACCGAGAAAGAAGTCCAAAATAAACAAGTGGCAGGTTAAAAGTGAGGGCCTTTCACCTGCACATTTTACCTAAAGTTGACTTCACTACTTAAGGGAATATGAACCTCATATAATAAACTAGAAAAAAATAAAACTGCCATCAAAGTGGTATATTGCTGATGGCAGTTTTTTAAAATATCATTATTTAATTAAAGAAACTTCATGACTTACATTCTAATTGATAGTCTTTAGCCAATTTTCTAAAGGCCACAAGTGAGCGTTTGACCTTTTCCGTTGGGATGCAGTACGCCATTCTGAAGTATCCAGGGCAGCCAAAACTATCTGCCGGTACTAATAATAAATCATACTTCAAAGCCCTTTTACAAAAAGCGACGGCATCCTCTTCTAATGCTTTCGGAAACATATAGAAAGTTCCTCCCGGCTTAGCACAGGTAAATCCAAGATTTGTGAGTTCATTGTATAAAATAGTCATGTTCGTTTCATAGACGGATAAATCCGCCGTCATATCAATAACTTCAGCCACTGCCAATTGAATGATCGACGGTGGACAATTGTGACCGATTCCCCTTGATATTTGCCCGCACATATTAATGATCAGTTCCGCCTCTTTACATTCTGGATTCACAGCAATATAGCCGATTCTTTCGCCAGCAAGAGATAAGGATTTACTGAAAGAATAACATGTTATCGTATTAGGATAATATTTGGCAACAAAAGGTGCATCAACATTTTCAAATACAATTTCTCGATATGGTTCATCGGAGATAAGGAAGATCTCATGTCCAAATTCACGTTCTTTTTCCTGCAAAAATGATGCCAACTTTTTGATTGTTTCAGTAGAGTATACAACTCCCGATGGATTGTTAGGTGTATTGATGAGTACAGCCATGACTTTTGGTGTTACCATTTTTTCGAATTCAGCAAAATTAATTTGAAAATCATCCGTTTTCGCTGGCACAACTCTTAAAATCGCTCCTGATTTATTAACATAGGGCGTGTATTCCGGAAAAAATGGAGCAAAGGTAACGACCTCATCACCTTTGGTTGTCACGGCTCTAAGTGCATGGGCAAGAGCTCCGGCAGCTCCAGATGCCATAAAAATATGCTCTTTTTTATAATTCATGTCAAAACGTCTACTTAATGACTGAGCCACTTTTTCCCTCACAGATTCAATACCAAGGCTTGGGCTGTATCCATGAATGGCTCCTGGCTCACTGCTTGTCGCAAGTTCCACTAATTTAGTCGTAAATTCCTGAGGGACAGGAACTGACGGGTTCCCTAAACTATAATCAAATACATTTTCATACCCGATATCTTTGGCTCTTTCTGAACCATATTCAGCTATCTCTCTTATGACTGATTTTTGTCCTAACATTTTCTTATATTCTTCTGCAATCACATTTATCTTCCTTCCTTATGTTATCCGTTTACAATATTTTTAGGTCTTTCTCCTTGTTCAACTCGTCTAATATTTTCCCATACAAACCGATGCATCTGGACAAAGGCTTGTTCAGTGACTCCGCCTATATGAGGTGAAAACGTAATTTTATCTTTTATCTCTGTAGGTAACTGCAAAAGAAGGTTGTCAGGTCGTACCGGTTCTGGCGAAATCGTATCCAGACCAGCTCCCGATATAAGACCTTCTTTTAAGGCAACCATTAAATCATGTTGATTAACCACTTCTCCGCGCGCTGTGTTAATGAGAATAGAAGACTTTTTCATCATGCGAAAGCGATTTAAATTCATAAAATTCTTCGTTTTATCATTAGACGGTAAATGAAGACTGATAATATCACATTCCTTTAAAATCTCTTCCAAAGGCAAGTAATCAACACTCAGTTCTGTTTCTAATTCTTTAGGAAGTGGACTTCTACTATAATAACTGACCTTGCTTTCAAATCCCTTTAAGCGTTTGGCTGTCTCTTGTCCAATAGCCCCCATACCAATGATGCCAACGTGGCAATTCCAAAGTTCTCTAATCCCCTCTAAACTCCAATTGCTCTTGGCTTCGATCTGTCTTGCGTCCCGCACCATCCTATCGCCTTCAACTGTCCGCCGTAAAACAGCTAGCATGAGTAAAATTGCTTGTTCTGCAACCGCCTTGCTGTTCGCTGCTGCATTATTGCAAACAAATACCCCTTTGTTAGTAGCGGCCTCAACATCGATCCAATCAAAACCAACGCCTTCAGAGTGAATCATTTTTAAATTAGGCATCGCGTCAATCAATTCTTTCTTAACGGGCTGCATGGCATCGACAAAAATAACGTCTGCATCGCCCCCTAGTTCCAACAATCTTTGTGTATCTGTCTCAAATTCTGCAAAAACAAGTTGCCAATCTTTGGGGATAATTGAGAAATCAGAAAATCTTTCAATTCGTTTCTTTAGTGTCATAACTAATACTTTCATACACGTTTCCTTTCTTTAACTTTACCGAATTAATCACTCAACGCTATAAGAATGAATCGTTTGATTTTGTAAAGTCTCACCAACGCTCGAAATTAGAACAGGAGTACCATCTCATACGACCACTTTTGCTCTATGTATGAACTGCATCAAAATTCAATTTTCTTGAGTTTATTATATCATTTCTTATCTCATGTTAAATACTTAACATTTAAAATATAATAACCCCAGATAATAATCCAGGGCGTTAAAAGTAAATGATTTTTCACAAATTGAATTTATTTAATTCAAATCAAGATCAAACTCATCAATTTTTCTTAAAGTAAAACCTTCTTTTGACAAAACCTTAGCTAACTTATCGTCAAATACCAATGTCTTCATGAGTAGGTCAAGAAATAGATAAATCTCAGTTTTTCTAAGTTTGACCTTCTTGAGGACCTAGATGGTTACAATATATCCGAAGTTATATTGGCAAGTGGTCACAAAGTTGATATAAAAACAGAATTTAACAATTACTATCTAAATAGTTCGTCTCAAAGGGCTTCAATTTTTATGACACCACGATAACTGGTTCAGAAATACGTCGGAGATACGAGTTATAGCTGGAGTGAAGATCGTGGAAAAGACATTGCATCAGTATTCAAAGAAATAATAGAGAGAATGGGTAATAAAAAAAGAGGATATTTTCCTCTCTTACCTATTATTTTACAGGTATCTCAGCTTGATCAATGTAAATGTGATTATTTTTAATATCATAGTCTTTGTTCAGAACAGAATTGTAAATTGATGTTTCTCCTTTTGTATTAATATCTTTTTCTTTAATTTTATAAACAAAAGGAAATACTTCTTTATATACTCTTATATGAAGATCACCTGGTCTAAAGTAAATTGTAGTTAGGTTTTCAATGACATAATTTTTCTCTAATTGAGGATCATCTATTTTGAAAGATTCATATTTAACTTGCCAAAATAGAAAAGCAACTAAGAAAATAACAATCAAAAAAGAATAATATAGAAACTTAACAAGCGTCTTTTGATTTCGTAAAAATACTATAAAAAGCAAAGAGACAGCAAAAACTATATAAAAATAAAAGGACACTATATTTATTGATCCAATAATTATATAGAAACCGTAATGATATAATAATAACGAAAAGGCTCCGAGGGATAGAGTCATATACAGTAAGATAGTAAGGTAACTCTTATATTTTCTAATTTTCAATC
>NZ_WNHB01000018.1 GCF_009718825.1 Terrilactibacillus tamarindi | reverse complement strand
AATCCGAGAGTGGTGCAATAAATCCGAGAGTGGTGCAATAAATCCGAGAGTGGTGCAATAAATCGGAAAGTGGTGCAATAAATCGGAAAGTGGTGCAATAAATCGGAAAGAGGCTCAATAAATCGGAATACCTTATAAGAGGTACCGCCAACATTTCGGAAATTTCTTTTGTATGCTAAGCGAAATTCAACCCAAAAAAATCATTCCTGTACGCTAAGGAAACGACTTTTTTAGATTGGTTGTTTAACAAAGCTCCCTGTGTTTAAGTAAACCCATTCACAATATTACATTTCCATTTCCATTGAAGAGTAACAAACAATCTTATTTAATTTTAGACCTTATAAATGTATAACCCCATCCTAAAAATAGGACAGGGATAATATAAAGTGTTTAATTTTTAGGCTCTGTTAAAGAATATTGTTGATATTCGAAACCCAACCAAGTTCTTGCTATAATTAAAATTAGAACAAAGGTTTGGGAGTGTTAATGATGGACAAAAGCTTCTGCTTACATCATTTGTATTTGAAATGACAGAAACTTATGATAGTCTCCGTCTATCTAAGTTCAGTGCTTAAAAAGGTCATGAACGGGCAATTGGCTTAAAAATTGGGAGAGGAGAACTCTATTTATGGAAATTAGAAAACCTAACGATTCGGAATATAAAAAGGTTTTATCACTTTCACCACAAGCATTATTCGATGGTACATTAGGCGAGGCAAAACCGTCGGATGAAAAAGTCAAACAACTTATTGAACCATTATTGCAGAAAGGAGGCTATTATTTGATAGCAACTGAAGGTGATAATCTAATGGGTTGGATTCTTATAGGAACAAGTAAAGACCAATTTACTGAAAATATATATGGATTTATTTATGAATTGTTTGTGTTAGAGGAATTTAGGGGTAATGGAATTTCAAAACTATTGATGGAAACTGGTATCGAACATCTTAAACAAGATGGATATTCAGAGGTTCGTTTAAGTGTATATGCAGGAAATCAAGCGTTAAAACTGTATGAAAAATTAGGATTTAAAAATAGAACCATTACAATGAGTATTCCCATTTAAAACAAACATCTTTATTGAATATCTAATAGGCTGGTTTATTGAGAATTAAGGAACCAAAAAATGGTTTCCTAACATTTTATCGAAAAAATTAACATTAAACATTAACTGAGCCTATTTATATAAAAAACATTTCACCGAACATAAAAACTGCCATAAAGTTACTATTTCTACTAAGTTACTTCTGCACTATCTGAATAAGGTTGCCGCATGTATCGTCGAAGACAGCTAATGTGACTTCACCCATTTCTGTCGGCTCCATAGTAAACTTCACGCCTTTTTCAATTAATCGTTTGTACTCTGCGTGAATATCTGCAACCCCAAACATTGTTACTGGGATGCCTTCAGCAAATAACTTCTTTTGATACTCTTTGGCGGCAGGATGGTCATTCGGTTCGAGTAAAAGTTCGGTACCGTCCTGGTCATCGGGAGAAACAAGCGTTAACCACCTATATTCTCCGGCGGGAACGTCCTCCTTTTTTACAAACCCTAGCTTTTCTGAATAAAACTCCAGTGCCTTGTCTTGATCTTGTACGAATATACTGGTAACTACGATTCTCATTCTGTTGTTGCCTCCCTTGTTATTTGTGACGCATGGTGTGCTTTGCTAACAATCTGGTTGCATGCAAAACAACCATACATTCATCAAAAAGCCTGTTCCGATATTATAAAATAAAATTACTCTATCCATCCTTTCAGTAAGTTTTTAAGTGGTTCGTTATTAAACGTAAGTACTCGATATTTTCCCTTTCGTTTTGATTTTACGAGCCCTGCATCTTCCAATGTAGTAAGATGTTTGGCGATCGCCTGTCGCGAAATGGAAAGGTTGTGCTTCATAATAAGACGTGCCGTAAGTTCATACAATGTCAGCTCGTTGCGTTCGGATAGTTCGTCTAATATAAGACGCCGAGTCGAGTCGCCAAGTGCTTTGAATGTAGTGTCTTTGTCCCGATTCATATATCAAGTATATGCAACCCCGTGGTTGCTGTCAATAATAAGTAACTGTAGAGTTGCGTGACATGGAGAAAACAAATTTGATTCAAATAACTTACTAGCTAATTCATTAAGACCCCTAAATAAAAACTAATCTATAAAAAGACAGTTTCTCACTATAATAGAGAGCTTTATGATATTTGACTTTTTTCGTGTCAAAATCTAACTATTAGTCGGTCCCCTCATAAATTCAATAAAACATATAAACATTATGTAAACTAAATAAACCAAAACAAAAAAATACTAAGGAGAGATGATCCTAACATCACAAATAATTGAATATTATTATCAATTAACATAAAATAGATAGGTAATACTGTATTGAGTTTTTTGTAACTAACAAGTAGGTGATTCAATTGGCGAAGAGGAGAAAAAGGAGTTTTTTTGCCACTGGACTTTTGGTTTTTGTATTTATAGGGTTCCTGATAAGTTTTATATACAAGAGTATGTTTTTCGGTGGTTTAATGTTCAGTGGATTTACTGCAGCTTTAGTTGCAGGACTCGCTGATTGGTTTGCCGTATCAGCTCTTTTTCGAAAACCTTTAGGTATAAAATCTCATCCATCATTATTCATCCGGACAGATATCATTTCTTCAAACCGCAAGAGGCTTATTGACACTTTAGTTAGCATGATCGAGAAGGATTTATTTTCAATAGAAAATCTTGATCGAAAAGTGGGGGAAATACGTTTAGAAGCAAAAATAGTCCAAGTTTTAGATCATGATGAAGTTAAACATGAAATATCCAAAACCATACAAACCATTATGATCGATTACATAAAACATATGAATTCTACTGAGATTGGGGAATTTCTAGAATATACACTTAAGGAACAGCTAGGAAATTTAGAAATCACGCCACTTATCATAGAGGTAATAGACTATTCAATAAAAAAACGCCAAGGAGAAAAGTTCATTCCTTTCATTATTGAAGAAGTTATTAACATATGTAAAAGCAATGAGATTTCAGAATTGATTAGAATGAGCTTATTAGAAGCTAAGACGTCGTACATGAAAGAACAAACATTTAGACAGTGGATAGATCGATTTATTACAGATTCAACCATTGATAAATTAACATTGAAGGTACAAAAACGGCTCATTGGTTTTCTTGAAAAAATCATGGATAAGGAAAATCCAATACGTGAAAAGATTCGAAAGGAGTGTTTGAACTACATTGATCAAATAAAAGGGGATCATGTTTTAAGAGAAAAGATGGATTCCTGGATCAATAATCAAATTATCAATAAAATTCGTATAGATACTTATGTTACTGAATGTCTTCAGCAATATAAAGATAAAGCATCAATGAATGATAATATTATAAAAGCAGAGAAAGTGGAGTCGATTTTCGAGACATTGCTTCAACAATATAAAACACATTCATCTGTTCGGGATGAGATGGAAAGTTTATTGCAAATAATGGTGAGGCGTTGGATCCATGTCAAGCATCATGCTTTAGGAACTTTAGTAAAAGAAGGATTAAATACCTACACGACAGAAGATTTAGTTCATTCAATTGAAACAAAAGCAGGTCATGATTTACAACTTATTCGTGTAAGTGGAACATTGGTTGGTTTTTTTACAGGGGTTATTCTCTATCTACTTACCTTTTGGGTTTAACAGATTTTCAAAAAAATTCCCCTTCTTCAAGCCTGTGATGGGCGAGGGTAAGGAGGGGTCATTCACAGAAGGGAAATAAATGAAGAATCGGTATCTAGCAAATAGTGTTCTTGCCATCGTGTTTCTTATTTTTGTTCTTGCAGTGATTTTAAAACATTATTATGGTTCTCTTTATAGTGTTAAATTAATTTATTTTATGGCTGAGGCTGCATTAGTTGGAGGTATAGTTGACTGGTTTGCAATAACCGCTTTATTTAGAAAACCACTTGGCTTACCTATCCCTCATACCGCTCTCATTTCTCGTCATCGAGATAAGTTAATACAATCTGTCACAAAAATGGTTGAACGGGAATTATTAAGTCAATCTTTACTTAAAAATAAAATTCAACAAATTTCTTTCGTGAGTTTATTTGTTAGGTATATTGACCAAACGAATGGACTTGAAAAGTTAGTGGAAAGGTTAATCAATGAATCCCCAAAACTACTAAAGAAACTCGAACAAGATAAAACTTTCATTATTCTGGAAAGATGGATCAAGAAGAAGTTAAGAAATTTCGATATTAACCCATTTATCTATAAAATAATTGATCATCATATTGAAAATGGGGAAATCGATAAATATATAGATTGGTTTATTGACACTGGAATCACCAAAATCCAAGAGCCTGAAATGAAAGAGCAACTAACACTTTTTATCGGTGCTTTAGTGCAAGACTATAAAAAAACGGGAAATTGGCTTGAAAAGTCATGGGGAAGTTTTGCTTTAGGCTTTTTAGAATTAACCAATGTGATGAATGTCCAAGATATGACAGACAGTATTCATCATGAACTCACTCAATTATTATATAGATTAAAGCAAAGAAACCATCCATTACGTTTAAAAGCTAAATGTATGTTAAAAGAAAGTCTATATAAATTAGATAAGGACCCTTCGATGAAGAGTGCTGTCGATAGATGGAAGTTTGGCGTTATAGACCAAATTCAAATCGGCGCATTGCTACAAACTTTTATTAAAAAATTACCGGGATATCTAGAGAAAAAGCCATCTTCTACTTTTAGTTCTTCATCAATAAAGACGTTTCTTCATGCTCAATTGGCGTCTTATTGGAATAATTTTAAAGAAAATGAAGATCTAATAACAAAAATAGAACAACAAGTTACAAAATGGATTATTCAAATAATTGAACGAGAACATATTAAAATTGGTAGGTTTGTAAGTGAAAGTTTAAATCAATTCTCAAATAAAGATTTAGAAGACTTAATAGAAAGTAAAGTGGGGTCCGATTTGCAATGGATAAGAGTTAATGGATCCATCGTTGGGGCAATAATAGGCTTCATTTTATATTTAGTTATGACACTTTACGGTTTATTAATTGGTTGATGATAGATTTATTATCTCGTATTTAAATGACCATGGGCGCATGTCTAAGTTTTTTTCTTAGCAAGCCGCCTGCGCCCTTGATCTCAAATTTCTGAAAAATTTTAAAATAAAAAAATCGATTGACAACCATAAAACATACTATTACTATAGGAATATAGTTATACGTTTTGAGTTAATAGATGATTTTTGGAGGTGAACATAAGTGAAATTAGGTCAAAAGATGCTAATGTGTTGTATGCAATCCATGTGTATGTTTTCTGTATCACTTAGTACGTCGTCTATCCATTGGCATCGAATCGACTGAGTCTTATTTCACTTAACAGTCACCCCTATTTGAGAGTGAAAAAGCATTAATCGATTTCAATATCATGGATCAGTAGACGGCGCCGTTAAGCCCAAAGAGCTTGAGGCGTTTTTTTTACAGGATGGAGGAAAGAAAATGACAAAATCATTGTATGCAATTGGCGGCGGCCAAATGGTTGAAGCGATCATTCGTGCGTCACTCGAGAGTCAGGCAATTTCTGCTGAGACCACGCATGTTGTAGATATCAGTCCGGACCGGGTGCGTTACTTAGCAGAGACGTACCATGTCACAACAAGTCGGGAATTTCAACCCGAGCTATTAAAGAACGCTGACTTAATCTTATTGGGAGTTCGCCCGCAAGATGATTGGGCGGAAATTGCCAGACAGATTGGGTCGAGTGGTCAAAAGAAACCGCTGATCTCGATTATTGCGGGTGTCACGATCGAACAATTGGAAGACGCGCTAGAAGTAGCCGACTATCCAGTTGCTCGTATCATTCCGAACACGCTCACGGATACAGGATTCGGCGTTTCTGGTGCGGCGTTGAATGCGTCGGCGAATCAGGAAGATATCGATGAATTTCTGAAGAGTTTCGGAAAAGTTGACTATATACCGGAGGAACAAATTGATATTTACACTGGTTACGCTATTGCAGGACCAAATTATGTCTATAACTTCTTTCTGGCGTTGACCAATGCCGGTGTACTTGGCGGGTTATCGAGAAAACAAGCCAATGAAATCGCGCTGGAGAACCTGCAGGGAGCAGCGAAAATGCTGGAGATCACTGGCAAGCACCCGTACGAATTGCTGGATATCAACAACTCTGCTGGCGGCGTGGGGATTACGGCTCAGCATGAACTGGATGCTAGTAACTTTGCAGCAGGCGTTCAGAACGCGGTGCTCGCTGCAATCCATCGGACGACAGAATTGGGAAAAGGGGAATAAAAATGGCTGTTTTAACTTGGGACCATACGATGATCAACGTTCAAGATGTGGATCAAGCCGCTCGGTTTTTTGGAGATCACGGTATTGTGTTTTTGCGCGGAGGCCGTCATGAAAAGTGGGGTACCGAAAACGCCTTAGGTTACTTTGGCTTGAATTACATTGAATTGATTTCTGTTTATGATGAGGCGCGGGCAAAGAACTTTTCACGTACAGATGCTTCTGCGGTTTATGATGCAGTTCAAGATTATGAACAAAACGTACAACGCATCAATACGATCGCGATCCGTACATCGGACATTGAAGCGACGCATGCACGTTTGAAGGGAGCCGGGGTCAATGCCGGTGACATCCAAGTCGGCAAACGGTTGGACGAACAAGGGCACCTGATCACTTGGTCGATTTTCTTTATCAACGGCACCATAGATGGTTTGCCTTATCCATTTTTCATCCAATGGCAGGGCAGTGATGAAGCTCGAGAGCAAAAACTTACGGAGCAAGGACTGATTGTCCAACATGCTGCTGGAGATTTGCTCGTTAGACAAGCCATTTTCAACGTACCTGATCCGGAAAAAACGGCCGGTGTCTGGGGACAGTTACTAGAAACCAAACCAGAAAGATCGGATAACGGGTACCAAATCCAATTGCACGATCGACAATTGATTTTTGAGCAAGGATTGGAAAACCACCTCGTTCAACTGAATTTTGACGGTGCAGGGGATCAATTAAAACAACAAACATTAGGTTTTGGCAACATAAAGTTTACATTTAAATAAGGGGGAACAACAAAATGAGAAAATTAGATAAAATTATTATCGGTGTCATCGCTGCAATCGTCGTAGTCATCGGAGGCGTTTACTTTCTTGGAGGTCGTGGTTCGGATAAATCAACATCTTCCGATAAGGCTAGTACCGACAACCCAAAGGTCATTAAAGTTGCTTATGCAACGACTAACTTCCCAATCACTTATCAAAACAACAAGAAGCAAGGTGATGGTTATGATGTCGCCATCATGCGTGAAGTGGATAAACAATTGCCTCAATATAAATTTGACTATGTCGGCACGAGTGACGATGACGTCTTAATCGGTGTAAAGAGCGGCAAGTATCAAGTCGGTGTTAAGAATATTTTCTATACTGAGGATCGTGCCAAAACGTACCTCTTTCCAAAGAATTACTTTGGTGTGAGTGACTCCGGCTTTGTTGTGCGCACGAAAGATAAAGATAAGTTCGGCGGTTTGGCTAAGCTCGCCCAGAATAACGGTAAATTAGTACCGATCGCTCCGCAAAATGGACAATATGCCGTAATCGCTGATTATAACAAGAATAATAATCCGAAGATCAAATTGGGCAGTGCCGATACGTTCGTTGTTTCTGATGCTTTGAAGTGGGTCAACGAAGGCCGTTACGACGCATTTTTTGCGATCCGCCCAATGTATGAAGCCAATGTTGAAAAGAAAAACGGCGCGAACGCTGATTTAAAAGGCAAGTTAACCTACGTAACTTTAGGCGGAATCAAGACGTACCCACTGTTTAATAAGGATCAGAAGGAATTTGCTGCAGCTTATGACAAGGCGATTACGAAAATCATTAAATCCGGCAAGGCATCGGAACTCTCAGAGAAATACTTTGGTCAGGATAACTTTAAATTGTTGGATCAGCCTTTTAAATAATGAGAAAGTTGAGGGTTTGTAAATGGAAAATATCAAATTAATCGTCAACTTCTTAGGTCAGTTGCTGCCGGCCATTAACATCACCTTGATTGTATCGTTATCATCGATCATTTTGGGAAGTTTGCTCGGGTTGCTGCTTGCAGCGGCAAGATTGAGTCAGTCGGTTATTTTGCGAGTACTCGCTGGTATTTACGTGAGTGTCATTCGGGCAACACCTTCAATCATCATGATTTTCTTGGTGTATTACGGCATGCCGCTTCTCTTTAATGGCTGGTTCCATACGAATATTGATGGATGGAACCGCATGTACTTTGTCATTATTGCTTTAACATTACTGTTTTCAGCGCCGGTATCTGAAATTATGCGTTCGGCATATGAGTCCATTTCCAAGGGGCAAATGGAGGCAGGGCTGCTCGTCGGCATGAGCCCGTTCCAGACTTTTTATCGGATTATTTTGCCGCAAGCCTTTGTCGTGGCACTGCCTAACTTTGCGAATTCAGTGGTCAACCTTCTAAAAGAAGGGGCATTGACGTTCACTATCGGGGTCGTCGATATGGTTTCCAAGGCACAAATGATTGTGGCCAATAACTCGGGCGGCTATGCTTGGCAGACGTATTGCGCCTTAGCCTTAATCTACTGGGTGATTTCGCTGGCGATTGACAAGGGCGTGTCCTTGGTTGAGAAATCCTATCAGAAAAAAAGAAAAACCATTGCAGTTTAAGGGGGCCTCTTAAATGTCATTAGATACAGATTTTATGGTAAAAGTGGCCTACACAGCCATTCATGGTGTCCCCGTTACTCTGAAAATTGTCTTGGTTGCCTTACTGATCTCATTGCCGATTGGCGTCTTATTTGCATTAATCAGGATTTATCGAATAAAGGTCTTGGAACAATTTGTGAAATTCTATGTATCCCTAATTAGAGGAACGCCGATTATTGCGCAGATTCTGATTGTGTACAGTGCGTTTCCGAGTCTGTTGAATACGATTATTGGCAAGGCAGCATTCGACATCAATCCGATTTATTATGCCTACATCGTCTTTACATTGAACAGCATTGCAACCTTGACGGAAGTTTTCCGATCAGCGCTGCAGACGGTCGATAAGGGGCAGATGGAAGCGGGCTTAATGGTGGGGATGAAACCACGTCAAACCTTTTGGCGCATCATTTTTCCTCAAGCATTGATTTCTGCGCTGCCCAATATTGCCAACGCCACTTTATACTTGATAAAGAATTCATCTTTAGCTTTTATTATGTCTGTTAAAGATATTACTGCGATTGCAAAAACGGAGGCTGCTTTCAACTATAATTTTCTGGAAGCCTATTTAGTGGTTTGGGTTTATTATCTGATCATCTGTTATTGTGCCGAAGTGATCTTCTATCTGCTCGAGCGCTATTTCAGCAAATATCGAAGACCAACAAAGAAAACAACCGGCTTCAACTGGCTTCCCTTTAGTATCAAGCAACCGGAAATAGAAGCAAAAACAGATTTAACAGAAAGCGAGAGGACCAATCATGCTCAAAATTGAAGGCTTAAAGAAAAGCTATGCAGGCAATGACATTCTTAAGGGAATCAGCATCAATGTCAACAAGGGCGATGTCATTTCGATTATCGGGCCCAGTGGTTCCGGGAAGACGACGCTTTTGCGGACGATTACCACTTTGGAAGAAGCTAACGGCGGGCACATCTCTTTTGCTGGAGTCGACAACGACTTCCAGAAATTAAATGGAAAAGACATCCACACAATTCGACGAAATATCGGATTTGTTTTTCAAAACTATAATCTTTTTAATAATAAAACAGCCTTGCAGAACATTACGGAAGGCTTGATCGTTGCCCGCAAAGTGAAAAAAAGTGAAGCAGAAAAAATTGCTCTGAAGGCACTGGAACGTGTTGGCCTAACGGATCGTCAGAACCACTACCCATCACAGCTTTCCGGTGGCCAACAGCAGCGTGTCGGGATCGCAAGGGCGATTGCTCTGAATCCTCAGGTTATTTTCTTTGACGAGCCGACTTCAGCTTTGGACCCAGAACTCGTTGGGGAAGTTCTGAAAGTTATGCAGGATCTGGCTAATTCAGGGACGACGATGGTTGTTGTTACACACCAGATGAATTTTGCCCGTGATGTTTCAAATCGAGTGATTTTTATGGCTGACGGATATATTGTCGAGCAAGGATCTCCTAAAAAGATTTTTGAGAATCCTTCTGAAGAACGGACCAAAACGTTTTTAACGGACATCTTAGCGAACGTTTGAAAATAAAACAACTACGGGGTGAGCAAGTAACAGCCGCAATACTCCGTTTGCTTGTCAAGGAAGACTTAAGGATGACACGTTCAGTAAGGCTTTTTAAAAACATGATTTAAGCCGAATAAGAAGGAGATCTGGTACTATGGCAAATACAGAAAAGCATGTCATTGTGACGGGTGCAAGCAGCGGCATAGGCCGGGCTGCTGCAGTTGAGCTCTCAAATCAAGGGTACAACGTCCATTTAATTGGCCGTAATAGAGAGCGTCTAGCTAAGGTACAGGCTGAGACGCTTCGTGATGGTGTTCAAAGTCAAACCTATCGACTTGAATTGACCGATAAGGATGCTGTTCAACAAGTATTTGATGAAATCTACTCAAAAACCAGACGTATTGACGGGTTGGTCAATTCAGCAGGTATTTTCAACACGACGGACGTTTTAGACTATGACGATCAATCCTGGAAGGAAATCATGGACGTCAACTTCTATGGTACGTTATATCCAAGTCTGGCACTGCTGCCAAAATTGTTTGATCAGGGCTTTGGTAGCATTGTGAACGTGACGTCTATCGATGCCTTCGACGGTATCCTAGATTACGATGCCTATTCTGCCTCAAAAGGTGCCGTGACAAGTCTGACTAAGACATTGGCACTTGAGGGCGCTTCCAAGAATGTTCGCGTGAATGCGGTTGTTCCTGGCATTACCGATACGGAAATGACGCATGAGCGGCTTCTGGAAAACATTGAAAAATACCGAAAAAAAGTGCCGATGCAGCGACCTGCCAAAGCGTCTGAAGTCGCGAAGCCAATTGCCTTTTTGATTTCCGACGATGCGAGCTACATCACGGGTCAGAGTCTTCACGTAAATGGCGGCTGGCGTTTAGCATAAAGGACTAAATAAGGACAGGTGGTGGCTGTTGTGGCAGAAAATAAACATCAGATTCTACTAGATACGTTGGATAACAAGCCGACGGACCGAGTGTTAGCCGGCTTTTGGCATCACTATCTATCAGATGAGCAAAAACAAGTTCTTGGATACCGTGACTTAGCAGTGATCGATGAGGTGGTTAAGCGCCAGCAGAATTTTTATGATCGTTACGACCCTGATTTTACGAAGATTATGAGTGATGGATTCTTCTTGCATCCTAGTGTGATTGATAACGAGTTTGAAACACCGGAGGATCTGAAAAAGATTAAGCCCATTGACCCGGATGATCCTTGGATCACTCGGCAGGTAGCCGCAGTTAAGGCAATTGTAGACCATTATGAGGGTGAAATTGGCAGCTTTTACAATATTTTTTCTCCATGGTATCAGCTGCGTCTGCGTTTTGAAATCTTTGAAAAGGATACCGAAAAAATATACCGTTTTTTAAAAGAGGGTCCTCAGGCAATTGCCGATGTATTAGACGTGCTTAGCGATGATCTGATTGTTTTGAGTACCAAATTGATGAACGAATCGGGGATTGATGGCATCTATCTGTGCGTTCAGCAGCCTCAAGATGCGGACATTAGTACGAAGCACTGGCAGCAATATGTTCAGCCAAGCGAGGTTAAATTGTTGCGGGCGGTTCAAGACGTTCATGATTACAATATCATCCACATTTGCGGCTTTGAAGGCAAACGGAATCGGCTAGGTGATTACAAGGACTATCCAGTAAAAGCCTTTCACTGGGCCACATACGTCGAAGGAGTTTCCTTAAAAGAAGGAAAGAAACTCTTTGATGGCCGTACGGTGATGGGTGGTTTTGAGAATACGGTGAACGGTGTCTTTTACAAAGGCACAAAAGAAGAGATTCAGGCTGAAACGCAGCGTCTGCTCGAAGAAAACGGGCGTCAAGGCATTCTCCTCAGCGGCGATTGCAGTATCCCGTTTGACACGGATGATGCTCATGCTCAATGGGTCTCGGAAATGCTAACGGTTTCGGCATGCCAATGGGTTACAGGCGGAGAGAAAAGGTAACACAATACATTTTGATAAGACAGATGTTTTGGCTCGAATTGATGGTAAGGCAAAATGAGTGGAGAGAAAAGTGATCACCTTTCTCTCCACTCATTCGTTTTTAAGTTTTTTGTAATTGAGCAGAACCCTCCACGTTTCAAACGGAGAAAGAAGACAGTAAGAAACAAGCTAGAAACGACAGTTTGAAGGAGGAATCATTATAGCTTTCTTTTATATTTGTTTACGACACTCTATAGTTCAATTATTGGTTGATAATAGACTTATAAGATTATAAGATAAAAAGTCTATTATCCATGAATAAAGGCGCTTAAATTTAAATAAACAAGCTAAGGATGAGGACACAAATTAAGCCCACAATAGAAATGATGGTTTCTAATAATGTCCATGTTCCAAACGTTTCTTTTAAACTTAAATTGAAGTATTCTTTAAACATCCAGAAACCAGCGTCGTTGACATGAGAGGCTATTAAACTGCCTGCACCCGTTGCAAGAACCATTAGTGCAGGGTTCACTGCACCGGATACCATGAGTGGAGTGACAAGTCCTGCCGTTGTCAATGCGGCTACAGTGGCTGAACCAAGACAAATACGTAAAATAGCCGCTATGATCCAAGCTAGTAATAGAGGCGATAGAGTTGTTCCGTTAAACATTTTTGCAACATAATCACCTACACCGCCATCGATTAATACTTGTTTAAAGGCACCACCGCCGCCAATGATGAGTAGCATCATGGCAATTTGGCTAATCGATATTTCAACTGAATTCATGATCGTTTTCATTGGAATTTTACGTGCAATTCCCATCGTATATATGGCCAAGATGAGTGAAATAAGCATGGCCGTTCCTGGCGCACCAATAAATTCGATAAATTTCTTAAGCGTCGAATCCCCTTTAACCGCTAAAGAGAAAATAGTGGCTAACGCCATTAAGATAACTGGAAATAAGGATGTGATTGTACTTATGAAAAATCCAGGTGTATCTTCAAGTTTAAATTCTTTTTGTTTTCCTAAGGCTTTGATATTCCCTTTTCGTTCAAATGCGCTAGGTATCACCTTAATGGCAATTTTACTAAATAGAGGGCCTGCAACAATGGCTGTAGGAATGGAAATAATAAGCCCATACAAAAGAACTTGCCCCATATTCGCGCCGTAAGCGGCTGTTATAGCTGTTGGTGCTGGGTGAGGTGGTAGGAAACCATGTGTAACCGATAAGGCTGCCACCATTGGAATTCCTAAATACAAGATGGAAATACCAAGTTCAGTAGCAATAGCAAAAATAATGGGAATTAAAAGGACAAGCCCCACTTCAAAGAAAAGAGCAATGCCAATGATAAACGAGGCTACGACCACGGCGACTTGGATTTTTTTACGCCCAAAGCGATTGATTAACGTTATCGCAATGCGGTAGGCGCCTCCTGCATCAGCGACTAATTTTCCAAGCATGGCGCCAAACCCAAAGACAAGAGCGAGGTGACCTAATTGACCTCCTACACCTGTTTCTACTGATGTGATAATTTTAGTAATATCCATACCAAGACCAAGGGCAACTAAAATAGAAACAATAATTAATGCAATAAACGTATTGATCTTAAATTTGACAATGAGTAAGAGCAATAACAGTACACCTAAGGCAACGATAAAAATGGGCATCACTAATTCCTCCTTAATCTTTTCTTTATCTTAAAAGATAAGCAATCAGTGGGGATCATGTCCCTACTCCCCCTAAAGGGAGTATAGATGATTAGCTTATCTACCTAACCATCCACCATCGACAACAAGTAAATGACCATGGATGTAATTGGATGCGTCAGAGGCAAGAAAAATAATGGAGCCTTTAAAATCTTCCGGTGTACCCCAACGTCCAGCTGGAATACGGTCTAAAATTTGCTTACTCCGGATAGGATCTTGAATAAGGGCTGTATTCATATCGGTTGCAATGTAACCCGGAACGATGGCATTGACGTTCACATTGTGCTCTGCCCATTCATTGGCAAGCGCTTTGGTAATCTGGGCAACACCTCCTTTTGCAGCTGCATATGCAGGAACAGTATACCCCCCTTGGAAAGAGAGAAGGGACGCCGTATTAATGATTTTCCCATGACCTTTCTCAAGCATGTGTTTTCCAGCTTGTTGGCATAGAAGCCAAACAGCCTTTAGATTGACTTGTAAAACGTCATCAAAATCTTCTTCTGAGAAGATGGTAGAGGGCGAACGTCTTTGAATTCCTGCATTATTTACAAGAATATCTATGGTTCCAAATTCGTTCAGAACTTTAGGAATGGCTGTTTTAACATCGTTTGGATTTGACATATCACAAATAATAATTTTGCACGTCCGCCCGATCGTTTCGATGGCTTCTTTGACTTCTTGATTTTCAGATCGTTGTAGAAGAGCAATGTCAGCTCCAGCTTCTGCTAAAGCCAGTGCCATTTCTTTACCAATACCGCGTGTCGCACCAGAAATACAGGCAACTTTTCCTTTTAATGAAAATAGATTCATTGATTTCCACCTCAATTTTTTTTCAGTATTACTTTTTTTATGGATGAAAAAGTATTTTAAGAGATTCATCCGGATATTCCATCAATTCAAACCCTTTTTTAATCTCTTCGATTGGTAAAACGTGAGATACAATAGAAGCGACATCAATTCGACCATCTTCCATCAATCGCAGAGCAGCTTTAAAATCATCATGAGTATAGCACCGAGTCGTGGTTAATGATAATTCACGAAAATGCATCGCAGCAAGATCGATTTGTGGGTTATTTTTGAATACGCTTACAACCGTCACCTTACCTTGAAACTTAATGGCAGGTAACATTTGGTCAATCGTGGCTTGATGTCCGGCTACTTCGAAGACGACATCTGCGCCTTTACCATTCGTTTGGGAAAGAACAACTTGAACGACATCCTCTGTTTTACTGTCAACAACATGAAAACCTAGTTCCTTCGCTTTTTCCAAGCGAAAAGGACTAATATCCGAAATAATGATGTCCCCGGCACCAGCATTTCGTGCAGCGAGACCGATGAGTAAACCAATTGGTCCCGCTCCTAGTATTAGGACTGTATCTCCTATTTGAAGAGAAGAACGTCTTACAGTATGTATAGCGACAGCCACCGGTTCTGTAACAGCTGCCTGTTCATCCGTGACAGTCATAGGGATTTTGTGAAGACAATGAACAGGAACGGATACGTATTCCGCAAATCCACCATGATGATCGATACCGATTAACTGAAGCGTATTACATACATGATATTGGCCAGAGCGGCAAGCATCACACGAACCACAACTTAGGGTCGGTTCAATAACCACACGATCCCCAACTGAAAAATCATCCACGAAGAGAGGATGAACTTTTTCAATCACACCACTAAATTCATGTCCCATGGCAAGAGGTGATTTGGCTCTTGGGTGTTTTCCAAAGTAAATCATCATATCCGTACCACATATTCCGGCATAGGAAACTTTCACGAGAACCTCGTCTTTTTTTATCGTTGGAATTGGCAAAGTTGCCATCTCAACCTGTTTTGGAGCAGTATAAAGCCCAGCTTTCATTTTGGTCATTTCTATTCCTCCAGTTGTCCACTTGTTTTAAACAAAATGAGTACTTTTATTTGGATTATTAAGACACTTATAGACAAAGAATCTAAATTAAAAGGACGTCTATAACTAGATCTCAATTTACAGAGAGTATATGACCAATAGATGATGGTTAGACTAGTTGGTTTGAAAACGATGATTAGTGAGCAAAAAACCTCACAATGAAATTCCATCATGAGGTTCTTGATTTATCCCGCATAAACGACACCCACCTCAAGGTAATGAGCGAAAACGAGTATTCCTAGGTAGGGGATCAACTGCCCGTAAAGGTACGATTGGTTCAGCTAACCATCAGTGGGGGATGAAGAAACCCCCCACTGATAGAAGCTTCAATTTATCGGTTTCTTATCCGAATCCAGTGTAAATCCTTCACCGAAAACTTCATATACGTCATGAATAGAAACAAAAGCATGCGGGTCAATTTGGTTAACAAGATTTTTTAATCTAAAAATCTCACTTTGACTGACAACGCAATAGAGAACGCCCATTTGTTGACCCGTATAACCACCTTTACCGTTGAGTATGGTGACACTGCGATCTAGATTTTTTATGATGACTTTTGATATTTCATCATTTTTTTGTGAGATGATCATAGCCGCCTTTGCGGCATAAGCGCCTTTCTGAATAAAATCTATGACTCTTGACGCCACAAAAACAGCAACAAGGGTATACATAGCTTGAACAAAATTCAAATAAATAAGTGAGGCTGTAATAACCAAAGCATCAATAAGAAACATGGTTTTACCAATATTCCAGCCTATATATTTGAAAAGAATCCGAGCAACAATATCAGAGCCACCTGTTGTTCCGCCATACTTGAAAATAATTCCAAGCCCTGATCCAATTGAGACACCTGCAAATAACGCAGCTAGTGTCATATCACCGGAAAGTGGTATATTAAAAGGTAAAAAATGTTGAAAAACATATAAGAAAAAGGATAAGCCAACTGTACCAATTAAGGTATAAATAAAGCCGCTTTTACCTAGGTATTTCCAACTAAGTAGGAACAAGGGGATGTTTATGACAATATTGCTTATTGCTGGATCAATATGAAATAAGTTATATAAAATGAGTGTGATTCCTGTAATTCCGCCTTCCGCCAGTTTGTTCTTAATGTTAAAGTTAATAAGTCCAAAAGCGAAAAAAGCAGAACCAACGATAATGAATAAGGTATTTTTTAATTTTATCGATACATTCATAATTTCAATTCCTTTTTATAAGAGACGATTTATCAGACTGATTTAAACCTTTTATTACTAATTATTGGCATAAACTCAATTATATATGAAAGAAACTTAACGTTCAATCGACAAAAGATTTGTCATCACATCATTTTTTGCTTAATATTACATGTAGTAGATGTTTTGGGAGGCTAGAAATTTGAGTGAGTTAAGTGTTAAAGGAATGCAGAAAGAAGTAGATGAATACATAAGCCAATTTAAAGAAGGTTATTTTTCACCGCTTGCGATGACGGCTCGTTTGACAGAAGAGCTTGGTGAACTCGCACGCGAGATCAACCATTATTATGGTGAAAAAAAGAAAAAATCATCTGAAGGTGAGAAGGCTATCGACGAAGAACTTGGAGATTTGTTATTTGTTTTAACATGTCTCGCCAATTCTTTAGATATCGATATGGAAAAATCGTTCCAGATGGTGATGACTAAATTTAATACACGCGATAAGGATCGTTGGACAAGAATAGATGCACAGGAGGAAAAATCATGAGTGAAGAAAGAACAAAACTAGTCGTTGCCGGTGCCCGTGGGCGAATGGGGTCTGAAACAGTAAAAATGATCGCAAGAACTCCCGAGTTTGAGTTGGTTGGAGTCGTTGATCATAAATATGAAGGAGAGAATATTGGCGATCTCTTAAATCTCTCATCGATAGATGCTAAGGTATATACTGATATTGAACAGTGTTTTAGTAGCGTCAAACCAGATGTTTTGATTGATTTCACACATCCAGAGATTGGAAAGCAACATCTTCAGGCGGCCATTGATTATGGTATAAAAACAGTTATCGGTACATCGGGTTTTACAAGTGAAGAGGTTGAAACATTTAAAAAACAAATGGATGAGAAGCAGCTAGGCGGAATTATTGCTCCCAACTTCGCTATTGGTGCCGTTCTTTTAATGAAATTCAGCAGTATGGCGGCAAAATATTTTCCGGACATTGAGATTATTGAAATGCACCATGACCAGAAGAAAGACGCGCCATCAGGAACTGCTGTGAAAACAGCTGAACTCGTACAAACGAATCGAGAACAAAAACATCAAGGGCATCCGGAGGAAAAAGAATTGATTCCTGGTGCAAGAGGAGCAGAGTTCGATGGCATGAGAATTCATAGCGTTCGCTTGCCAGGTCTTATTGCTCACCAAGAAGTTCTACTTGGAGGAGATGGAGAGTTACTGACCTTGCGTCATGACTCCATGAATCGTCAATCCTTCATGACTGGTGTTGCTTATAGTGTCAGAACAGTTATGACTTTAAACACGCTCATATATGGTCTTGAAAACATTCTAGATTGAGAGGGGTAGAAAGATGAAAATAGCACTCATTGCCCATGATAAAAAGAAAGATGATATGGTACGTTTTGCAACAGCCTATGAACCGATCTTATCGCAACATGAACTGTTTGCGACTGGAACGACTGGACTACGCATCATGGAAGCTACCTCACTTAAAATCCATCGTTTTCAGTCCGGGCCGCTTGGCGGAGACCAGCAAATAGGCGCCATGGTGGCAACGAATAAGATGGATATTATTCTTTTCTTTCGCGACCCATTAACGGCCCAACCTCATGAACCTGATGTCAGTGCTTTGATGCGTTTAAGTGATGTTTATCAAATCCCTCTCGCAACAAATATGGCTTCAGCCGAGCTCGTCATACATGCTTTAAGTCGAAACGACCTGCATTGGCGCGAGATAATACATGATAAGGAAGAAGGAAAGAGAAAAGAATGAGTGAACGACAACTTGATATTTTAGCTTTTGGTGCCCATCCGGATGATGTTGAAATTGGGATGGGCGGAACACTGGCTTTACATGCTCAAAAAGGTTATAAAGTTGGCATCTGCGATCTAACAAAAGCTGATTTATCGTCTAATGGCAATGTTGAATTAAGACAAAAGGAAGCCAAAAGAGCATCTGTGGCATTGAATCTTCGTGTTCGTGAAAATTGTGGTTTTCCAGATCGTGGCCTCCAATTTACCGAGGAAAAATGTGCTGTGATTGTCGATATTATTCGAGAATATCAACCTAAAGTGATCTTTGTCCCATACGATAAAGATCGTCACCCAGACCATGGTGATTGTGGTCATTTGGTTGATCAAGCCTACTTTTCGGCAGGAATAAAAAAATATACGGCTAATCTGAATTTGCCTAGTTTCAGGCCTAAAGAACTTTATTATTACTTTATCAATGGGTTTCATAATCCAGACTTTGTTGTTAATATATCAGATGTTTACGAAAAAAAACTGGCAGCACTTGGGGCCTATGAAAGTCAATTCGAACCGGCTAACGGAGTGGACACGCCGCTGACAAACGGATATATAGAAACAGTCAAAAGTCGTGATCGATTATTTGGAAAAGAAATTAATGTCACATACGCCGAAGGTTTTATAACAAAGAGACCCTTAACCCTAGGTGACATAGTTGGAGGTCATGTGTAATGGGGCTTAAGATTGGGATTACGTGTTACCCTACGATCGGCGGTTCGGGTGTAGTTGCAACTGAACTTGGAAAATTACTTGCTCAAAAAGGCCATGAGATTCATTTTATTACATCCAGCATGCCATTTAGATTAGAAAAACCCTCACGAAATATTTATTTTCATGAGGTAGAAGTCAATCAATACGCCGTCTTCCGTTATCCACCGTATGATTTAACTCTTGCAAGCAAAATGGCTGAAGTGGCTTTGAGAGAAAAGTTGGATATCTTACACGTACATTACGCAATGCCTCATGCTGTTTGTGCTTTTCTAGCTAAAGAAATGGCTGGTGGTGCCTTTAAAATTGTCACGACATTACATGGGACAGACATAACGGTTCTTGGTGATGATCCATCACTCAGTGACATGATTCGCTTTGGTATAGAAAAATCCGATGCAGTTACGGCTGTATCCCAAGATCTTGTTCATCAGACAAGAGACATGCTACATACGAATAAGGAAATTGTTCCGATCTATAATTTTGTTGATGAAGATACGTATGTCAGACGTGACATACCCGATCTAAAGAAAGAACTTGGTATTGAGGAGAACGAAAAAGTCCTTATTCATATTTCTAATTTCAGGCGTGTTAAAAGGGTACCAGATATTATCCAAACCTTTAAAAACGTTCATGATCAACTGCCATCAAAATTAGTGCTTATCGGTGAAGGTCCCGAATTTCCTATCGTACGAGATATGGTGCGAGATCTTGGAATTGAGGAGTACGTCCTTTTCCTAGGGAAAAAAGAAAATGTGGCTGACTTATTATCTATAAGTGATCTTGTTCTCCTTTTATCTGAAAAAGAAAGCTTTGGCTTAATCCTCTTAGAGGCAGCTGCTTGTTCAGTCCCTGCTATAGGAACACGCATTGGGGGCATTCCAGAAGTCATTGTAGATGGAGAAACAGGCTTTATCGTTACATGTGGAGATATAAAAGCAGCATCCTCAAGAGCTCTTGAAGTACTTCAAAATCCAGGTTTACATGAAAAAATGGCGAGTCAAGCTTTCAAACGGGCTCGGACGACATTTGGAACTGAGCACATTCTATCTCAGTATGAATCCGTCTATTATCACGTACTTGGTAAATATGAATCGTTAGATAGATGAGTAAGTATAATAAAGTGAAACTGATGGTTAGCTGAACCAATCGGACCTTTACGGGCAGTTGATCCCCCACCTGTCTTCTTTGACTACTCAGAATCCCCGAGGTGGGGGTCTTTACTTGCCGTTAAGGTGGGATAAAAGGTCTACTCGGTGAATTAATAGATAAAGAGGTGGCAGATGTTGCAATTTCCTTTTCCTAAAGTCCTACCTATTTTAAATCAATTAAATGATCATGGCTATGATGCCTATGTCGTTGGCGGAGCAGTCAGGAATGCTATGCTTGGCTTGCCTATTCATGATATTGATATTACAACGTCTGCTACCCCTGACATCGTACAAAATCTTTTTCAGAAAACAGTCCCTGTGGGAATTGAACATGGGACTGTTCTTGTTATTTATCAAGGAGAAGGGTATGAAGTGACGACGTTTCGATCTGAATCTGAGTATAGTGATTTTAGGCATCCCAATCACGTGACCTTTGTTTCCTCCATTCAAGAAGATTTAAAACGTCGGGATTTTACCATGAATGCAATGGCAATAGACAAAGAAGGGGTTCTTATCGATCCCTATGAGGGGAAAAAAGATTGTCAGTTAAAACAAATTCGAATGGTAGGAAACCCGTTAGATCGAATTCATGAAGACCCACTACGTTTATTACGTGGCCTGCGTTTTCTAAGCCAATTGGATTTTTCACTTGGACGTCATGAAAGACAAGCCTTTAACGAAACATCTCCATTGTTGTCCAAAGTATCCATAGAACGGGTGTCTCAAGAAATGACCAAACTCCTCCATGGACAAGCGGTATCAAAAGCATTACAATACCTTGTTGAAACAAATTGTCATAAACATCTTTTACTCTGTGAGAATAAAGGAGAGGACATTCTTAGCCACAGCAAGCGGAAACTTATCGTCCTTCAAAGTGATGCTGAACATTGGTGTGCTTTTTTAATGGCGCTTCAAATAGACGTTCAGGAATTTTGTTCTAAATGGAAAATGTCCAGTTCTTTAAGGAAAGCAATGATTAAACTAAAATCCGTCTTTCAAGAGCAGGCTCAAAAACCGTGGGATGTCTATTCTTTGTATCAAAGCGGACTCGAACAAGCCCTTGCTATAGAGCGCTTAAACTATGTCTTTTACTCTCATTATTCAATGCAAGACCAACGGATCCATCAATTATGGAAGAAGATGCCGATACATCATCGTCAAGATGTTTCTGTAACAGGTCATGATCTTATAAAGTGGTTGAACAAAAAAAGCGGACCTTGGATCGCACATAAGCTTGAACAAATAGAAAAACGTATCCTGTCGGGTCAACTCATAAATAGAAGGGAGGACATCAAACAATGGCTATTACAGTAAAAAAAACTAAACATAAAATTCTGGACATGTTATTAAATCATTCTGATACTCACTTGTCTGGGCAAAAAATTTGTGATGTCCTTGGCTGTTCTAGGACAGCCGTTTGGAAACATATCAAAGAACTAGAATCTGAAGGTTTTAAGATTGAAGCCATTCAAAAGAGGGGCTATCGACTCCTTTCAACACCAAAAGAATTAAGTGAAGCTCGAATTCTAGTTGGCTTAAAAACGAAAGAACTAGGACAACATTTGATCTACTTTGATTCCATCGGGTCGACCCAAAAAGAGGCTCAACACTTAGCTGAGGATGGGGCACCACATGGCACATTGGTCATTACGAGTCATCAAACGACTGGACGCGGCAGACTAGGACGTATTTGGTCTATGCCGAAAGGGAAAGGAATTGCGATGAGTTTGATATTACGACCTGAGCTGTCCATTAATAGAATTCCTCAATTAACACTTATTGCCGCGGTCGCCGTTGTGAAAGCTATTACAGACGTAACGGGTATTCAAACAGATATTAAATGGCCAAATGATATCCTTGTCAAGGGCAAAAAAATGGTGGGTATTTTAACGGAAATGCAAACCGAAGGGACAAATGTTAAAGCTGTCATTATTGGTATGGGGATGAATATTAATGCCGATAAAAATGATTTTCCAGAAGAAATACGTTCCATTGCCACATCCTTAAAAACATTAACTGGAAAATCTCATGACATGTCATTAATTGTTCAAACGATCCTTTTTTATTTTGAAGATCTTTATATGCGCTATTTAGACGAAGGATTCTCGGTTATTAAATGGATGTGGGAGAGCCATGCTGTGAGTATTGGTAAACGGATCAATGCTCGATTATTTAATGGAAAAGTCTTAACTGGTCTCGCTAAGGGGATAGATGAAGAGGGTGCGCTTTTACTAGAAGATGATCAAGGTTCTATTCACAAAATTTATTCCGCAGACATTGAAATAAAATAAGGCTTAAATGAAAGAGGGGAAGGTCATGAGCCCTCTTTTTTTTTTGCACTTCTAAGAAAAATTTAAGGCATAAAGTATACGCAACTAAGCCTCTGTCTTCGCCTTTACAAGTTTTCTTTATTGCATTTAGTTATTCAGGCGGATTTCCTATATAAGGATACATCCCATAATTTTAACCAAATCATGCTACATCTCATTTGAAAAACCTGTCCTATAAATCCAACTCCTGCATATAATAGAATGAAATTCGGAAAAATGGGGGAGCAAACTTATGTTTTTATTATTTGAGAAAGCAGTATTAGGTATGGCCACTTTAAGATTTCTATCAGGTAGTATTGAAATTATAGCAGCCATTCTCATGTTAAAGGTCAATCAAATAGATAAAGCACTGGTTATAAATAGCTCCTTAGCCATCGTTGGTCCACTGATTCTCATAGCAACAACATCCATTGGACTTATAGGGATAGCTGATAAAATCTCTTTTATTAAAATTTTGTGGATTTTTACAGGAATAGCTTTCATCCTTTATGGAGTAAGAAGTAGTTAAAATTATTTGACTCTTCTTACTCATACTACATATCGAAACTCTCTATTTTAAAAAAGTAAACTGAGCCATGGTTGCATAGAGAGAGAATACTTTTAGGATCCTTTCTTTTCATTCGCCATTACATTTTCTAACTCTTTAAAAAGTTTACGAATATCCTTGCCTTTAGCAAGATTCACGTGGACTTCTTTAATTGCTAATTCTTTTACAACTTCTAGCATTTTTTCTTTAGATCCATCTTTTTCTATTGTTTGTTCATTTCCCTTTTTATCAAGAATCCAGAAGATATAGTTGAGGTTTGGGTGTTCTTCTGGATAACTGAAAAAGACAACGTAATGAACATTAAACATATCATCAAAAAATTGTAGGACGCCCCGTAAATAATTATCTTCATTTTTTGTGGAAGAAAGAGAAACTGTAAATTCATTTCTTTTTCCTATTTGTTCAATATGATCTAAAATATGCTCGATAAATAACTTCATGAACTCTGCTCCTTTATATGAATAAGGAGTATTTTCTCCTTAAAACCCTCTCATTATACTTCATACATCCGACTATCTAAAAATGTGTTTTATGATCAAAAGACGAAACCCAGCTATTCTCTATGATCCGATAACGAAAAAGAAAAAACTTCTCATTTTAATCACTGAATAAGTTTTTACACAAAGGACAATCTAACATGGAAAATAGTTAATTGATGTGGAGGATCATTCATAATGACTAATAAAAAACCTTCGGCAATGGTAATCGCAGCAATAGGATCTATCCCATTAATCATGACTTTAGGGAATTCCATGCTCATTCCTATATTGCCAAAAATGCAATCCGAATTAAAACTTAATTCATTTCAAACCAGTTTAACAATAACATCCTTTTCTGCTGTAGCAGCCATCTCTATCCCTATCCTTGGATACTTATCAGACCGTTTCTCTCGAAAAGCGGTTATTATTCCGGCGTTGATATTGTATGGATTAGGAGGAATATTGGCAGGCTTTGCTGCAGCCATGTTTACAAATGCTTATATATGGATCATCGTTGGACGAATACTTCAAGGCATTGGAGCATCAGGGACAGCGCCAATAGCCATGGCTTTAACAGGAGATCTATTTAAAGGATCTGAAGAAAGTAAAGTCCTTGGACTGGTCGAGGCATCAAATGGTTTTGGTAAGGTATTATCACCTATACTAGGATCTTTAGTTGCATTACTTGTCTGGTATGGTGTCTTCTTTGCATTTCCTGCCGTCGTTCTTGTATCCGTTATTCTTACGTGGATTTTTATTAAGGAAAAAAAGAAGAAGAAAGAGGCACCAAAGTTTGGCGAATACGTTAAAGGATTATTAGGTGTCTTTAAACAAGAAGGAAAATGGCTTCTTACGGCTTACCTTGCTGGAGCAACCTGTTTATTCACCTTATTTGGTATCCTTTTTTATTTATCCGATACTTTGGAAAAAGCATATCATATCGATGGTGTTATAAAAGGCCTTGTCCTAGCTATCCCGCTATTAGTGATGTGTACAACGTCTTATATCACAGGAAGCAAAATTGGTAAAAACCAAAAGCTGATGAAAAAGCTGATCATCTTAGGTTTTATTTTTGTGACAATTTCTTATGGTTCTTTAAGCTTTTTTAAAAGCATTGTTCCATTTATATCGGTCCTTGTAATAAGCAGTGTCGGAACTGGTTTAATTCTTCCGTGTATCAACAGTTTTATTACTGGAGCCGTAGGAAAAGAGAGAAGAGGTTTTGTCACGTCCCTTTATGGATCCGTTCGTTTTCTTGGTGTAGCTGTTGGTCCACCTGTTTTTGGTTGGTTAATTTCATGGTCCCGAATGGGGATGTTTTTATCCATTGCTGGATTTACCTTTTTAGTGGGCGTACTTGCTTTGTTTTTGATCCGTGTCAAGGATAACGAACAAGAACAAACAGGTAAAAATAAAAAAGGAAAAAGAGGCAAAAAAGAGAAGAATTTGACGATTTTAGAACCGGTTGGGGGTCGATAAACTTTTAGGTAGTGTTTAGAAGACAACCCCTACACCCCTAAGATGGTTATTTTTTACGCCAAGCTAAAGATGGTGCCTTCACCTCAACAGAAAGATTATATAACCAATTGATAATTTTTGAGGAAATCCATTGACAAAGAATGGCTTGTATAACGATTTGCCAATCGATCACATAAGCTGTAATCACAAAAATAAAGCCATTAATCCAAAACATGGGTTTTCCAGGATCAATATGTCGATATCTCGATATAATATAGGCGATGACACCGATTCCTCCATTGGAAACTCCTTGCCTTAATAGACAGGTAATACCAATACCAAAAAATATTGAACCGACAAACATGTCAATCCAGACGTTAGAAAAAGGCGTGTCCAAAAATTTCCCAAAAACATCGATAGAAACGGATGTTACTGTAATACCGAAAAGGGTTCCAACAACATACCCACCACCTAAATATTGATAGGCGAATAATAGCACAGATGAGTTTAATATCCATAATGTCAAACTAAGAGGTACATGAATCCAATAATTAAGTAATACGGTTATTCCAGCTGCTCCGCCCGTTGGGATCGCATTAGGGAATAAAAAAACACCCATAGAAAAACCTTGAATGACGGCACCTATAAAAATCAATATGTATTTTTTCGACAAATAACTCATTATGTAAATCGTATTATGCCTTTTCAAATAAAATCATCCTAACATTAAATGAGATATGATGACTCGTCCTCTTTTATTAATGTATTCTGATTAACTTAAGAGAATGTCATATAATTCCCATAAATATTAGGATAAAGTGAAATCAATCAGTGGGGGTTTTCTTAAATAAGAGCCGACCTGTTCCATTCTCACATGGGACGGTCGGCTAAAATTATCGATCAAATCATCATGATATCTTTATCAGTTCGACCTAAAATTTGATTTAATATTTGATTCACTAATGGTGAGAAGGCGGGATGATTTCTTTGCCTAGGTCTCGAGATTGGAATTTGTATATCTTGGGCAATCGATCCATCCTGAAGTAAAATAACACGATCCGCTAGCAGAACGGCTTCCTCTACATCATGAGTGACTAGTAATGCTGTAAAACCTGTTTTAGTTCTTATTTTATCAATCAGAATTTACATTTCATGGCGAGTCAACGCATCTAAAGCCCCCAGTGGTTCATCTAGTAATAACAAGCTTGGTTTGTGAATCAAAGCCCGTGCCAGGGAAACTCGTTGTTTTTGCCCTCCTGATAAATTAGAAGGCCATTCCGTTAGGCGATGGTCAAGTCCTGCATTTTTTAAAGCTTCGATGGCTTCCTCTCGATGATTTCCTTTTAACCCTAACTCCACATTTTCTAACACACGTTTCCAAGGGAGAAGCCGACCATCTTGAAACATCATACATGCTTTATGATTTAGACCCTCTAGTGGTTGACCATCCACAAAAATTTGCCCGTTACTCGGTTTTTCAAAGCCGGAAAGAAGCCTGATTATCTGTCAGGATCTTTAGGCTTAAGAATACGCGGTCGCCGATTTCTCAATGGCATTGGCGCGCGAACCAATATATCTCGAAAAGCCTTGTAATTAAATGGTATGAACGGCCAGAGATAGGGAACACCAAAGGATTGCATACGTGCTAATAGAATAATAAATATCGTTGATGCAATAACATAACCTGGTGTGTGGAACAAAGCTGTTGAAAGAAGCAAGACAATACGTACAAGCCGATTGGCTAAGCCGAGTTCATAACTAGGTGTAGCAAATGTTCCGATTGCGGCAATAGAAAAATACAAGATAACTTCATTCGTAAATAGACCAACTTGAACAGCGACTTGTCCAATCATTAGGGCTGCAACAAGTCCAAGGGCGGTAGCTAAGGCTGTAGGGGTATGAATCGCCGCCATTCGTAACATATCCATTCCAACTTCAACAAGTAGAAATTGGAGTAGAAGTGGTACTTGACCTTTGTCATTCGGACCAATAAAATCGAACTGATCGGGTATTAAACCAGGCTCTAAATTTAGTAAATACCACAGAGGCATAATAAAAATAGAGGCAAAAACAGCAATATATCGTACAAACCTTAAATAAGCGCCTGTTAAAGGTTTGTTTCGGTATTCTTCTGCATGTTGCAGATGATGCCAGTAAGTGACAGGCGTAATCATGACAGATGGGGAACCATCAACAAAGATGCAGATGTGCCCTTCAAATAGATGGGCTGCTGTTGTATCAGGACGTTCAGTAAACCGGACAACCGGAAACGGATTCCAGTAACCCCCTGATATATACTCGTCGATCGTTTTTTCAGCCATAGGAAGACCATCAGTATCGATGTCTGAAAGTATTTCTTTTAGTTTATGTACCATCTCGGGATCTGCGATGTCTCCAATATAACAAATGACGATGTCCGTTTTTGAACGACGCCCAAGCTGTAAAAATTCCATTCTTAATGTACGATCGCGAATTCGTCTTCTTGTTAAAGCGGTATTAAATACGATGGTTTCAACAAATCCATCACGAGCGCCTCTAACGACTCTTTCTGTGTCAGGTTCTTCCGGTCCACGGACGGGATACGTTCTTGCATCAATTACAATAACTTCGTTAATGCCATCAACGAGAAGAGCCGTTTGACCTGTCAAAATGATATCAACCACTTGATTTAAATCGTCATTTGAACTGACCTCAACGTGAGGAATTTCTGATCTTAGAAGCTTTTTTAATGTATTTCCTTTTAACTCTTCTTTTTTTACCTTTGCGAGAAATTTCAATAGGAGGTGAAGGAGATTATCGTTAATTAATCCATCTACTAGAAACATGGCCATTTTCTTTTCAGCATACTCAACATCTAAATGAATAACATCAAAGTTCTTTCCAACGCCGAGTTCATGTTTAAGATAGACTATATTTTCTTCAATGTTAATTTCCACTTGTTTTTTAAGTTGATTATCCATAATAAACCCCAAATCGATTACAAAATTTTATAAAAGATGATTATTTCAATGATTACCATTTACACATAAAAAAATACACGAACGTTTAACAACCAACGTATTAATTTCAGTAAGGCGATGTTTACTATGATCGGAAAAACAAGTAAGCGGCGAAGATTCGCAGCTTATCATTTGGTGGCTTTTGAACATCCTTTATATGCAAGTTCAAAAAGGTGACAAATTAGAAGCAAGAAGATCAAGGCGGCGCCGTTTTGAGGACCGGAATGTAGGTTCTTACTACATGAGGACCTGCCTTCCACAGGATGTGGTGGCTTCAGGCGCCAGCCACAGGACGTGAGCGCTTTTAGTTGAAGATCCTCTTAGAGCCAACGCCGAGATTCGCAGTTTATCATTTGGTGGCTTTTTGAACATCCTCTTTCTGATATTGCTAAATCATCCTATCTTCTGTATACTTACCAATGGGTAGATAGTCATCAACACAGGTAAGGATAAGGGCTGCATTCATTTATAGAAGCGGCACCATGTGTTTGATAACAAAACCCCAAATAGTCTGCCATGATCCAGAGAATGGACTTGGACAGAGGATGGTATTTAAATAAGAACAATTTGACTATAAAAGCGTTTTTATTCGCGATTTTTAAGTCAAATGGTATACCTCTGTCTTCGCCAGTCATCTTAAATGATAAGATGTTAAAGGTGTGGGCTTTTTCTTTTTTTACACTAATTAAGAGACATGAGGTCATGATCTTTTTTTACCAGTCCTCTTTTTAATAACAAGGAGGAAAACGATTGAAAACAATAACCCATTTTCAAAAAATGAAAAAGAATCACGAGAAAATTGCCATGTTGACAGCTTATGATTATCCGTCAGCTAAAGGTGCTGAAGAAGCAGGGATTGACTTAATCCTCGTGGGTGATTCAGTTGGAATGGTCGTTCATGGCTATGAATCGACTGTTGATGTCACATTGGATGAAATGATTCTTCATACAAAAGCGGTTAAGCGCGGGGCACAAAACACCTTTATTGTTACTGACATGCCCTTTTTAACGTATCATGGAACCGTATCTGATACGATACAAACAGCAAGAAAGTTGATTCAAAGCGGCGGAGCACATGCTCTTAAATTAGAGGGAAGCGGCGACGTTTTTCATATGATTAAAAGGTTGACGGGTGCCGGTGTTGCAGTCATGTCACATCTTGGTCTAACTCCGCAATCTGTTGGTGCCATGGGAGGATACAAAGTACAAGGAAAGAATCTAGAATCTGCTGAAAAATTAATACAAGATGCCATTGCTGCGGAAGAATCCGGTGCATTTGCGCTTGTGCTTGAATGTGTTCCTGAACCCATTGGAACCTTAATTACAGAGAAATTAACAATTCCAGTCATTGGAATTGGTGCAGGTCGATATACAGACGGACAAGTCCTTGTCTATCACGACGTCTTAAAATATGGAACGGATAGATTGACTTCATTTGCAAAATCCTATGCTGATCTTTCAAAAACTTCTCGTGACGGAATATTAGATTATATACGAGAAGTTAAAGAATCTGTTTTCCCAACGTCAGAACATGTCTTTCATTTGGATGATCAAGTTTTACACGCATTAAAAGGAGGAGATTCAAAATGAACATCATCACATCAATTGAAGACATGCAAAAGTTGGCGGCAGAGGTAAGAGAGAAAAGAAAGACGATTGGTTTTGTACCAACCATGGGAAACCTTCATAAGGGACACGCGTCATTAATCAATAAAGCTAAAACAACGTCTGATTTTGTTGTCGTAAGTGTGTTTGTTAACCCTACTCAATTTGGTCCGAATGAAGATTATGAAACCTATCCAAGAACCCTAGACGAAGATGCAAAACTTGTTGAAGATCTTGGTGCAGACGTTTTATTTAGCCCGAGTGTAACAGACATGTACCCTCTAGATAATCCTATCTTGGTTCATGTCACTCAAGGCGTCGACGTATTATGCGGAGAAAAACGGCCTGGACATTTTGATGGGGTTGCGACAATTCTAACCAAGTTATTTCATATTGTTTCACCTCATCACGTCTATTTTGGTTTAAAGGATGCTCAACAAGTGGCGATTGTTCAGCAACTTATTCAGGATTTTCATTTTCAAATTCAGCTTTTTCCTTGTCCACTGATTCGTGAAGAGGATGGCTTAGCTATGAGTTCACGTAACAGTAAACTAAGTGCTGAAGAAAGAAAAGAGGCTTTACATCTTAACCGTGCCTTGAAGTTAGGTGAGAGTCTCATTGAAAAAGGTGAAAAGTCATCTGACGTGATTAAAAGCTCCATCACTCGTTATTTTTATGAAAATTTAATTCTTGGAGAAGTTGATTACGTTGATATCCTTCGCTATCCAGAACTTAAACCCGCTGCTGAGCTTTCAGGACAAGTGATTATCGCCTGTGCCGTGAAGTACAAACAAGCAAGATTAATTGATAATCGAATTCTTATGATTCCTGCACCTAAGGAGGCATTGGGTTATGCTAAGACATATGATGAAAAGTAAGATTCATCGTGCAACAGTCACGGAAGCTAACTTGAACTATATGGGAAGTATTACGATTGATCGTGATATTTTAGAGGCAACAAACATTTTACCTAATGAAAAAGTTCAAATTGTCAATAATCACAATGGTGCTCGGTTAGAAACCTATGTGATAGAAGGTGAAGCGGGGTCAAAAACCATTTGTCTAAATGGAGCTGCTGCTAGACTCGTTCAAGAAGGAGATACAATTATTATTATTTCCTATGCGGTCATTGACGATAAACAATGTCGTGATTATGAACCTATCGTGGCTTTCATGAATGAGGATAATACCATTCAGTCTATAAAAAATGGGGAAAAAGAGCGCACCGTTTATCCCGCCTTAACGGGCAGTAAGACCCCCACCTCAAGATTCTGAGTATTCAAAGAAGATAGGTGGGGGATGAAGAAAACCCCCACTGATGGAAGTTTCACTTTATTAATGAAAAGGTTCAATTTAATTGGTATCTAAAGAAAAAGTCTTCATAGTTTAAAGTGATGTTATAAATTCCCCCGTTCATATGCAAACTACATATGAACGGGGGATCAATGATGAAAAGATTTGCTTGGATTATAGGTTTACTTTGCTTTTTATTTAGTTATGCCTCTCTTACATATGCAAAGAAAGAAGTGGTCATTCATTTTAAAAATGATCAAATTGCGATTAGTTTTTTAAAGTTATCAAACGGTGAAGCAACATTAATACAAGAAGCCAACCGAACAACATTGATTAATACAGGTGCAAAAAGTTCAAGAAACGAGTTGTTTAATTGGTTAGATAAGTATGGAGTAAAAAAGATAGATGCCTTAATCATCACAAAAGTGGGGAGGCTCTATACGGGAAATAAAGATATCTTGGTAAAAAAATACCATATTAAACAATACATAGCACCTAAATTAATTAGCAAAGATCAAACATTCTCTAAACTGAAGAATATCGGTAAACTAAAAATAGATGTGATGAATGAGCGCCCTGAAGGAGCGAATTTACTCTTATCCTATGGTCGTAAACACATGTATTATTTAAGTGTACCCTTCGAATGGACAAATAAAAAAACTCCCCAAGCCAATATTATTAAAATCGACCATTTTGGGTTAAAATCAAGACTGGATTCAACTTGGATAAATCAATTAGACCCAGAAATGGTTGTGATTTTCAAGAAAAAAGGGTACCGGGCTAGCCCTGAACTTTGTCGACAGTTACAATCTAACTTTATTGATGTCTATAACTTAATGGAAACAGGGACTGTATTAATCCTGTTATCACCAAATGATTATCGAGTCTACTCCATACCATGATAATTGGGGTTAATTCGTGATATAATGATTAGGATAAAGTGAAACTTCCATCAGTGGGGGTCTTTACTTCCCGTTAAGGCTGGATAAATCGTTCAATTGAAACTTTGGTCGACTTTTTTCACTGGTCAATTTGTCATTTGCGCAGACAGAGTTTAGTTACATTTATGTAAAAAAACGAAACCGAGAATAGGTTTCGTTTTAAAGCGTGTGAGTTAGGAATCATTTTTCCCTTTAAAGTAGGGTAATCATAGTTTGACCTTTTTCCATTGAACTATGTCTAACAGATTTTACGTAAAGGAGGATATGAATGGCAGAGATGTCATTTCTATATAAGGGAGAGTCGTATTTTAAAACTAAATTTAACAAGATTTAAGTACATAAAAGGTGATATTTTGAAAAAATGGATTATAATTATCGTTTCAATTATTGTTATAGTGGTCATTTCACAATCATGGATAACTTATCACAAAACAGTCACTTATAAAAATAAAGAAGAAAAAACAGCCGTACAGAAGGCAGAAAAACATTACAAGATTTCATCTTCACAAATTTCAGATGTGACTTACTACAATGGTAAAACTCCTTATCACATAATTAAAACTAAGAGAAAGGGTCAGGATGTTTATCTATGGGTGCCCGATGCAAAGAAGGGGAGTTACATTGAAAGAAAAGTAAAGGATGGCATAACAGAAAGTAAAGCCTTAAGTATTTTCTACGCACTTAAGTATGACACCTTGAAAGTTGTTTCAGTTAAACTTGGGGCAATAGATGATGTTCCAATATGGGAAATTACGTTTCTCGATCATCATAAACATTACAACTATGTCTCTTTAACTTTTGATGATGGGGAAGAGATACAACATATTTTGCATATTTAGAAATTGGAGGTCATATTTATGTTAAAAACAACCATTTCAAAAGTCAGCCAATATGTCGATCAAGAAGTGACGATCGGCGTATGGTTAGCTAATAAACGTTCCAGTGGAAAAATTCAATTTTTACAATTGAGGGATGGTACAGGTTTTATCCAAGGCGTTCTTGTCAAAAAAGAAGTATCGGAGGAAGCCTGGGAAGCGGCAAAACATCTAACACAAGAAAGTTCATTATATGTTAAAGGTCTCGTTCGTAAAGATGACCGAGCTCCATCTGGATTTGAACTCACGGTGACAGATATCGACATTATACAATATGCCATAGATTATCCAATCACACCAAAAGAACATGGCACAGAATTTTTGATGGATCATCGCCATTTATGGTTAAGATCCTCAAGACAACATGCCATATTAAGAATTAGAAATGAAATCATTCGAGCAACCTATGAATTTTTCAATCATCATGACTTCATTAAAATTGACCCACCGATTTTAACTGGAAGTTCAGCTGAAGGATCAACAGATTTATTCCATACTGAATACTTTGACCGTGATGCTTATTTGTCTCAAAGTGGTCAATTATATATGGAAGCAGCCGCGATGGCCTTTGGTAAAGTATTTTCATTTGGACCCACTTTCCGTGCTGAAAAATCAAAAACACGTCGCCATTTAATTGAGTTTTGGATGATTGAGCCTGAGATGGCTTTTACTGATCATGAAGAAAGTCTTGTTATTCAAGAAAATTATGTCTCTTTTCTCATTCAATCCGTCCTTAAAAATTGTCCAACGGATTTGAAGACCATTGACCGAGATATCAGTAAACTTGAAAAAATTAAAGCCCCGTTCCCACGAATCACTTATGATGATGCGATTAAATTGTTGAAAGATAAAGGATTTGATGATATAGAATGGGGTGAGGATTTTGGGGCACCTCATGAGACGGCGATTGCCGAAAGTTTCGATCTTCCTGTCTTTGTCACCAATTATCCAACTGCGATCAAAGCATTCTATATGAAACCACAGCCGGGTCGTGAGGAAGTAGTTCTTTGTGCAGACCTCCTCGCTCCAGAAGGATATGGAGAAATTATTGGAGGTAGTCAACGGATTGACGATTTAGAGCTTCTTAAGAAACGATATGAAGAGCATAATTTAACCGATCCTGCATACAAGTGGTACTTGGAACTTCGACAATATGGCTCGGTTCCACATTCAGGTTTCGGTTTAGGTCTTGAACGAACCGTCGCATGGGTTTGTGGAATTGAACATATTAGGGAAACAAGTCCATTCCCTAGATTATTAAACCGTATTTATCCTTAATACAATAAAAGTTTGTGTTCAAAAAGGTGACAAATTAGAAGCAAGAAGAAAAGAGCGGCGCCGTTTTGAGGACCGGCATTCCACAGGATGTGGTAGCTTCAACGCCAGCCACAGGACGTGAGCGATTTTAGTTGAAGATCCTCTTGGATAGCGTCCGAGATTCGTAGCTTATCATTTGGTGGCTTTTTGAACAACCTTTGTATGCGAGTTCAAAAAGGTGACAAATTAGAAGCAAGAAGATCAAGGCGGCGCCGTTTTGAGGACCGGAATGTAGGTTTTTACTACATGAGGACCGGAAAAACAAGCCAACGCCGAGATTCGCAGCTTATCATTTGGTGGCTTTTTGAACAACCTCTAAGAACCTCACAATGTGGGGTTTTTATTGTACTATAACCTAAACATCATCCTTCATTTATACAATATTTCTAATCATTCTTCTTTTTATTTATTAATCATATGAGTCACAATCCATACTTTTAGCATGTTATAATGGCATAAGAGGTGTCGAATGATGGAGAATAAAAAGTTAAAAGAAATGATCTTGAATGGAAATATTATGATTCCAACGTTATTATTAGAGACATATAAAACAATGGGTCTGAATGAAAAGAGTTGTATGTTACTTATCCAATTACATGCATTCATTATAAAAGGAATTTGCTTTCCTTCACTTGAAGATCTATCTCATAAAATGACATTAACTAGGACGGAATGTGCTCAATTATTAAGACAGCTTATTCAACAAGGCTATTTAGCTATTGAACAAAATAATGATCATCACCTTTATTCCGAAAGCTATTCCCTTGATCCATTATGGGAAAGAATGGTATCTGAGTATTGTAAAACGGAAGCTGAACCCAATCAACAAGAGGAAGAGAGTTTGTATACGATATTCGAGAATGAATTTGGTCGACCATTATCTCCGATCGAATGTGAAACCTTATCCCTATGGTTGGAAGAAGATCACCATTCGGTACAGCTAATCAAAGGCGCTCTACGAGAGGCTGTGATTTCTGGCAAACTAAATTTCCGTTACATTGATCGTATCTTATTTGATTGGAAGAAAAAGGGCATCACTACATTAGAACAGGCAAAAGCACATGGTGAAAAAATTCGTTCTCATACGAAAGGCTATCAACGTCCTGTGAAAGAGAAAGAAAATCAAGTGCAACAGACATTTCCTTTGTATAATTGGTTAGAAAAATAATAAGGAGGAGAAAGGGAAGGGCTCATGTTAAGTAAACAAAAAACGCTCGAAGCGCTAGATGTCATTGGTGAGATGTTTCCCGAGGCGCATTGTGAATTACACCATCACAATCCTTTCGAGTTAGCTATC
The DNA here is from genome assembly GCF_009718825.1 of Terrilactibacillus tamarindi. Taxonomy (GTDB): domain Bacteria; phylum Bacillota; class Bacilli; order Bacillales; family Sporolactobacillaceae; genus Terrilactibacillus; species Terrilactibacillus tamarindi. The sequence goes on along the minus strand of NZ_WNHB01000018.1, from coordinate 43,989 downwards.
GCCGTGATTTTATCTGCACAATGTACAGATGCACTCGTTAACAAAGTAACGCCTCATCTATTTCAAAAATACCATCATCCAGAAGACTATTTAGCTGTATCAATCGAAGAGTTACAAAATGACATTCGCTCAATTGGATTATATCGTAATAAGGCGAAGCATATACGAAAACTATGTCAGCAGTTAATTGAAGATTACGAAGGGGAACTTCCTTCAAATCACGCAGAATTATTAAAATTAGCTGGAATTGGACGGAAAACGGCCAATGTTATCGTCTCGGTCGCATTCGGTGAGCCAGCTATCGCTGTTGATACACATGTCGAGCGTGTATCAAAACGTCTAGGAATTTGTCGATGGAAAGACAGTGTACTGGAAGTGGAGAAAACGTTAATGAGGATCGTTCCTAAAGAAAGATGGTCTGAAACCCATCATCGATTGATTTTTTTCGGGCGATATCATTGTAAAGCTCAGAGACCTGAGTGCCCTGAGTGTCCACTCCTAGACCTCTGCCGTGAAGGGAAAAAACGTATGAATAAAAATTTAAGAGATGTTAGCGTTGAAAAATGATACCGTTAAAATAAGAATTCCTCGTTCATTTTGTTATCCGCCATTTTACCATGAAGGGGATATGTTACCCTTAGACATAAAGACGCAAGATAGCTTTCCGTTTTTCTATGATGTATTATATCTAAGTCATGATGATCAGATAACGACATGGCCATGGCAAGACATTGGATCTGTTGAAGCACTATTTGATCACTGGAAAATGATTAGCCCACAATTAAAAGACGCCTTCCATAATCGAAGAGGGAAGCATGTGCAAGCCATTATTATATTAGCCTTAGCCAATTATATTGACCTTCTATTTTGGATAAATGGTAAACCTGTTCCTACATTAGATCAATCTTTGTATCGTGATATGGTAAGATTAGCTTTAATACCTGTGAACGCTCCGGACCGCGTTCGTTACATTTGTCATAAACCCGTGCATCATGCAAGTTTTATTCAATTAAATGCTTTGTATGATGAATTAAGGAAAAAATATGTCGCAAGGAAAATAAGAAAAATGTAAAAACCGCTGAAACTCTTCAGCGGTTTTTGTTTACACTTTAAGAAAGTATAAATATTTAAATGCAACTAGGTCTCTGTCTGCACCTTTGCACGTTTTCTTTACTATTGATTATTATCTTTCTGATCTTTTTCTTGTTTGTTCGAATCGTCTTTCTTGTCATTTTGATTTTGCGTTTGACTTTGATTTTCATCTTCAGTACCGTTAGTTGGTTTATCATTGTTTGCTGATGTATTGCTATCGTCTGTAGTATTGGTATTTTCATTCGTATTTTGATTATTGTTCGGGTTATTACCATTATTCCTGTTACTATTATCAGTGTTCCCGTTACTATTAGTATTTTCGTTATTATTGGTGTTTCCGTTATTACTATTGTTTCCGTTATTATTAGCGTTTCCGTTATTATTAGTGTTTGAGTTTCTATTATTTTCCTGATTATTTGAGTTTTCATTAGGATTCGTTGTTGCAGCTTGCGGTATTTTAATGGCAACACTAGCCGGTTTACTTAAACCATCTTCCGTTTTCGCAGTAACAGTAAACGTGTAAGTTCGACCAGGCGTGACATTTTGGACGGTCACTTGTTTGTTTGAAGTGGATGTACTTGGTCCGCCGTCTTGCTTAACTATAAATGTTGCATCATCGTCATAATTCCATTGAATTGAAACGACTTTGGATGCTTCATTATATTGAGCATTCAATCCAGTAGGTGAATCGACTTTTTTAGCTTCATCCTTATCTTTTTCAACTTCTTTTCGAACCTCAGATTGAGTACCTCTTACGGCGAGTTCTCCACCACCAATATCTATGACAGAATGGGGTCGTTTGAAATCTTGAGATCCCTGCATGAATCCACTCATGATATATTTAAATAGGTTTTGATTGTAGTGCTGTTCTTCTCCGATCAATACATGGCCGGCATTCTTATCATTAGAATTACTATATCCAGTCCATATGGAAGCCGTATATTTAGTAGTGTAACCAACAAACCACGAACTGATCGCTCCATTTCGTTCCTCATAGCTGCTTAGATTGTACTTTTTAACTATCTCTTCAGGTACATTTTGTGTGCCTGTTTTTCCGGCTAAAGGTACGCCTGGAAGGTTTGCATTTGTTCCTGTCCCGCTGGTTACGACATCTTTCAACATATCGGTAATCATATAAGCTGTATAGTCATGCATGGCAACATGCTGAACATGATCAAGATCTTGAATTTGACCATCCGGATATTCAATTTTAATCGCTGCATAGGGTTGATTATAATTACCATTATTCCCAAAGGTAGCGTAGGCTCCAGCGAGCTGTAATGGTGAGACGCCAAATGCACCGATCCCGTATGTTTCATAGACTGTATCGAGTGGGATACCTAATTTTTTAGTGAATTGTTTAATTTTTGCATCGCCAACTTGATCTTTCAAGATCTTTAACGTTTGGACAGCAGGAACATTTCGAGATCGCGCCAATGCCCGGCGCATCGTCATCGGGCCTTCGAAGGTACTATTCCAGTTTCCGAAAGATTGTCCCCCAGAATAATGGGCCTCTGCAGCCGTATCATCCACCGTATGATTCGTTGCCCAATGCATATATTCAACAGCAGGGCCATAGTCAATGATAGGTTTAGCTGTCGATCCTATGTTATTACTATCTGATGTCGCATAGTTGAAATTTCCTTTAACATAATTTCTCGCTCCACCAATGGCTTGAATGGATCCGGTTTTCGTATCCACAATGGAAATGCCTGCCTGAAAATTATGTTTAACTCCAGGGAAGTTATTTTCATTATCAAGGACTTCTTCCACTCGAGATTGAATGGCAGGATCAAGAGACGTGTAAATTTTTAGTCCACCGTTATAAAAATCATTTGCTGAGATGACTTTTTTATCTTCGACTAATTCTTTATAGAGATAGTCCACATAAGCACTATATTTCGTTTTATTTTGTTTAACTTTTGCGTGTCCTTTAGTCATTTCTTTAATCGAAACTTCTTTTGCCTTTTCAGCTTCTTCTTTTGAAATGGCTTGATGTTGAACCATCAAATCAAGAACGAGGTCTCGTCGCTGTTTGGCATGCTTAGGTTGTCTTAATGGATCATAGTACCCTGGATTCCTCGTCATGGCTGCGAGCATGGCCGCTTGAGGGAGGTTCACATCTTGAATATTTTTACCAAAGTAGAGTTTAGAAGCATTTGAAACGCCATAAGTGGCACCAGCTCCTAAATAAATTTTATTAAGATACATTTCTAAAATTTGTTTTTTAGTATATTTTTGTTCTAATTTAATGGCAAGATAAGCTTCTTGAATTTTTCTTGTCATTTGTTTTTTCTGGGTTAAAAATGAATTTCGTACCACTTGCTGTGTAATCGTACTTGCACCTTCAGATCCAAATCCTTTTTTAAATTGAGCGACGACTGCGCCACCGATACGATATGGATCGATACCAAAATGTTGGTAAAACCGAGCATCTTCAGTTGAAATAAACGCATTTTGCACATTTTTCGGTATTTTATCTATATCTGAATAAGTTCTATTGTTACCATTAAATACATTGGTCGCCATTTTTCCATTCTTGTCCATAATTTGACTAGAAATGGGGTCTTTAAGCATTTTAGGATCCAACGCAGGTGCATTCTTTATGATTGCAAATACAGTTATCATACTAGCAAGAATGAAAAATAAGAACAGAAGTAAACAAATAAGGGCAACTCGTTTGAAACCTTTTTTTCTATTTTTCTTCGTTGGATTCGGTTTTTGTCCATGCTGAGCGTTTTTATTTTTTTGTTTCTGCATGGCTCTCCGTCTTTCCATTCTCGAATTATATTCGACCATAGTTGTAAAATCCTACCTTTCTACAGCGGCTATTCTCATTCACATATATTATTCGAATGCTATCAAATAATTATGGCTAAGTTATAAGTATACTTGCTTGACGACAGAGAGATAATCAAGACGAGGCAAATACGATTGAGGAACTAAATAGCCTTCACGTTCTATTGTCTCCCTTGGAATCGATTTTCTTCCACCCGTATGTTGAAGATCCCAATACCGAATAAGAATACCCGCATCAAGTAAATATACATCCTGTTTTTTTGAAAACTTAATAATAATGAAGCAAATACCTTGCTGCATCATTACCTGTCTCATGTGTTTGATTTGATGATCATGAAAATTTTTGAGCGGTAATAAGTTAACATTATGCGTTTCTTTTGCCTCAAAATCAATATACTTACCTTGAAAAACACCATTATAATCCGTTGTTGAAGCACGTCTATAATAAGCCTCCGTGATTTTAGCCTGACTACGCTTAGGGTAGTCAACTTTTACAATTTGTACTGGAGTGGGTTTTTTATGTACCACGGCCATTTGTCGTTCAAGGTAGTATCGATTTGTTAAGTTTAAGTCATCTTCTAAGGACATCCCTCTATTCCCATATTGGATCTTATTTTTATTCATGGGTTTGATCGTTTTTTTACCCGTTTCACAAGGCTCCTTATAGGGTTTACCATTAGGATAATAAAAGGTCAAGAGGCAAAACTCCTTTTGCTTAAGTATTCATTTTCAATCATTTAAAGGGATTAGAGTATGAATCTGAAAACACATGAATAATCCCACTAATGACAAGATAACAGACCTATTATAACAAAAAAGGGGATCTTTTGTTCTTTTTATTTCATATGGCTTAGAAATAAGTTTATAAGCGATAGGTTTCAGATTAATCATTTCAAGGATCCCCGCTTTATTTCCTCTTATTGTCGAATTTTTACTAAATCAAAAGAAAAGACACTTTCTTTGAAGAAGGGACACTTGTTTTGTCAAGAGGGAAGGGAAATGAAACGGGATGAAGAAATGTGTAATTACAACAAAAACTGAAGGAGTGACCGATATGTCAAAACAAGCAATGGATACAAGCGAGATGACTAACAATCAAAACAATGGTAAAACGAAAGAGGACTTTTCCTTTCGACTCGATTTGTTTGAATTAAAATTAGAACAAATGGAACGTAAAGTCGAGAATAAAGCAGAAAGAATGATCAGTCAGGAAGTACAGAAACAACGCTTGGAGTTAGAGAACATTTATCTTGCCATGCAACGTATTGATGAACAGATGAAAACTATTGATAATGAGTTAGATCAGTTTGCCCAAAAACATCAAATATCAACAGAGCAAAACTCAGTTTATCGTTTCACCCCTGTTAAGGCTAAACGCTTGCAACCCATTCATACAGGTACACTTAATTAACGGTTCAAAGGACAACATTTCCCATTCTATAGTCCTTTTGGTATGATGTGTCAAGAGGTGAATGACATGGATTCTAACAAGTTCCAAACATTAAAATTACTGACTGAAAAATTACGTCTGAAAAATAAAGCCTTGCATGATATATTTATTGAACGGACAACCCACCCTGAAGAGGAAATCGACTTCTTTGGTATGGTTAAACCATTCGCTGATGAATTAAAAGAAATCCTTGAGGAATTTGAACCTCTTGTCATGACATGGGTTCGTGAATGTCATCCTAAGTACGTCTATCCACTTCAGGTAGAAAATTTAGTTGAAAATTTATCCATTGTTTCGGTAACGGCTTTTCAGAAAGATACGCGAAGGAAACGATTTCTAAATACCATTCATGCGATTGATTATGCCCTAGATACGATCCTTGAGCAGTTAATGGGACAAGAGCAAAAACCGGATTAAGATGTAGATGAAATAGGGAATACCAAGTAATAGAATCATTCCAAACATGATACTAGTGATCTTCTCTAATAAAGCTTCAGCGGTTAGGTGTTGAAGGTTACGAATAGAGCGGCTCAATTTTCGAAAGAGTTGGTCGGAATAAGAGATCGTTTTTTGTGCGTTTTTTTCTATCATCATGTAAGACTCCTCCTTGGTTTTAATAGTAAATCTTATGCTTGTCCTATTAAACTTATACCAAAAAGAAAAAATTTTAATAGATTTCCATGGGATCAATGACCGTTGTAAGTTCAAAGAGAGGGCATTAAGTTTCCACTACGAGGTTGGCTAGATCAAGGTATATAATGAATTTGGAAAAAACTTCCATCTATTTTAAAAAGGCGAGATAGATGGAAGTTTAATTAATTATTGAGAGAGATAGTTTGTTACTTCATTTATTGTAAGTCCATGTAAGGAATGAAATCCTTCTTCTAACGCAATCGTTTTTTGATTAATAAATGGGTAGACACTTTGAAATCCACTGTTTAATCGAAAATAACTATCTTGTTTTAGCGAAGACAAAAAGAGAAGATAGTCTCCTTCTGCAAGTGGTCCGGTATAACGTTTATTAATAGGATCCCGAGGGGGAGGAAGTGGGTTCACGCCTGTCGTTATTAATGAAAGATTGGAACTAGGATTCCCTTTAAACACATGTTTGATGTTAACTTTTTGTTCATAATTAACTAACTGACCATTCCCAACTTGACGATTTGTCCGGACTTGATGGTTCACGTTTTGGATCGTACCAAGAACGATAACATCTGACGTTTTGATTAATTGTCTTACATTTCGGTATGAATGCTCACTATCTACGAGAGGCTCATGCCAATTAAGTACTACAGAAAGGATGAAGCCAGCCGTTAGAGCTATTTTTGAAAAGATCATCCGTTACGTTGTTTTGTTTTTAAGTATTCTGCTTGTTTTATAAAAACCAGTTCATCTTCGATAAGACCACAAGTTCCACATTGAACCTTTCTTTCCGGACCACGGTAAGGGATATGGAAAGGGTCAAGTTGACCAGATGAGTACTCTTGAACGACGTCTCCGGAACTCGGATCCAGTTTGACGGCATGAGCAACTTGATCAATAAGATTAAACCTCGTTTTATTTGTCTTGCAATTCGGACAGGTATAAGGATGAGACACAACTAACACCTCCTCAAATTCTATCTTTCCACCTTTAGTACAAGTTATACAACTAAGTTTTTATAAAGAGATGATCTAATAGACACTTTCATTTAGCTTTTATCTCTCTCCCAAAAAAACCTATTGAAAGATAGTGGAAATTGGTGTATCGTATAAAAGAATTAAATACATATTTGTCCACTAGGGGAGCGTTTGGCTGAGAAAAGCGTATGGCTTTGACCCTTAGACCTGATCTGGTTAGGACCAGCGTAGGAAAGTGGTTTTCTCATGGTCTTCATTCATCTTTTTTCATAGAGAAAATCAACCACTTCCTGTCGTTTGGAGTGGTTTTTTTATTGGCTGACCAATTATAAGGTTTCGTAGTATTGCTGATAAATACTGATCAAAGACAGGATAAGGTTCAATCAAACCTATAGTGTCATAATATTACACAGGGAGGAAGTCGTTTCATGAGTAAACGTCTTAAATTAACCGATATTTTAGTTACCATTGTGATTGCTATCGTCTTTGGGTTGATCTACAAAATTTCAGGCCCACTATATGACATTGTAAAAATACTGGGATTCCAAGCCGAACAATTAACATATGGTATTTACTTTATTGCTGCTCCAGTCGCTATGTTAATTATTCGTAAACCTGGCGTTGCTCTATTAGCTGAAGTTGCAGCCGCCATGATGGAAGTTTTATTTGCTGGAAGTGGTGGAATCATTAACTTTTATTACGGAATTATTCAAGGGGCTTTTTCTGAAATTATTTTCTTAATCTTTGCTTATAAGAAATTTAATCTTCCAGTAACCATTTTATCTGGCTTAGCTGCTGCTGTAGGCTCTTATATCTTAGATTATTATTATGGCGATCTTGTTGATTTAGCAGGGTGGAATATACTGTTAAATGTTGTTTTCCGTTTCCTAGGAACGATTGTTATTTCAGGATTTATTGCCTATTTCCTTGTTAAAGCACTTGAGAAAACGGGAGTTACAAATCTTGTGAGACCAGCCTCTAAGGATGACTATGATGTCCTTAACAAATAGAGAGGCGTTTGGCGTGACAGATCTTAGACTTGTATTTCCGAAAGAGAAGGACTTATTTTTAAAAGACCTGACATTCCAATATCATCAAGGCGAGAAAATCTTATTTTTAGGTCCTTCAGGGTGCGGGAAATCGACGCTTTTACAAGTCTTATCTGGATTGATACCCAATAGTATTGAAATACCGATTAAAACGAAAGATAGCCGCATCCCAAAAAGATGCGGCATTATCTTTCAAGATCCAGAAACACAATTTTGTATGCCCTATGTAGATGAAGAAATAGCTTTCGTCCTTGAAAATCAACAAGTTCCTAAAGATGACATGAAAGACTTGATTGATCAGTATCTAACAGCTGTGGGGCTTAAGTTAAATCATCGACATCAACTCATTTCTACGCTATCGGGAGGAATGAAACAGCGGCTAGCTGTAGCGTCTGTCTTAGCCTTAAAACCGGATGTCTTATTTCTTGATGAACCGACCGCCTTGCTGGATCCTAAAGGAACAGAAGATCTGTGGAAAACGGTACAAACTATCTCAAAAGATAAAACACTTATCATTGTCGAACATAAAATCGATCATGTCATCGACTTTGTTGATCGAATTGTCTTATTTAACTTCAATGGCCAGATCATTGCTGATGGTCCAAAAGAACTGATTTTTAACCAATACAAAAGTGAATTACGGCAATATGGTATTTGGCATCCCGGAATCTGGGAAGAAACGTTTCCAGAAGAGGAGATCTTAAAATTGCCTCAAGAAGTTTCAACAGATCCACGTTTAATATTAAAAAATTTTAGAGCTTACCGGGGCAAACAAGTGAAATTTGAGGTATCCCAATTCCAAATCAATAAAGGAGAATGGGTCGCTATCGTTGGCGAAAATGGAGCTGGAAAAAGCACATTTATTGAAGGAATGATGGATTTAATCAAAACAAAGGGAGATCGGATCTGGAAGGTTAAAAATGAGAAAGATGATGTAAGTTTTCTATTTCAAAACCCAGAATACCAATTTGTGACGGATAGTGTAGAAGAAGAGATGGCTTTCGGGCTTGTCATTAGGGGAGGAGAAGAAGAGGAGATTCAATTAAAAGTAAATGATGCCCTTCGGTTATTTAATTTGGATCATGTTCGACATTTACATCCTTTTCAATTGTCCATTGGCCAAAAGCGACGGTTAAGCGTTGCTTCTTCGATCATTCATAAACCAAGTGTCATTTTATTAGATGAGCCTACCTTTGGACAAGATGCAAGAAATACCTTTTCCCTGCTTAGGCAGTTTGAAACGATGCGAGAAGAAGGGACAACGTTGATTATGGTTACTCACGAAGAAGAAATTGTTCATCGTTTGGCGACTCGCAAAATTAGGATTCATAACGGCCGAATTAAGTCAGATGAAAAAACGAAGCGAGGGATGCAATTGGAAGGGGTCGTTACATGAACACCTACTGGAACCCGAATCAAAAATGGTTAGCACGAGTCAATCCAAGCTTGAAGTTTTTGACAATAGCTGCTATTTTTATGATTTATCTCTTCGTCCATAATTTTAATGTGATGTTAGTCTCCTCGTTTGCTTTTTTTATTTTTTACCTATTCTGCAACGGTTTTTCCAAAAAACTCTCGTTCTGGCTTGTGGCCATGACGTTTATCCTATCGGTTTTTAGTGCGTCAGCCATGGTGTTCTTTGGAAAAGGAACACATATGCTTTTTGAATGGCACCTTATTACGATATCGATTGAAAGTATGACAAGGGGTTTACATTTAGGGCTACGGACATTCGTCTATGGTATGTTAGGATTGATCTTTGCTTCAACAACGGAGCCCGTTCCTTTTTTCTACTCTGTCATGCAGCAGCTTAGAATTCCTCCTAAATATGCCTACTCCTTCCTAGCGGCTTTTCGGTTAATTCCCATCATGATAGAAGAATATCGAATTATTCGAGCCGCGATGAAAGTAAGAGGGATGTCGGAAGAAAAGGGACTCCGTGCCTTTTACAGGCGTATGAAAAGGTATGCTATTATCTTATTAGCCCAAGCGATCCGTCGTGCTCAGCGAATTGCTGTCGCCATGGAAGCAAAACAATTTTCAATGGTTAAAAAGAGGACATACTATTATCAAATCGGATTTAGTCGATATGATGTTTTATTTACCTGTCTCATTCTTCTTATTATCATTGGTTCATGGATTTTCTCATCATACGTGCCGTTAACCCCTTATAACAATGTATTGGAAAGATCTTATTAAAATTGTAGTTTTTTGCAAAATGAAAAGGACTCTCATTTTAGAAGTGAGAGTCCTTTTCATAATGTTATTTTGAGAAATATCAGGTCTATTACCGCTTTGCTGCCTGAAGTTCTCGATTACGTAAATCCACTCGTCTAATTTTACCAGAATCTGTTTTTGGTAACTCCTCAACAAATTCAATGGCACGTGGATATTTATAGGGAGCTGTATTTTCTTTGACCGTCGTTTGCAGTTCTTTGATAAGTTCTTCTGAACCTGTGTAGCCGTCTTTAAGAACAATGAAGGCTTTAACAATATTACCACGAATTTCATCTGGACTCGCAACCGCCGCACATTCTTTGACGGCTTTATGTTTCATTAGAGCATCTTCAACTTCAAAAGGTCCAATGGTATAGCCAGAACTGATAATAATGTCGTCGCGACGACCTTGGAACCAGAAATAGTTATCTTCGTCTCTTGTTGCACGGTCGCCAGTTAAAAAGTAATTACCTTTTATCGCTGCTTTCATACGTTCAGGTTCTTTATAATACGTTTTGAACTGAGCGGGGAAATCACGTCTTAAGGCAATATTTCCTTCGACACCTGGAGGTACGGGATTTCCTTCTTCATCAACAATGGTTATAAATTCACTGAGAAGGGGTTTACCCATCGATCCAGGACGAATTTCCATACCTTTAAGTGTACCGATGAGTAAAGTACTTTCCGTTTGACCATACCCATCACGAACTTGAATATCAAAGGCGTTTTGGAAAATAGTAATAACCTCACGATTTAATGGTTCACCTGCAGAGACGGCACTATGCAACTTTGATAGATCAAAATCACTTAAATGATCCACTTTAGCCATGAGTCGATACTCAGTTGGTGTACAACATAATACATTGATCTGATGTTTCTCTAATAAAGCTAATTGGTTTTCTGGTTTGAATCGACCATGATAAACAAACCCAGTAGCACCTTTACCTAATACAGATAAGAAGGGACTCCAAACCCATTTTTGCCAACCAGGACCTGCCGTTGCCCAAACAGTATCATTTTCTGATATATTGAGCCAGCGAGTGGGAGCAATACGTAGGTGAGCATAGGCCCATCCATGACTATGAACGACGCCTTTAGGATTTCCTGTCGTACCAGATGTATAGGTCAAGAAAGCCGTGTCATCTTGTTTTGTTTCAACCGTGTTGAATGTCTTAGATTCAAGGTTCGTAATAGACTCAAGAGTTTCCCAACCTTCAACTTTCCCACCAATAGAAAATTTGAATTTTAAAGTTGGTGTCGGATCCGTGATTCGATCAATTTGTGGGCAAAAGTCTTTATAGGATATCACGGCTTTTGCTTCACCTTGATGAATACGATAATGGATATCTTTGGTTCTGAGCATCTCAGATCCAGGTATCAGAACCATCCCTGCTTTAAGGCAACCAAGATAGATGACATAAGCTTCAATCAACCTTGGGACCATAACTAAAACTTTATCGCCTTTTGTAAGACCTAGACGCGTTAGTCCATTAGCCAATTGATTGGCTCTTGATAAGAGCTCATTATAAGATATTTTCTTTTGTTCTCCCGTTTCATCTTCCCAAATAATGGCTGTTTTGTCTGAAGCAAAGGCTTCTATTTCACTTGTTAAATTGTACTGGTCAGGTGCTATAAGATCGCTAAGTTCCATATTTTGTCTCCTTGTTAAAAAGTTTATGATGTTCACAGAGTCACAAATATTTATATAGTAAAGATATTTCTATAGTTATATTATATTACTTAATATTATGACCTGCTACTAATATTTATATTACTTTTTTTATTTTAACATAGATCAGAAAAATGGCCTACTCAGAACGTGTTAACTCTCTAAAAAATTACAAAAGTCACTTATAAAAAAACAAAAGGCCTTAGGTAGTGGGACTAATGATGTGAAGACGAGGCCTTTTATATTTAAAATTAATTTGTTGAATTTATGACTTCTGTCAAAGCTTCAGCAAAAGCATTAGCAGATCGATCGACTTCATCTAACGTATTTTGAACACCACCAATTTCAATTAGGATGGCATTTTTAGAAAGATCCTGATTATATACACCGTTTCCTTCTAATTTACTTTTTCCGATAATACCTCGACTTAATCCAGGATAACGTTTATCGAGTACTTTGTGAATCTGTTTGGCAAAGTATAGATTTGCCGAGTAGTTCGGATTGGCTTCTCCAATGATAATCGCAACTCGAGCATACGTTTGATTTTTAATCGTCGATGTTGTTAATTTACGCCCAGAGGCATCACGGTGAATGTCGATTAAGTAGTTTAGATCTTTATCTTTTTTCATCGCATTTTGAACAATACCTCGTGAAATCTGATAAGCTTGGTTATAATTCTTTTTGACTGTTGTATCTTGATTCGAACCAATACCTTTTTTGGCAAGATAATCTTGTATGTCTTTACCTGCACGAAGGACATTTTTTGACGGATCGTTACTGACAGCGGCATTTGGATCTGATTTATTTTCAAGAGCCGGCAAGTAGGATTCCCAACTATGTGAATGATATATATAAACCACTTTTTTCTTAATCGAGTTCGATGGATTATTTTGTTCATTTTTTTGGTTATTATTTTCATTATTATCTTTATTTTCATTTTCTTTATCGGGAAGACTATTCTTTGGTGGTGGTGGAGACTCCTCTGGTAGGTTAGTATAGTTGACGCCTTTACCAGCTACAAAAATTTTGGCATTGTAAGAGGAAAATCCAGGAATTTCTGAGCCCATGAGGCTACGAATATCATTAAATTTTATATTTGTTACGGTTTGAAGTAACAAATTATAAACATTTACGGGTTCATCGTCTTTAGATACCACTTGTTTGAAGTTGGCATTTTCATTTCCAAAAGTTTCAAAGAAAAGTGTTTTTGAATGAATGGTCATGTTATTTAAATAAGAGTCTACAACTCCTACATGTGTGTGATTGAGAACCAGAATAAGAATAAAACCATAGATGGTTAGAAATAAAATTAAACATTTATATAAAAGGTTGGTAAAGAAAGGCTGCTGGTCTTTGTTGGGTCGTGAATTCATGGGGTATCCTCCTATCTGATCCTTGTCTCTATAAACCTATGAGTGATTCTTTTGAAATATGATAGAAATAGATTTTTTAATAGAAATGTGATTAGAAGAGAGGAAGGGGAGGGATAAAGTAGTATCGTAATTACTTTAAAAGCTTCTTTTTAACCAAAACATTTAGGACCACAAACAAGAATATTAAAAACTATTAATAACCCTATATCTGATAGAGTGGTGTGAAAAGCGAAAAAAAACCATGTCTACGTGAGATCTCACACAGACATGGTTTTAGAATTAATACATACTGTTAACTTTTTCTTGTAATTCCGCATCTTCCAAATACTCGTCATAAGAGCATTCTTTATCAATTAACCCTTGAGGTGTGATTTCCATAATTCTTGTTGCCATCGATTGGACAAATTGATGGTCATGTGAGGCAAAAAGAAGGACACCTTTATAGTTGATTAGACCTTCGTTCAGAGCTGTAATGGATTCGAGATCTAAGTGGTTCGTTGGTTCATCAAGCATTAATACATTAGCGCCAGATAACATCATTTTTGATAGCATGCAGCGTACTTTTTCGCCACCAGAAAGAACTTTCGCTTTTTTGAGTGCTTCTTCACCAGAGAATAACATGCGTCCTAAGAATCCTCTTAAGAAACTTTCGCTTTGGTCATCAGGCGAATACTGTCTAAGCCAATCGACTAATGTTAGATCACTATTTTCAAAGTAAGCGGTGTTGTCTTTTGGAAAGTAAGACTGCTTTGTCGTGACTCCCCATTTAAATGATCCACTGTCTGGTTCAAGTTCACCCGCTAAGATTTTAAATAGAGTCGTAATGGCAAGTTCATTCGGGCCTACAAAGGCCACTTTATCTTCACGACCAAGAGTGAAATGGAGATTATCAAGAACCTTAACGCCGTCAATTGTTTTCGTTAAGCCTTCGACGAAGAGGACATCATTTCCAATTTCGCGTTCTGGTTTGAAATGGATAAAAGGGTACCGGCGTGAAGAAGGCTGAATATCATCGAGCGTAATTTTATCAAGTAACTTCTTACGTGAAGTAGCTTGTTTGGATTTTGAGGCATTAGCACTGAACCGAGCAACAAAGGCTTGAAGTTCTTTGATTTTCTCTTCTTTTTTCTTATTTGATTCTTGCATCAATTTTTGAGCTAATTGACTTGATTCATACCAGAAATCATAATTCCCGACATAGATTTGAATTTTACCAAAATCCAGATCTGCAATATGTGTACAGATTTTATTTAAGAAATAACGGTCGTGTGAGACAACAATAACCGTGTTTTCAAAGTTTATTAAAAATTCTTCTAGCCATTGAATGGCACGACTGTCTAAGTGGTTCGTCGGTTCATCTAAAAGAAGTATATCTGGTTTGCCAAATAGAGCTTGTGCTAAGAGGACTTTTACTTTTTCTGAACCGGTCAATTCATTCATTTTTTTAGAATGAAGGTCATCAGAAATACCTAAACCATTTAATAGAACGGCTGCTTCTGATTCGGCTTCCCATCCGTTCAATTCACCAAATTCCCCTTCAAGTTCTGCGGCTCTCATACCGTCTTCATCTGAAAAATCAGGCTTCATGTAAATGGCGTTCTTTTCTTGCATGACTTCATATAATCTTGTATGGCCCATAATAACAACATCAAGAACAACCTGTTCTTCATATTGGAAGTGGTCTTGTTTTAAGAAAGCGAGTCTCTCACCTGGAGTCATATGAACGTCACCTGTTTGTGGTTCAATTTCTCCTGATAATATTTTTAAAAATGTTGATTTTCCAGCACCATTTGCCCCTATGAGGCCATAACAGTTGCCTGGATTAAATTTAATAGTGATCTCTTCAAAGAGCTTATGATCGCCATAACGCAACCCAACATTATTTACTGTAATCAATACGCAGTTCCTCCAAAAAAGTGATTTCCGTTTATTATACCATGTTTAGATAGCAAATAGGAATGCTAGAAAAAGGAAACGAGATTCTGATCTGTAACTGCAGGTCATCTTAAGGAAATTTATAAGAGGGTTTAAGGTCTTTTTAGAGAGCCGTGGTTGCTTATGAATTTAATCGCTATAACCATTTTTAGATACATAGGAAAAGAGAGCATTTAAGCTCTCTATGTTTCATTAGTCAATGTGATTTTTGCTTCTCTAAGAATAATAGGATTCAACTTCCGTTATCAGCGAGCCAACGTATCTTACAGCTTGACGTATTGTGTCAGGATTTAAAATATCTACATTGGCTTTTTCAATGAGCTCTTGTGGTGATAAGCATCCACCAGATTTCAAAACCGATAACCACCGGTCAACAGCCGCCTGACCTTCCGCTTCAAATTGTTGACTGACGACCGTAGCAACTGTTAATCCCGCAGAGTAAGTATAGGAGTATAACCCCATATAGTAATGAGGTTGGCGCATCCAGGTTAGTCCATCTCGGTCCATAATTTCGACAGAGTCACCCCAAAAGTCTTTCAATGTATCTAATTTAAACTTTGTCAAAACATCCGCATTAATTGGGTTTCCTTTTTCAGCATGGTTCATCACTTTCCTTTGATAAACCCCTTCTAGTAAATGCGTGACAAAATTATGGTAATAGGTGCCTAGTAATTGGTCTGTAATCCATGTCTTCATTTGATCAGTTGTTGCCCTTTTTCTTAAATGTTGGGTCAATATAAGTTCATTCAACGTGGAGGGAGCTTCAATAAAATACATTGATGCCCTTGTATTGACAAGGTGTTGATGTTTGTTGGACAGTTGAAAATGGCCACAATGCCCTAATTCATGTGCAAGAGTAAACATATTCCGTATCTGATTCGTCCAAGTTAAAAGAATATAGGATGGTGCACCATATGGGGAGGAGCAAAAACCACCTGTTGATTTTCCAATATTATCGGCGTAGTCAATCCATCGCTCATCAAAGGCTTGTTTGATGATAGACAAATAGTCTGCTCCCATGACTTCTAATGCTTCTAAGATAGATTTTTTACTTTCTTCAAAGGATATGGGAGGATTATATGTACTAAGCGGTGCTTTTAGATCCGGAAATGTCATTTTATCAAGACCGAGAACGTTTTGTTTTAATCTAGCATAACGTCGATAATGGGGGGCTAGCTCTTGGCTAATAATGTCTAATTGGTTATCGTACATCTCTTTCGTAACATGTTGGCGTTTGAGGAGTGCCTCGGTCGCAGATTGGTAGCCTCGTAGCTTGGCCAAGGCGATTTCTTTTTTAACTTCAGTTGCATAAATCGTCGCAAATGTATGTTTATACTGATTAAGAGTTTGGGTAAAGGAGTCATAGGCATTACGACGTAAAACGGTATCATCGCTTGCTTCATATTTTCCTTCATATAAGGCAAATGAAACCGGTTGCTCATTACCATCCCTGTCTATCACGGGTTGGAATTGCATATCGGCTAATTTACTATATTTATAAATGGAATAAGGAGCTTGCAGGACTTCAGATAATGAGGCAAGAGTCTGTTCAGTTTCTGCACTTAAACGATATGGTTTCAAGTCAAGAAGGCGGTTTAGGTAGATAGAATACGTCCTTAGTTGAGGTTCTTCATCGATAAATGTCTGGATCCTAGTCTCATCTAATGAATAGAGCTCATCAACTATGAACGTTAATACCGATTGGGCTTCGGTTATAACCGAATTTGCTTGAGCTTCGTCCATTTGATTTTTCGTATTCGTCGTATCACCAAAAAGTTTTAATGAAGCATAGGTATCCAAATGAATAAGGCGTATTTTTAAATTTGTGTAAGCTTCGAGAACATCAAAGAGTGTTTTTGCATCCTGTATAACTTTTCCTTTCCATTTTATTAACTTTTTGGCTGCTTGTGGAATTTCTTTGAGTTCATTTTTAAACACTTGGTCAGTAGGGATCAATTTAGATAGATCCCAGGTTTCAATATCAGGAACTTCATCTCGTCTTAATCGTGTCGTTGCCATCTTTTTTCCTCCCATCCTAAGATATCTATATTTTCTATTAATCCTGATTTTTTTGCAAACTTAATGTTATATAAAGAACTAAAGACGGGATAGTTCTATAAAGAGACCAATTTCTCTAAATTATTGATTTTAAAAAAAGGGAGTTCTATCATTTAAGATATACAGGCTAAAAATGTTTCATTTATGAGATGTTAGAGAATAGTATAAGGTACATTACCTGATATAAAAACCAAGAACATGTTTTATTTAGATAAAGGGGTAGACTACGTTGAAGAAAATAACGATTTATCATTATGACGCATTTAGTCATATACCAAATAGAGGAAATCCAGCAGGTATTGTGATTACAACAGCTAACCTCAGTGAGACTGAAATGCAAAATATCGCAACATATGTTGGGTATAGTGAGACGGCGTTCTTTCTTCCTTCAAAAGTTGCTGATTTTAAATTAAGGTATTTTACACCAGGTCATGAGGTAGACCTGTGTGGACATGCCACAATTGCGATGGTCTACGCGCTTCATGCAAAAAAAATTATTGATCATAAAAAGGAAGTCTTAATCGAAACGAAGGCTGGATTAGTGCCTATTAAAGTTCACCGAAATCGTATTGGTCAGCTTCAAGTAACCATGCAACAACGACCGCCTAAATTTAAACCATTTCGGGGATCCATTAAATCTTTAACCAAGTCACTTGACCTAACAGAAAATGATATTGATTCATCTTTACCCATTGTTTACGGAAGTACGGGCACATGGACACTCTTAGTCCCGATTAAACGACTTGAAGCATTTAAAAGAATGAAACCTAAAAACACGCATTTTCCCTTCATACTTCAAGACATGCCAAAGGTATCTATTCATCCATTTTGTTTGGAAACGTATAGTCATGATTGCAACATGCACGCCAGACACTTCTCGTCACCTTACTCGGGAATCAAAGAAGATCCCGTTACAGGGACAGCTTCTGGCGTTATGGGAGCCTATTATTTAACTTATATTCATCCTAGAAAAAGTAAAAAGTTAGTCGTTGAACAAGGCCAAGAAATGGGTAAACGAGGAGAAGTGGTCGTCCAAGTTCAGCATCAAGATGAAAAACCTGTTGTTACCATCACAGGAACAGCCGTTTACGTAAATCAAATGGAGATCGATCAAGGTCTAATTCAAGGACAGATCCAAAAGCAAAACTAATTCTCTCATACTATATGGAAAGGCAGCAGTAACCAACCGTTACAAAAGAGAGGAATGTTAGGATGGCCATACCTTCCATTTCAGTCACTTATTTCGTTTTTACTGGGCCTAATAAAAAACAAAGTCGCAATAATGGCTAAAAGGGCAAATAAAGCACTTAACCAAAACATTAATCTGACAGAATACGTCATTAAAAAAGCGAAAAGAGGAGGACCAAAGGCAACGCCAATAAAACGCATACTACTATATAAGCACGTGATGGTTCCCCGGTTTTCTTCTTCAATGCCTTCCGTAATAAAAGCATCAAGACTTGGAAGCGTTAAACCGATTCCAATACCCGCAATAAAAAGGGACCCAATAAAAAGATAAAGGGAAGGTTTAAAACTCAATACGATCATCATCGCCATTAAAATGACCATCCCGCTAAAAGTTAACCATTTCATTAATCCCTTATTTTCACCAATTTTTTTACCTGTAATAAAAGAACAAAGGGATAATGAAAAGAGGGGGATAGCAAGTACAAACCCTTTTTTAATACCATTAATATGATTTTTTTCTTCAAGTAAATCAGAGAGGTAAAATAAAGTTCCAAATAAAATGAGCATGATGATGCCACCAATCATAAATACACTACTTATCCATTTCCATTTCTGCTTAAATATCTTTTTTATATCGGATAAGAATTTTTTTACTGGAACCACTTCTTTCTTTTCGCCCTTGGGTGACTTGACAAAAAAAGCAACAAGTAATAAAGAAGCGAAACTCAAAACAGGGATCGCTAATAAAGGGATGTACCAGATGAAACTGGCTAAAAAAGCCCCCAATATTGGGCTAAGAACTTTGCCAAATGTGTTTGATGTTTCAAGAACACCTAATCCGCTACTTACGTCATCTTGATTTTTGAACATGTCACCTACCAAAGGAATAGCGACAGGAAAGGCACCGGATGCCCCAATCCCTTGCAGAAATCGTCCAAGTAAAATCAACCAATATGAATGTGGGATGAACCAGGCACAAAGACCAGAGATTAATCCACCAATTCCTGAAATGAAAAGACTAGGAATAATGACCTTTTTTCGACCGATCCGATCAGAAAGATATCCCGCTATAGGTATAAAAAATATAGCAACGACGGAATAGACCGTTATAATTAGACTCGATTGAAACTTTGTTATATCTAGTTCTCTTTGTGCCATTGGTAAAACGGGGATCAACATAGAATTACCTAAAGTCATGACGAGTGGAATAGAAGCCAATGATGCAAGGTCTAGTTTCTTTTTATCTTCCAACTGAGTCCCTCCTCGATGAGTTGATATTAACGTCGTTAGAATGTCCCTCAAAAATATTTTTTATTCCTGATAAGTGAAGATTTACCATCATTTGGTTAATTATACAATCTTAACGACATTTTTCTTCACAAAATTGAATCAGCTTATCTTTTACGACAAAAATTCGATATGAACGGCGAATTTATATACTTAGCGAGTTGGGAATAAAACAAAGAGAAGATAGGGGTTACTATGCAGCAATTACGACAAAACAAACGAAGAAGAAGATTAAAGAAAAAGTATGCCGTTTTACTCGTCGTTATAATTTTTTTCTTAATCTTTTTTGGTTATGGTTATGCTCAATATCATGATGGAAAAAAAACTTCTGAACCAAAAAGTGAGGAAAACATTAGATTTAATGGTGAAAAAGACAAGAATGGGAATGTCAACGTCCTCTTACTCGGTATCGATAAAAGAAAAGGAGAAACCAAGTCTCGAACGGACTCTATGATGGTTGCTCAATATAATCCGGATAATGGGAAAGTCAAGATGGTCTCGTTAATGCGGGATATGTTTGTTCCCATACCTGGGTACTCTGAATATAAATTAAACACAGCCTATTACTTAGGCGGGCCTGAATTATTAAGAAAAACGCTTAAGCAAGAATTTAATATAAATATCCAATACTACGTCATGGTTGATTTTACAGGATTTGAAAAAATTATTGATACACTTGAACCAAATGGGATAGAGATTAACGTAGAAAAAGATATGAGTAAAAATATTGGTGTGACATTACATGAGGGTGAGCAGAAGTTAAATGGGAAAGAATTACTTGGGTATGCCCGATTTAGACACGATGCTGAAGGCGATTTCGGACGTGTTAGGCGTCAACAACAAGTGCTACAAACAGTAGCGGATGAGCTCATTAGTACAAATGGCGTTCTTAAAGCACCTAAATTGATTGGAACCATTGAACCCTACATCCATACCAATATAGGAAACGTTGATCGGATTGGATTAGTCAAAGACTTCTTATTTAAACATCCAAAAGAAATCGAGCGTTTAACCTTGCCGGTTGCTAATTCATATGAAAATGTTAGAACCGTAGATAGCGGACTGGTACTTCAAATTGACCAACAAAAAAATCAACAGGCATTACATGATTTTTTAAATGATTAGTCAATTCATTATTTAACAGCGATGTTAACGTGATGAATGAACCATGATGGTAATGAGCAGAATTCATAAAAATAGACAAAAAAACGATTGTTCATCTGAATAATCGTTTTTTTGTTAGATCCATATTATGCTCAAATTATGAGCTCGTTGATTTCGTCAACCAATTGAACGCTCTTTTCCTATTGATTCATTTTTCTCGGTAGTAAGACATTCGAACATAAGGTGACGCTGTTGTACATACATATCAATAACTTCTTTTTTAAATTTTGTACCCCTTATGAAATGAGGATATCGATTATACCTACCAACATTTTCAAGATACTTGGATAAAAAAGGACTTACGTAATATTGAAAATAGCGTTATAATTTTTTATTAAGACCATTGATTTAGAAATGAAAGACTAATTATGGTAGAAAAAGAAAAGGGTAAGGAGAAATTACGAGATGAAAAGTGTAAAGGAACTTGTTCGAATTGAAGATATCTTAGTCGCTCATAATGTTTTAAAAGATGTTGTCATAAAAACACCATTACAACGTGACACCATCTTATCAGAGAAATATGACTGCAATGTTTATTTAAAAAGAGAAGATTTACAAGTTGTGCGATCCTTTAAAATTCGCGGTGCGTACAACTGCATCCAAAGTTTATCCGAAGAAGACTATAAAAATGGCGTTGTTTGTGCAAGTGCTGGAAACCATGCGCAAGGGGTCGCTTATACATGCCATAAATTAGGGATCAAAGCAGCTATTTTTATGCCTAGTACGACACCAAAACAAAAAGTCAACCAGGTACGTTTTTTTGGTGGATCTGCCGTTGAAGTGATCTTAGTTGGTGATACGTTTGATAGTTCGTATCATGAAGCCGTCTCCTATTGTGAGCAACATCATATGACGTTTATTCACCCATTTGACAATCCTGGCGTCATTGCGGGGCAAGGGACCATTGGAGTTGAAGTATTAAATGATATCGATCAACCGGTGGATTATGCTTTTATGTCCATCGGTGGAGGCGGATTAATTTCAGGTACAGGGACCTATCTAAAAGGGATTAACCCAACAACTCAAATTATAGGAGTTGAACCTAAAGGGGCTGCCTGTATGCACGAATCTTTGAAACAAGGCAAAGTCATCACCTTGCCTAAAATTGATAAGTTCGTTGATGGTGCTGCTGTCAAACAACCGGGTCAACTTACATACGATATTTGTCAAGAGGTTCTTGATGATATTGTTGTAGTGCCTGAAGGGAAAGTTTGTTCAGCCATACTCGATTTATATTCAAAGAATGCAATTGTGGCTGAACCGGCAGGAGCACTGCCAATTGCTGCTCTTGATTTTTATAAAGAGGAAATCAAAGGCAAGACGGTGGTTTGCGTCATAAGTGGTGGAAATAATGATATTGATAGAATGCAAGAAATAAAGGAACTTTCGCTCGTGTATGAAGGGTTAAAACATTATTTCATCGTTAAGTTCCCACAACGTCCTCGGGCACTCAAAGAATTTTTGGATAATGTCCTCGGACCAAATGACGATATTGCGCGTTTTGAATATATTAAGAAAACAAATAAACAAACAGGTCCTGCACTAGTCGGATTAGAATTAGCGAACAAAGAAGATTATACCGATTTAATTGAACGGATGAATGAGCATGGTATAAAATATCAAGAAATAACGAATGACCCTACATTATTTAATTTACTCGTATAAAATAAATCAAAAGAGATTTACTAATGAAAATTTTCATTTGGTAAATCTCTTTATCTATCTACTCACTTTTCAGGCAACAAATAGACCTACTCAATTCTTAAAACAAATATTACTTTACTTAGATATGAAAAGTAAAATAGCGAATGTGATCGCTCTCTTTAGAATATGGATATAGAAGGCTATTTTCTAAAGAGGGGATACGTTCAGTATGCAAAAAATTAAATTAGAAATAAATCGGCTGATGAACCTTTTTCAAAAAGATCAATTGCCGGATGGTTCATGGGACTATCCTTTTGAAACGGGAATCGTCACTGACTGTTATATGATCATCTTACTTAGACTATTAGAGAAAGAGGATGAAACGCTCATCCAATCTCTATCGAATCGAATTATCAAAAACAACGAGCAAATGGCTCTTGGACGCTTTTTCATGATGAGGGAGATGGAAATCTATCAGCGACAATTGAAGCCTATTACGCTTTATTATTCTCTGGTTTGAAGCTAAAACACGATCCAAAGATGCAGCTTGCCAGGAAATTCATTATTTCCAAAGGTGGGTTGCACCAAGCTAATACATTCACAAAAATTATGTTAGCTATTTCAGGGCAATATAAATGGCCCGAAAATATCCAAATCCCCATAGAATTTATCTTGCTCCCAAACTCTTTCATTGTTAATCTATTTGATCTCTCAGTATTTAGTAGAGCTAATTTTATCCCTATTCTGATGTTGGCCGATTATAACTATTCTATTAATAAAATCGACGCACCTGACTTGTCAGATTTACTAGAAGGTCGGGAGGACGTGTTATTTACTGATGATCCTGATTATCGATCGATTGTGAATCTTGTTAAGGAAGGCGTTCAATCCTTAATGTCCTTGCCAGAAGAAGCCCACGAGGCAGCTTTAAGTAAAGCCGAGCAATATATGATGGGTCGAATTGAACCTGATGGGACTCTTTTGAGCTATTTTAGCTCGACCTTTCTCATGATTTTTGCGCTGCTCGCTCGCGGTTATAAGAAAGAACATCCCATCATCACACAGGCGGTACAAGGATTAAAATCTATGGTCTGTAAGATTGATGGGGATCATCATGTTCAATATACAACCGCCAATGTATGGAATACGACCCTAATCAGCTATGCATTGCAAGAAGCGGGTATTGGACATCAAGAGGCAGTGGTTCAAAAAGCCAATCGCTATCTTCTTAGTCGGCAGCATACAAAATTCGGTGATTGGGCTATTCACAATTCTCGTGCTTTACCAGGTGGCTGGGGTTTTTCTCATATTAATACAATGAACCCAGATGTAGATGATACATCGGCTGCGCTTAGAGCCTTTCGATCGGCTGCACAAACGAATCATCACTACCTTCAATCATGGAAACTTGGTATTCAATGGATCATGAGTATGCAGAATGACGATGGGGGATGGCCAGCCTTTGAAAGAAACGTAGATAAACAGTTTCTGACTTGGCTTCCCATCGAAGAGGCTCAGGACATTTTGATTGATCCTTCGTCTGCAGATCTGACAGGACGAACGTTGCATTTTTTGGGGGAGTCTACGACATTAGAGCATCATCACCCGGTGATCCAAAAAGGTATTAACTGGTTATTGGATCATCAAGAAGACGCGGGATATTGGCCAGGACGATGGGGGATATATTACTTGTACGGAACATGGGCTGCAGTAACCGGGATGGTGTCTGCCGGTGTCAATATAAAACACCCAGCCATTCAAAAAGCATTAAGATGGATCCTCTCGATTCAGAATAAGGATGGTGGTTGGGGGGAGTCCTGCCGAAGTGATAAGGAGAAAAGATATATCCCTCTTAAAACAAGCACTCGTACACATACAGCTTGGGCAATAGACGCTCTAATTGCTGCATCAAAACGCGTGACACCTGAAATAAAAAACGGTATTGATTTTCTAACCTCAAACAACGAACAAGAGGATTGGGTTCATCATTATCCGAAGGGGAAGGGAATGGCAGGTGCTTTTTACATTCACTACCATAGCTATGACTTAATTTGGCCACTTCTTGCGTTAAGTCATTATCAAAAAAAATTTGGATGAAGTAGATCAAAAAAGTAGAATCATAAAGGAAAATAGAATAAGAATTACTTTAGAAGCGGATTCAATTCTAGCTTCTTTTTTATTGCCATTTTAGTCATAACTATATTGTTAATTATTGGGCTTGCAAAATTTTAAGTTTACATTAGAATATGTTAATGTTGTATTGATTTAGAAGAGGGAGAAGGGGAGGAACAGATATGCTGAATATACTACTTATATTGTTGTTACAACTTCTATATGTTCCTATTTATACATTACGAACGATCTTTTTGGTTAAAAACATTACAACTCTCGCAGCGGTTCTAGGTATTGTTGAGATGTTGATTTATGTTTTTGGCTTATCGCTTGTATTTGGGGGAGATCAAAGTTTTATAGCCATGTTTGTGTATGCGGTCGGATTCGGTATAGGGATCATTTTAGGTACAAAGATTGAGACGAAGCTCGCGATTGGTTATATTAATGTCATCGTGAATACGCAAAATAAAAATATTGAATTGATTAATATGCTTCGAAAAAATGGATTTGGAGTAACCATCTTTACAGGTGAAGGAAGAGATAGTAATCGGATAAGAATGGAAATCTTGACAAAAAGAAATAGAGAAAATGAATTGCTTGCTACAATAGAAAAATTCGAACCAAAGGCTTTCATTATATCTTATGAGCCAAGACAACTTAAAGGTGGGTTCTTACTCGCTCGATTGAAGAAACATAATAGAAATTAACTCGCGGGTTGGGTAACGCTAAAGAGAAACTTTTTTAGCAAACAACGATCTATGCATGGCGGAATACTATATAAAATATGCGATAATTTATTCTTTAACTTTTTTTAAACTGTAAGGATATGTTGATGGGTTGATAAACGATCATTAAAAGGGAATGAACAAATAGCATTGATATAAACTTCAGACTTATCAAGAACATTTATTTATTGCTATACTTGAATCAAAAGTGTATACGTATTGCTATTTTGCAAAAAAATTAATAGGAGGTCTGGTCAATGAATAATAAAGAAAACGTTATTTTAATTGCCTCCGCTCCAAAAGGATATGGGAAAAAAGTTGTTTCAAACAAAATGAATCAAATGAAGAGGGATCGTGCTAATTTAAATAATAAATTATCAAAAATTAAACTTTCATCACGCTATGTCAATTAACATCTATAATCGTTTGACCCACTATGGTGATGTGCACCCCAAAAGTTAGACCTAAAAATCTAACTTTTGGGGTGTTTTTTATGGTCTTTTTTTATAAAAAATACTGACCATTCGACAGAAATTGTCTTAACTGTCGAAATTGGTCAGTTAATTAGTCCATAATTTTGAAAGGATATTATGTCTAATTATCGAACTTTATTGTATATACAGATAATTTACAAGCAGATCAAGAACTAAGGAGGCGAAATAAGGAAAGGGAGGAAGGGCCTTCATTGTCAAATGATAGAACAACACATATAGACTTCGAGTAATCGGACCGTTGTTTCTTACCTTTTCGTTTTTATTTAACTCTCTAGGAGGTAACTGATTTGAAAAGAAGAATTTTATTGAAAGTTTTTTTAGCACTATTGCTCATCTTTCCTTTTAATCTTTTTAATACTGGGGGGAATTATCAGGCGGATGCGCTAACTTCAGATGGTTCCATGACTGTCACGGAAGCCCTTGCGAGTTATGAAATTAATAAAGAGAATACTGACACAGTAGAGGGATACATTGTCGGACACGCAACAGGTTCTAATACAGCCAACTTTAACGCCCCTTTCAGTAATGATTTCAATTTCTTAATTGCTGATTCCCCGACCGAACATGATAAAACCAAACTTATCGATGTTCAAATACCTAGTGGCAACAGAAACCAGTTTGGGCTTCAATCAAACCCAAGTATTGTAGGCAAAAAAGTCAAAATAACTGGAAGTTTTCAAGACTATAATAGTTTTCCTGGATTAAAGTTGGTAACGGGGATTTCTTTTGTCGATGACTCAGATAATCCACCTCCAACGGATCCGACTTCAATCGATCCGCTAGGTGGGACAGGAAAGAAGGTTCTCTTTGATAATACTCACGGTGAGACAGCTGGAGCCGCAGATTGGGTCATCAACGGTGGATTTTCAGATTTTGCGGATGGATTAAAAGCTGACGGTTTTACTGTTGATCAATTAGACCGTTCCATTCCATATGATTTTGGCACAGAGGCAATTACTTTAGATAAATTAAGCCAATATGATGTATTTATCCTAGGAGAAGCCAATGTGCCTTTTAAGGCATCCGAGCAGCAAGCTATGCTTGATTATGTGAAAAATGGGGGTAGTATATTTTTTATCGCCGACCACTATAACTCTGACCGAAACCTCAATCGATGGGACTCAGGCGAAATCTATAATGGCTATCGCCGAGGTGCATGGGGGAATCCAACGAAAGGGATGGGAACTGAAGAAGCAAATTCTGCCGCAATGAAAGACGTTACCAGCTCTGATTGGTTAAAAAATAACTTTGGTGTTAGATTCCGTACGAATGCAATTGGGGATATCACAAATGGAGAAACAGTTGTTTCGCCAAGTGACTCTTTCGGAATTACTCAAGGGGTTACAACGGTTGAAATGCATGCAGGTAGTACGTTATCCATTATTAACCCTGATATTGCCAAAGGCTTAATCTTTCTTCCAAAAAATCCATCTAAATGGTCACCAGCCGTAGATGAAGGTGTTTACAACGGTGGTGGCATTGATGAAGGTGCCTTTGCTGCCATCTCGAAGGTAGGTAAAGGAAAAGCGGCCTTCATTGGTGATTCCTCACCTGCAGAGGATTCTACACCAAAATATCTTCGTGAAGATAATGGTAGAAAAAAAACGGGTTTTGATGGTTTTTCAAAAGAAGGACAGGATAAGGCTTACTTTGTTAATACAGTTGAATGGCTTGCCAACCAAGAGGACTACACTAGCTTTGAAGGAAAGATCCCATTAAGCCAGCCTACGCCGCTAAGAGACGATGAAAAAGATCCTTCACTTTCAACAGAACCTGAACATGAGCCATGGACCACACCACCATCCGGCTATAAGTGGTATGACTCTTCTACATTCAAGCCGGGCTCATTTGGTTCAGAGAAAGAAGCTACGACACCGACCATTCCAGAGCTCACAACTATTGCTAATGCTAGACAAGCGGATGAAATGAGCCATGTCACAGTTGAAGGCGTTATAACGACGAAACCAGGAATATGGGGGTCAAAGGGCTTTTATCTTCAAGATCAGACAGGTGGGGTCTACGTTTACCAGGGGACTGATAACTATCATCTGGGACAAAAAGTTAGATTAACTGCCCAAAAATCAACCTATAATGGAGAAATAGAACTATCCAACATTATTCAGTCTTCTGATGAAGGGGATGGAACCGTTCCCTCTCCGTCGGTTGTTACGACTATTGATAGCAGCAATCAAGGTCAATTAGTCACTTTACAGAAGGCGACGGTAAAGAACATCTCGAAAACCGATAGCTATGGGACATTTGAATTTGATGCTGTAAATGGAGACGCGACAACTCGAGTACGAGTAGATAGCCGAGGTGGCATGCCATATGATGATTTTATCGCGACCTATAAAGAAGGATCTGTGTTAAACATTACTGGATTGGCGAGTATTTTTAAAAATACCTATCAAATAAAACCCCGTTCAGCGGAAGATTTAATTGATGCTGAATCATCACCGGTCAATGTCCAACTCCTTGGCATTAATGATTTGCATGGTAAAATTGATCAGCATTACAGTCTGGACTTAAACGGAGACGGAAGTAACGACGGGACCTATGGAGGAATGGAGTATCTTGCTTCATACATTAAACAACGTGAAAAAGCCATTCCGAACTCACTACTCGTAGGTGTCGGTGATATTATCGGTGGCAGCCCGCCATTATCTGCCTTATTCCAAGATGAACCCACGGTCGATATTATGAACGCCATGGGGATGGATGTTAGCACAATCGGAAACCATGAATTTGATGAAGGAACAACGGAACTTCTGCGCATGGTTAATGGCGGTGACTACCCAAAAGATAATGAAAATCGGTCATATGAAGGCATGAATTATCCCGAGCTTGCTGCAAATGTAGTGTACAAAGATTCCGGACAACCAATTTTGCCTCCATATGCAATCAAAACAGTTGGCGGTGAACAAATTGGCTTTATAGGTGTAACGACAAAGAGCACCCCAGATATGGTAATGCCAGGTGGCATTCAGGATATCAGATTTACGGATCCGGTTGAAGCCATCAATCAATCCGTTAATGAATTGCACAAGAAGGGGGTTCATGCTATTGTCGTTCTCGCTCACTCCCCAGCAACACAAGGATCGGATGGATCTATTACAGGAGAGGCAGCAGATTTGGCGAAGAGTGTTGATGATGACGTCGATGTCATTTTCGCCGCTCACAACCATGCTGTCGATAATGGTACAGTCGACAACAAGCTAATTGTACAAGCCTCTGAATACGGAAAGGCTTTCAGTGATGTGGATTTAACGATTGACCCGGCAACAGATGATATCGTTAAGAAATCCTCAGACATTACCTTTGTAGATGATAGTAAGGTTGAGCCAGATCCTATAGTGAAAAGCATTCTCGATAAATATGAGACCCAAGCGGCACCCAAACTCAATGAAGTTGAAGGCGAAGCCTCTATAGCCATGGAAGGTGGCTATGCGACCAAGGGTGAAAAAGGCGATAATGCGTTAGGAAATTTAGTTGCCGATAGTATGAAATCGACCATGAATAGTGACTTCGCACTTATGAATGGAGGTGGAATCCGTGATAACCTCGATAAAGGGGATATTACCTGGAATGATCTCTTTAACATTCTACCTTTTGGTAACACACTAGTAAAAATGGATATTACCGGGAAGGATCTGCAGGACATTCTAAATGCCCAATTAAGTACGTATTATGGACCAGATTTCAGTGTAGCTGGTTTTAAATACACCTGGGATACCAATACAGGGAGAGCCGTCGATATCTATCTACCAGATGGTAACAAAATCTCTAATGATAAAACTTATACGCTAACAGTCAACAACTTTATGGCAACGGCAACAGGAGCTAAGTATAAGGCGATTGGGGATGCAGGTAAAAACTTGGTTCAGGGTCCGGTCGATGTTGATGCTCTGGTCGACTTCGTAAAAAGTTTTGATAAACCACTTGCTTACACATCAGAAGGCCGGATTTCTGAGGTCTATGTCCCACGAGATCCCGATCCAAATGCCAAAGTACTTTCTCTAGCCGATGCAAAAGCACAAGCCGATAATACCAAGGTAACCGTTGAGGGTGTTGTCACATCGACACCAGGCGAGTTTGGCAATAATAAAAGTTTTTATCTACAGGATGGAACAGGCGCGATTAATGTTTATCAATCACTGGATCCTGGATTGAAAATTGGTGACAAGGTGAAAATAACTGCAACCAAATCCACCTATAACAACGAGGCCGAATTGAAATATATGACCGCATCACAAGTTGTAGATCATGTGAATCTCTCACCTAAGGTCGTTCCTAACCTTTCTGATGATCTTAAGTATCAACTTGTCTCTCTTCAAAATGTAAAGATAAGTAACATTTCAGAACCTGACAGTTATGGAAACTTTACATTTGATGTCGTAAACGGTGATCAAACGACTACGGTATCAATTGATGGTAGAACCGGAATTAAATACGTAGAATGGACTAAGAAATTCCATCAAGGGGATTACGTGACTGTCTCAGGCATAGCATCAGGGGATAAGTTAAGGCCCAGATTAATGGATGATATCATACCAGCCATCCAAAATAACGTACTTAATGTGGATGTCACAGAGCAAACAGGAGATTCAGCATCGATAACCCTAGACGCCGATCTCATATCCTATGCGATAAAACAGAAGACTATCATTAAAATTAATAAAGGAGACTTCATATTTAAACTTCCTTCATCAGACTTGAAGACCGATCAGTCGTTAACAATAAAAATTTCAAATCGTACAGATGTGACAGACAGTGCTGTCATCGGACAAGTATATAACTTTACGGTAATGCAAGAGGACCAGAAGATTTCCAAATTCAAGACACCAGTTGAAATAACTTATATCGTTGATGCTTCAAAAATAGAGAAACCAGAAACTATTTCAATATATTCCTATAAAGAAGCCAACGGAAAATGGAAAAAAGTTAAGGGAGACTATCAGAATGGCAAAATCAACACTGAGCTCTCTAAAACTATGACTACTGCTGTGAGAGAAGTTGACTCTAAAAAGGATCATAAAAAGTAATATTAAAGAAAACCAGTGTTAAGCAATCTTAATGCTGGTTTTCTTTAATAAAATATCTAAACATACGTTTGAGAAACAAAAGAAGCCAGGTATAATTAAACTAATAGTCTTTAAAGAAGGGAGTTTTTCTTTTTTCTAAATTACTACGTAAAATATCATTTTGACGAAGTAATGTTTAAAGTGTATAATTAAAACGTACCTCGAACACATTTTTTATTAATAACACCTAATTACATAAATATCTTACTTAGGAGGTTTTTTTATGGATGATGAACGCAAATTACATCTTTATGAACGAATCGATGAAAAATCACAAAAACTCCCTTGGTATGTATCAGAATACATTAACAAAAAGAAACGAATCATGTCACCAGCCACGTTATTGAATTATTGTCATGATTATCTGATCTTTTTTGATTGGCTGCTTGCTGAAGGTTTTTATGATGCTGAGTCAACCAATGATATTCCATTAAGCTGTTTAGAATCATTAACGCCTCAGCAAATTGAAAATTTTCTTTCGTACTTACAATTTCGTCTTAATAATTCAACTCTTACTGTAAATCGTAAGCTTTCCGCTTTAAAATCGCTTTTTCACTATTTACAAAATATTGCTGAAACCTCTGACCTTCAGCCCTACATTCAGCGAAATGCGATGGCTAAAATTGAGCTGAATCCGGTTAAAGAAGATCAAGAAGCCGTTGCTCAAAAAATGGCTGGGAAAATTCTTTGGGATAATGAATATGAGCAATTTAGGCAATTTGTTGCACATGATTATGGTGTTGTTTTTAAAGATAATAAAAAACTCTACAACTTCCATGTGCAAAACTGTGAACGAGATACGGCCATTATCTCCCTTATTCTGGGTTCAGGACTTCGACTTTCTGAAGTTGTTGGCTTGAATGTTGATGATATTGACTTTAAAAAGTTCTCAGCTCGAGTCATTCGTAAAGGAAATAAAGAACAATATGTCTTCTTTAGCGAGCAAGCGATGCTTGATTTGCATGATTATATGGCTGTAAGAAGTAAAAAATATGATATCAACCAATCGAATAAAGCTCTCTTTATTTCGTCACCCATGGGACCTAAAGGCACGACACGTAGGCTTAGTCCTCGGGCTATCGAAAATATGGTTCAAAAATACGCAAAAGCCTTTGGTAAACCATCGTTATCTGTTCACAAACTGCGCCACTCGTTTGCTACCCGATACCACGCTGAAAATAATGATATTCCAAAATTAAGACGCCAACTCGGGCACTCTTCTGTTCAAACAACGATGATATACACCCATCTCTCCAATGATGAATTGAAAAAAGCCGTTGATAAAATGGATGAACGTCTCGAAGATCAGTTCCCAAATGAATAAACCTCTTATAGAAAGGAGTGGATGATGCTCCTCCTCCCTCCTTCTATAGTTTTTATAAAATGTCTAGAATTGCCCCGTTCGCTCTTATCTTCTTGCTTCTAAATAGTTTTATAGCCTTCAAAAACTCTCTTCTCTCGTGTCACTAGTATTCACCATTATTTGTCATCGTTTTGAACACGCGCTTTAATCAATTTTTTCTTGTATAGTTTTATTTGTTAGTTTACATAATGTTATTTATATATAGTATTGACTATAAAAAATAAGGAGCAAACATACGTACTCCCTTTTAAAAAAGACTATCTCTATACTGAATAACCCCTCCTTTACACTCTCTTGGTTTGAAGAAGTCTTTTGCTTGACGATGGCTTAATCTCGAAACCATCCTTTCCTTCTAAACCAAAAATAAAGACCAAAACCGATGATAGCCATAACGATCAACGATAAAAAATAACCATATCGCCAGTTTAGTTCCGGCATATACTTGAAATTCATACCATAAAGACCAACAATAAAGGTAAGTGGCATAAAAATTGTCGAAAATACGGTCAAAACTTTCATTATATTATTCATTCGGTAGGACGTAAGAGACATATACCCATCTCTTATATCTGCCGTAATTTCCATATCTGATTCGATCGCATGAGAAAGTCTTGTTAAATTCCTATAAATATTTTGGAATTTTTCTATTTTATTATCTTCTATTTTTACATGATCCGATTCAATCATTCGATGTAAAATATCTTCTAATGGAGCAACTATACTTCTGAATTTTAACAAGTCACTCCGAATATCAAAGACTTGATTAAATACTCTTTTCATGGACTCATTTTTAGATTTTCGATCAATTTTTTCAATTCTCTCTTCTAACGTGTGAATAATAGGGAAATAACCATCTACAATATCATCTAAAGTTAAATACAGAATATCCATTGGATTAATTAACGCATCAGCATTTTCAGCTTTAGAACAAAAGTCCCATGAATGATTGATTTCCGGTAGCTCAGTTTCATGTACGGAGACGATACCATTTTGATTGACAAAAAAATGGACTTTATATCCTTTGACTTTTTTTTCTTCAACGGCAAAGACCCCTAAATAAAAGTTGTCTTTAGCGTATTTTAACTGAGAACGCCTAAACCCCTGTTGATCATTCATAGATTGCCAATCAAGATGTAAGGCACGTTGAAGTTCTTTAAATTCGTCTTTATTTGACTGCTTTAAGTCTATATCAGCCCAAAACCAAGCGATGTTTTCATTATGTAGAGAATGAATAGATAATTGCTTTTGCAATTCACCATCTTTTGATTTTGCTAGTATTCTAGTCATAATAATTCTCCTTTCGTATGTATCATACAGAAAGCCTAAGAGTTAACTATTCCCTATTCAAAAAGAAAATATGCACATGATTCACAACAGATCTATAAAAAGGGAATTGATCACAACTTCATTCATCATTATAATGAATATACAGAAATTTTTTTAGGAGATGATTCTTTGCCAATTAAGATCCCGGAACGTTTACCAGCAAAAGAAGTACTAGAGAACGAGAATATATTCGTTATGACAGATGAAAGGGCAAATAATCAAGATATACGTCCTTTAAATATACTGATTCTTAACCTAATGCCTGAGAAACAAAAATATGAAGCCCAATTACTTAGGCTTTTAGGTAACACTCCCTTGCAAGTCAATGTATCATTTCTACGTATGATGACGCATGAATCAAAAAATACAAGTCATCTCCACTTAGATCAATTTTATAAGAGTTTTGATGAGATTAAACATAAGAAATTTGATGGTTTGATTATAACTGGTGCTCCAGTAGAACAACTGCCTTTTGAAGAGGTGGACTATTGGCAAGAGCTTACAAACATTATGGAATGGTCAAAATCATCCGTAACGTCCACCCTACATATCTGTTGGGGTGCTCAAGCGGCTCTATATTATCACTTTGGAATAGGGAAATTTTTACTTCCAAACAAATGTTTCGGTATTTTTGAACATACCATTCAAGATCGGACGGAGAAACTATTACGGGGTTTTGATGACCTTTATTTTGCACCACATTCACGTCTTACCGATGTAGATATTCATGAAATAGAAAAATGTCCGGATATTAAGCTTTTGTCATCCTCAGAAGAAGCTGGTCCATTCATCATGTCTTCAAAGAATGGGAAGCAAATCATGATTACCGGTCATCTGGAATATGAAGAAGATACTTTGTTAAATGAATACAAAAGAGATCTTGAGCGAGGTTTGAATCCCACATTACCACTCCATTACTTTCCTAACGATGATCCGAACCAAAAACCTTTACATAGGTGGCGTTCGCATGCACATTTACTCTTTTCAAACTGGCTAAACTACTATGTCTATCAAGAAACGCCTTACTTATGGGATTAATACTAGGATGATAGATAATTCTTTTTCACCCAAAAAGCCTTCCTCAATTTGGAAGGCTTTGTTTAATCAAAACAGTGACCAATCAATCATAGGAGTCATAAACTCCCGCTTATGCAAGGGTATCTAAGAATTTATTCTCGTCATTTGTTATTGAGTTTATATATGTTGATCATTTCTCATTATAAATGAGATCGATTCATTCTTGTTTGATAGAAATAGAGCTAAACCCTCATTGTTTAGGCATTCATACTAAATTCGACTAAATCTTAAATAGTGATCGCCTTGATAGACAAGAGATCCTTGATCACCATCGACTAACTGTCCATAATCTAAGCTTGATACTTCGAGTTCAATACGAGCACCACTTTCAACTTGAAAAGTGACAAAATAGTCTGTATTATTTTTGTTTAACGAATCGTTTTCTTGTGTCCGTTTTTGAAGAACAGCCGCTTCAACTTTTGATAAAGGTTGTTTATGATTGTAAGATTCGAGTTTAATATGATAAATAATCGTTGCTGCAATGATCAGAATAAAAAGAATGAAAAATACAGTGATAAATAAAGTAAAACTCATGTTTCCATTCTCCATTAATTGAAAGCTTCCCATTTTATATCGTACAACTCCCCTCTTCAA
The DNA here is from genome assembly GCF_009718825.1 of Terrilactibacillus tamarindi. Taxonomy (GTDB): domain Bacteria; phylum Bacillota; class Bacilli; order Bacillales; family Sporolactobacillaceae; genus Terrilactibacillus; species Terrilactibacillus tamarindi. Next base: position 8,673 of record NZ_WNHB01000018.1, on the reverse strand, counting down.
TATATTAGACGGAAAAAGAGTTCAAATGGTTTCACGAAATAATAGATACTATTACCTTCGTCAATTAATCGTTTTTTTCAACCATAATACGGGAAATTGTTGCGCAAATTATAGATTTAAAATAACAAGACCATTTTCTAACGCAATTGATTTGGATTTGGAAGAATCAATTGACTGTAATAATAAAAGAAACCAAGAATGACGATCAGTATGACATAAGCTACCCCTATGACTATCTTTTGTTTCATGGACGTTTTATAATAGTTAGCCACTTGGTCAGCCTTTTGTTGCATTTTCTTTATCTCTTTATCTAACCAAATCAGTCCATCTTCACTTTGGTCGAGCGATGTATTTTTATATATGTCCATTTGTCTTTTATAGTGTTGCTTACGAATTTTTTTGAATGACTTTGATATAGACTGGTTAGCATCAATTTCCATTAATCGTTCAGATAATCGTTTAGAGCGATAATCATCTAAATATTGGGTTTCATTCTTAACATAGATATCTTCGATTTGATTAAATTTATGAAGGAAATCAGCTCGTCTTTTTAATCGACGAATATCATTTTGATAATACCTATGATCAACAGGTTGTCTCAATTGATTAATACATTGAATGATACCAAAAATCAAGATCAAAATAATGATTGGGTTTGGCATAATAAACATCAATCCTGCAAGCAAAATAATCCCTATGAACCAAATTCTTGGTGAAATAGCACTGACAATTCGTCCACCATCAAGCGGGGAAACTGGCAACAAGTTAAACAAATTTAAGATGCTTCCTAAATAGACCATCAGAGCATATAAACTAGAATGCGTTAAGAGATATAAACCAATCGCCAAGAGTGTTGCCAGCATGCCAAGGAAAGGACCCGCATAAGCCACATAACTTTCATCTTTAGAATGTTTTATTTCATCCTTTATACCAACAGTCGCACCAATAAACGGGATAAAGAACACAGGTGATGTCTTGATGCCTCGTTGTTTTGCTGCGATCATATGCCCCGTCTCATGCAAAATAAGGGAATACATCAAAGCCACAGCAAAACTCCATCCATAAAAAATAGCATACACACTTAATGATAATACTAGCGACACGAGAGAAGAAAGTTTAAATGCCTTTAAAACGATTAATAAGAACTTAAATTTTGTTAGAAAAATAAAAAGTAATGAAAAAATCCCCCATATTTCACTTTTCTTTCGTTTCCTCTTGGCCATTGTGCGTCTCCTTCATGAGTAAATCAAGATGCTCCCTTAAAAATACAATGATCTATTTTCCATCAATTAACTAAATATCCACCTATATTAATTATAGCAAATATTCTATTAAATATCAGCGTATTATGGGTCATTTTCCCTTTAAACTCACTTTTTAGTAATCAAACAAAAAAACAAGGTTAGAGTCCTTGTTTTTTGTTTGGGTTTAGTTCCTTTTTAGGCAAATAGATGGTAAAGTTCGTCCCTACACCTACCTGACTATCGACGTCAATCGTTCCAACGTGCATATCGACGATTTTTTTAACAATAGAAAGTCCTAGACCATTTCCGCCTGCTGTACGATTACGTGATTTATCCGCTTTAAAAAAACGTTCAAATAAGTGGACTTGATCTTCATGAGTTATTCCAATTCCTGTATCAGAAATACGAACAATCGCCTCTTTTGGAGTTTGTATTAGACGAATATAAATCTTTCCTTTAACAGGTGTGAATTTAATACTATTACGTATTAAATTGATCCATACATGACTCAGCAATTCTTTATCTGCAAAAATGAGAACCTCATCTAAATCAATATCAAGTAGAAGATCCTTTTTACTCCACTGTGGTTCAACAGATAAAATAATTTGACGAAGTTGTTTATCTAAACGGTACCGTTTTGGATCAAAAGGTTGGTTTTCTGATTCTAATGACGTTAATTTAAGAAGATTATCACTTAATTTAGATAGTCGATCTGTTTCAAGTTCAATAATATTTAGGTTTTGACCAAATAATCATCTGCTCCAAGTTTAAAACCTTTGATTTTGTGGACAGTTTCTCCCTTTGCCGTCAGCATTAATATCGGAAGATCCTGTCCATAATAGCGTCTAATCTCTTCACAGGCTTCATAACCGTCCATATCAGGCATCATAATGTCTAAAACAACGAAATCGACCGTTTGTTCGCTAAGATAGGCAAGAGCTTCTTTTCCATCCTTAGCTTCGATAATAGAAAAACCTTCTTTTTTTAAAAATAATCCCGCTAATTCTCGAATATTTGGATCATCATCCACAACTAATCCATTAATTTCATTCATACCTATTCCATCCTTTTCTTTACAAACTTAGTCCAATTGAAGACCGATCAGCCTTTGAGAATTGGCTTTGATAGAGGTCAGCATAAAATCCATTTTTCTCTAATAAACTTTCATGTGTTCCTTGCTCGACGACCTTTCCTTGATCCATCACTAAAATCAGATCAGCATCTTGAATGGTTGATAATCGGTGAGCGATAATAAAACTCGTTCGATTCTTCATTAATTTGTTCATCGCAAGTTGAATCTGTACTTCTGTTCGCGTATCAACACTACTTGTTGCTTCATCAAGGATTAAAATTGCGGGATCTGCTAATAACGCTCGTGCTATCGTTAATAGTTGCTTTTGACCTTGTGAGAGATTTGATCCCTCTTCGTTTAAAATCGTATCGTACCCATCAGGTAAAGTTCGGATGAAATGATCAGCATTTGCCACTTTAGCTGCAGCTATAATTTCTTCGTCACGCGCATCTTTTCTTCCATATCCAATATTTTCGCGGATCGTACCGTTGAAAAGCCATGTATCTTGAAGAACCATGCCAAATAATTGATGTAAAGATTGCCTTTTAATTTTAGTGATGTCAACATGGTCAATTTGAATGTGTCCAGACCTTAGTTCATAAAAACGCATCAGGAGATTAATGACCGTTGTTTTTCCTGCGCCCGTCGGTCCAACAATAGCTACAGATTGACCTGCTTTTACCTCAATCGACATATCTTCAATGAGTGGTTCGTCATCCTTATATCGAAAGGCCACGTGATCAAATGTTACATCCCCTTTTGGAGATTTTAATATGATAGCCTCTTTATCATCTGGAATCTCTTCTTTTTCGTCTAAAATTTCAAAAACACGCTCAGCCGAAGCCATGGTCGATTGAATAAGGTTTGATATATTGGCTATTTGAGTTAATGGTTGTGTAAACTGTCGTGCATATTGGATAAACGCTTGAATATCCCCTACCTCGATTGTTCGTTTGGTCACTAAAATACCGCCTACGACGGAAATTAAGACATAACCAATATTAGAGACAAACATAATCAGTGGCATCATGATGCCTGATAAGAATTGTGCTCGCCAGGCCGATTGATAAAGTTTATTATTCATGTTCTCGAATGTCTCTATGGCTTGTTTTTCCCGGCCAAAGACCTTTACAACTTGATGGCCCGTGAACATCTCTTCAACATGTCCATTCAAGTGACCAATTTGCCTTTGTTGTTCAACAAAATGTCCTTGTGACTTCCCCGTAATCATCTTTATTCCTATGAAACTTAATGGAATCGTTAAAATTAACAAGATAGTCAGCAAAATGTTGATGGAAAACATCATAACAATAACCCCTATAAAAGTTACAATCGACGTTATCGCTGTTGTTAACCCTTGTTGCAGGGTGTTACTGATATTTTCTGTGTCGTTAACGGCTCGACTAAGAACTTCTCCATGCGTCCGATCATCAAAATATTGTAGCGGCAATTTTGATAGTTTGACATTCACTTGTCGGCGTAAAATATAGACGATCTTTTGTGCAACACCACTCATGAGATATTGCATGAGATAAAGGAATAATGAACTAATGAGATAAAATATCAAAAGTAGAAGTAAAAGATGTCCAATATAGCCAAAATCGATCGATGCATCTGGGACACCTTTGATTTTCAGCATTAACCCTTCAAATAATTTTGTCGTCACTTTTCCAAGTAATTTTGGGGCTATGATAGAAAAAATGGTACTGATGATTGCCGTGATAAAAACAATCAATAGGGTGCCTTTATGGGGTTTTAAGTAACCAAGGAAGCGAAATAACGTTCCTTTAAAATCTTTAACCTTTGGTGCTTGAAAGCCAGGATGATGTCCATGCCTAGGTCCCATCGAATATGATCCTGGTGACGTTCGGGTTCCCTTTTTCATGCAAGTTCCTCCTTATTGACTTGTGATGCCACGATCTCTTGATAGACCTTGCATGACTTCATCAAGGCTTGATGTGACCCTATACCGGCTACTTTGCCATCATCAAGGACAATAATTTTATCGGCATTGATGACCGTACTAATACGCTGAGCCACAATGATACATGTCGCTGCTTGTGTCTGCGTTATTAGCGCTTCTCTCAATTTTGCGTCTGTTTTGTAATCAAGAGCAGAAAAACTATCATCAAAAAGGTAAATAGGCGGTTTTCTTACAAGAGCACGAGCAATGGATAAACGTTGCTTTTGCCCCCCTGATAAATTTTTCCCTCCTTGAGAGACGATGGAGGCATAACCCTCTTTCATCTGACGAACAAACTCATCAGCAACAGCGATGGAAGCGGCTTGTTTTATTTCGTCATCCGTTGCATTATCATGTCCAAAACGAAGATTGTCTTCGACTGACCCAGTAAATAGAACTGCCTTTTGTGGAACATAGCCTATTTTCCGGCGAAGAACTTCAATCGGCCAATTTTTTATATTGATCCCGTCAATGAGAATTTCTCCCTCTGAAACGTCATAAAATCGAGGAATTAAATTTAATAAAGTCGATTTTCCTGAACCGGTTCCACCGATAATAGCCGTTGTTTCCCCAGGTACTGCTGTAAAATTGAGATCCATGAGTGCTGGATTCTCTGCGCCTTTATAGTAAAATGAGACATGTTTAAATTCAACCAAACCCTGTGTTTGTTCTATCTCTTTTTTGTTCAGTTGATGGTTTGTTGAACTCGAAATATCAGGTTTTATAGCTAACACTTCTTGTATGCGCTGGGCAGAGGCTTGACCCCTTGGGATCATAATAAATAACATTGCACCCATCATCAGTGAAAACATAATTTGCATAGCATATTGGATGAAGGCCATTAAATCACCCACTTCCATCGCTCCATGACTAATACGTAGCCCTCCAAACCAAACAACGGCAAGGGTTGCAACATTCATAATGAGCATCATCATCGGCATCATGGCCGCCATAATTTTTTGTACTTGAACAGCCGTCATTGTCATCTCTTGATTCGCTTGATCAAATCTTTTTAGCTCATCCTCTTGTCGATCGAATGAACGAACCACTCGCATTCCTGTTAAACCTTCACGTAAAACAAGATTTAATTGATCCATTTTTTTTGAATGACTTTAAATAACGGCATTCCATGACGAGCAATCAGTAAAATGGTGCCTATTATAACCGGAATGGTAATAACAAGAACAAGGGATAGTTTCGCATCATTATAAAAAGACATAATAATTCCACCAATACACATCAAAGGTGCCATGATCATCAATTTCAAAATCATAAGAAAGACCTGTTCCACTTGGGAGATATCATTGGTTGATCGTGTAATTAATGAAGCCGTCCCTACTTCATCAAATTCATGCAAAGAAAACGATTCGACATGTTTAAACATGCGATTTCGTATGTCTCTCCCGAAACCGGATGCTACTTTGGCGGATAAATAGTTTGCTAAGATGGTGAAACCACCCGCTATTAAGGTGACTAGAAGCATATAAGCTCCCATTAATAAAATGTACGAGATATCACCTTTAACAATCCCTGTATCTACGATATCTGACATTAACGTCGGTAAATACAAGTTAGCAAGGGACTGTAGAAAAACAAAGAGAATCGTCATGACGATGGACCACTTATAAGGATATAAATTCTTTGATAATTTCAGCAAAATAAGTAAACCTCCAATCAAAAATGCACATACTTTTCTTAATCAACCATCATTGTACGCTCTGTTTATGAACGCAAGATGAACAAAACATTTAATTGTGGCAGATTTAACGGATGAAAGTGTAAGAGGGTCATATATGGCAATTTACGGTTTCGTCTTTCAAGGGTCAAAAATTATGAGTTCGGTGGGCCCTTTACTGCCCGTTAAGGCGGGATAAAACGAAGATAAGCTGACAAAAAGGATGTCAGCTTTTCTTTCATTGAAAATGGTGTGTATTGATTTCCTTATGATCCTCTATTATTGCTAAAGGACGTGAGAGGCGTTCAGATGACCATCTTTGATAGAACATACACATACACGAGTTTCTCGGTATTTAATATCGACGATTCATGCGTTCTTTCAAAAGCATGCGAAGATTCTATGCCAGCACCAATCAAGCCGTGGATAATATCATTTCCAGCAGATATAGCAGCCGAGGCGTCAGATCCGTAGTAAGGATAAATATCCACTTTATAATCAATATCATTTTCTTTTGCTAATTCTACAAAATGTTTTCTTAAACCATAGTGATAGGGACCGCTTGAATCTTTCGCACAAATAGAAACCGTATATTCATCTGAAGCCTGTCCATCACCAAGAGCACCCATATCGACCGCAACGTATTCGACTGTCTCAGGTGGAATATTGGAGTTTCCCCCATAACCGATTTCTTCATTATTTGAAATAAGGATATGCGTGGTATAAGGCAACGTGATGTTATCTTCTTTTAAATGCTTCAATAGACGAATAAGGATAGCAACACTTGCTTTATCATCTAAATGGCGGGATTTAATAAAACCACTTTCTGTGATCACAGGACGCGGATCAAACGAAACAAAATCCCCAACTTCAATCCCAAGGGACCTAACGTCTTCTTCATTTGTGACTTTTTCATCAATGCGAACTTCAATGTTTTCGTTACTTCGTTCGGCGTCCCCTGCATCTTTGTAAACATGTACAGACTGCTGATGCATCAGAATTGTTCCAGTGTACGTTTTTCCGGATGAAGTCTCGATTGTACAATATTCACCTTCTACAGCATTCCATTTAAAACCACCAATCATCGATAGTTTTAGTCGGCCATTTGATTTTATTTTTTTGACCATGGCACCTAGTGTATCCACGTGAGCGGTTAAAAAACGGTGCTGAGACTGATTTTCTCCTGGAATCGTGATGAGTAAACCACCTTTGTTATTTCGTTCTGTTTCGTAGCCGTATGTATGTAAAAGATTTTCAACAAACGTGATTATTTTTCCTGTATTGCCTGTGGGACTTGGAATGGATACTAAATCCTTTAATAATTTCATGGTCGCTTTAACATCAGGATAGGTCATCCACACATCATTCCTTTCTTTTCAACTTCTTCATTCATTGTATTCTTCCCTTGTTCTGTTTACAAGTGACAACGTTAACCCTTTTTTTGAGCCACAAGTGTGAAGACTTTTGGGATTCCGATATCATTGATTTTAATATTTGGAGATTCATCTAGTCGAGTGATCGTTAATCCTGCTTCAGCAAAAGCAGTCACAATTTCACCTATCGTCCATTTTCTTAAATAAACGTAATGTTTATTGTCCTGAGATTGCGTTAAATGTTTCGTATAGGCGACTTCTCTTATTTCAAGTTGTTTGTCAAAATAATTCCCTGTGACTTTATGTTTTTTTCCCTTTGAAGTAATTAATTTTGTAGAAATAGGATGGAAATCTTGCAGAATGAGTTTTCCGCTTCGATCAAGCAGCTGATAAACCAAAGTCGCTAAAGGTTCTAAATCAATAAAATAATGAAGAATGCCCAGCTCCATCAAAACAAGATCATACATGGAGTTTTTCTCAGTTTCAGGAAGTGATAAAACGTCTGAAACGATATAATTTAAAGGAACCTCAGCAGCATCGGCCACTTCTCTCGCGTATTTTGCATTTTCATTTGAGATATCCACGACCGTAGATGATGCGCCTAGAATGGCCATGGCAATGGCCTTGGCTCCGTGACTCCCTAGCAAATTAATCACTTTCCTACCTTGAAGATCCCCTAAATACTCAAGTAAATGTGACAATGTTCTTTTTGGGTGAGTACGCAGTTTATGAGCCATTTCGTCAGGACTCCCAAATCGCTTAATCCAAGCCTGATAAGCTTCTTGATTCCAAGCTCCACCGTTTTGAACCGTATTCGATTCTTGTAACTTTTGAAAATGATGTTTAATGGCTCGATAGAGAGAATCTTCCTTTTTTAACAAACGCAGTTCAGCATCCAATGATCGAACCCAAACCGTTGTCTTACCGGTCTTTATTGGTAGGCGAAAAGGATCTGTGACGATGACATGATTAAAATAGAAAATAAAATGAATCGGATGATCTTCGTGTAAATAAGAAAGAATAATCTTTTGGTCATCTTTCATAATCGTTTGAAGCTTACTTTGATCAAAAAGGTAAGGAACTTTAGAGTAGAAGTCCCATTGAACGGAAATAGCGATTGGATCTGTTATAGAAGCTTCAACATCTTGCAGGATACAGGATGCTTCTCCCTCAATGGTGTATGCGATATGTTCTTCATCAAATATCGCTAGAATGGGTTTTATTTGTGTAATTAACGAATCTTTGGATTTCATTGTTTCTCCTTAAGTGTTTGGTTTTCTAAGAATATATCGTTATCTTATCAGAAGCCTTTCATGTCTGCCACTTCTCTATTGCTTTATTAATTA
>NZ_WNHB01000017.1 GCF_009718825.1 Terrilactibacillus tamarindi | reverse complement strand
CATTAATTATTGATGATACTATTTCTTTTTTTTATAATGAAACACTAAATAAAGACAAATAAATAAAACAACTGGACATACAACCATCATTCCGATTTGAAAAAAGGTTTTTCCAAAGGTCATAATAGTTCCTCTTTCAAATAAATTAGCGGAATAGGTCATGCACATAAGTCCCATACCAATGAGCAACGAAGCAATGAAGAAGTACTGTATTTTCATGAGGAACCCTCCAAACTTTCAAGTTCTTCATGTTGTGGGAAGGTTAGCGTGAAGGTTGTCCCTACATCTAACTTGCTCTCCACATGAATGGATCCTCCTTGCAGATCCACTAATTTTTTGACGATTGAAAGACCTAGGCCTGTACCACCATAGTCACGAGATCTTGATTTTTCAATGCGATAAAACCGATCGAAAATATAAGGAAGTTCCTCTTCTGGAATACCTTGACCCGTATCAGATACGGATAGGACCAATGATGAATTTTCTGAGACGAGTTGAACGATAATTTCTCCTTGATCCGTGTATTTGATGGCGTTTTCTAATAAATTTAAAAGAATTTGTTCCATGCGATAACTATCTCCAAGGATGAAAGGAATATCCTGATGTAGTTCAGTTTTTAAGATAATATTTTTCTGTTCCGCTTTTAGTTTAACCTTGCTTAGAGTATTCAAGATAATATCTTTCATGTCTAACCGTTCCATCGTTAACTCTATTTTCCCTTCTTCCATTTTCGAAAGTTCAAAAAGATCATCCACTAACTTTTGTAAACGAATGGCTTCTTGATGAATAATGGTCAAGTATTTCTTTTTTTCTGCTTCGTTTTCGACTAAATTATCAGTTAGAACTTTCGAATACCCTTCAAGATAGGTTATGGGAGTTCTTAGCTCATGCGAAATATTCGCAAAAAATTCTTGCCTCGTATCTCGATACCTTTGTAAACTCTGAGCTAAGTTATTGATTGATTGACCAAGCATACCCATTTCATCCTTTTGACGAATGTCTAGACGTGTATCCCAATCTCCTTTAGACATCCTGTCCGTCACTTTTTGCATTTTAAGGAGAGGTTGAGAGAGAAGCTTTGTCATAATAAAAGTCATTCCTAAAGCGACAAGAAAAGCTCCTAAAGCAGAAAGAAATAGTAATTTACGTACGGTTCTAATTGAATCATCTATTTTATTCATTGAAGATAGGATATATAAGGCAGATTGAGGCTTTTGATTTTTTACAACCGGTTTGCCTGAGATGTAATAACGGTGTCCAGACGAATCATTATATATAAAGTCGATTGATTGACCTGAAAACATCCGGTTAAGATCTTTTTGATTAATAAATGGATGTTGTCTTTCACTTTTACCTGAATGGGCGATAACCTGTCCATTTTCAGTCACCCAAACAATTTGAACACTCGAGAATTCAGCAAAATTGTTTATCATAGCTGTAGAAGACGCATCTTTAGTTTTTGCCATCGAAACAAAGTGTGAGGCGAGTTCCTGTGAATCTTCTTTCATTTGCGCATAAAAAAAATGGGAGAATAATTGATCTATTGCCACACCTAAGGTCATTAGTAATATAATGAAAAGGATCATAAATGCTGTACCGAGTTTGAGTCCAATTCGACTAATTTTCATTGTATGGTACCTGGTATATGAAATTTGTAGCCAATCCCCCAGACGGTTTGAATGGGGTTATAGGATAAACCGGCTTTGGTTACTTTTTCTCTTATGTTCTTCACATGAGTATCCACGACACGGGAATCACCTTCAAAATCATATCCCCAAACTCTCTCAACAATATGTTCCCTAGAAAAGGCACGATCTTTGTTTTTTGCTAACATGACTAAAATATCAAATTCGATCTGTGTAAATTCAATAGTTTGATGACATATAGTCACTTGACGTGCATCAGGTTCAATGGTTATATCGGGAAAGTCTAATCTCTTTTTTTCGCTTTGTTTTGAATATGAAATCGAGGAGCGTCGGATAAGGGCATGGACACGAGCGATTAATTCTTCGGGATTAAAGGGCTTGGTTAAATAGTCATCCGCCCCTAAAGCAAAACTTTTACTTTTTCTTGTAGCTCTGCTCGAGCTGTTAACATCAGAATAGGAGTGGTCTTTATTTCTCTAATTGACTTGCATACTTCCCAGCCATCCATATCAGGCATCATAATATCTAACAAAATAACATCAAAGTCTTCTTGTTTTATCTTAGTTAAAGCCTCGTTCCCTGTCATGGCTTCCTTAACGATAAATCCTTCTTTTTGTAAATAAATCTTTAATAAATTTCGCATGTTCCATTCGTCATCGACAATGAGAACCTGTAAGTGTTTCATTTTTTTCTCCTTTTTTAGTGCTAAAGCTTTGTTATAAATGTTTGAATTTAACTAGATTTAATTCACTTTGATGACTTTAAACCATTTTTGGTTCAAAGGCTCTACAGTCACTTTTTGACCGGGTTTAAAGCAGGAATAGGTTTTCATATTATGAATGTTTATCACGCTTACTTCCTTGTTATTAGATAATTTAATTTTGTTATGACATCGGCTGATTCCTTTGCTATCTGGAGAGCAATCTGTATCTGTTTGAATAATGCCTTCCATTTTAGTTGTGATCATTCCCTCGTGTCTCTTCGTAATATATTCTCCATTTTTTCCGTTTTTCTGCCAGTTCAACGCCTCTATTTTTGTCTCGATTGACGTTTTTTTATGACTATTAGAGTTGGTTTGAGCAAATTTCCAAGCAAAAATAAGAAGTAAACCTAAAGCGACCATTCCTCCAACAAATAGGACTGTTTTTTTCATCTAATTTGTCACTTCCCTTGTTTTTTTAATGAGTAATACTTTTAATGAAATGTTTTAGAAGACGATATTATTCTTCTTATGAAGATGATTTTAAGTCAAATTTATGTACTTTTTGTGTGGTTCTAAACATGCTTTTTTACCTAACTCTTCACAAATTCTCCATAATTTCAATATAGACTAGTTGGTGAGAGAAAGGAGTGGATAAACTGTGAAAAAAATGCTACTTTTTACAATTGTCGTTTGTTCATTATTCATTATAACGGCATGTTCTACGAGTAATAAAGATCCAAACAAACAAGGAGCAGTTGACAAGCGGGAAGCTTCAGAGCCATTAAAGGTTTTAAAGGGTCCAACTATTACACTTGTCGCTAAGGAAGTAAAACAAAAATTAAGAAATGGGGTGACTGTTCCTGTTTGGACGTTCAATGGTTCTGCACCAGGACCCGAAATTCGAGTGAAAAAAGGAGAGAAGATCCGTGTTACATTAAAGAATGATTTACCTTCACCTGTCTCTATTCATTGGCATGGCTATCCTGTGCCGAATAACATGGACGGTGTTCCAAACGTGACTCAAGACGCCGTAGCTCCTGGAAAAAGTTTCACATATGAATTTACTGCAAGTAAAGTAGGAACGTATTGGTACCATTCACACGAAGATTCTGTAAATCAAGTTGATCGAGGATTATACGGTGCGTTAGTCGTTGAAGATCCAAAAGATAACTATGACAAAGATTATACTCTCATGTTAGATGAGTGGGTAACGAATAAAAAATATATAAATAATCAGATTAAAACGATGACTGGAAAGAGAACAAGTAAAGAAGGTGATCAGGATTCAGGGATGAATGGAATGGACATGGGGAATATGGACATGGGTCAAGATTCCGAAATGAACATGGCAAATGACAGCCATAGCAGTCATCACAATAATAGCGATGAATCTAGCCATAGCAGTCATCACAACAATAGCGATGAATCTAGCCATAGTAGTCATCATAACAATAAAACAAGCGATGGCAGTACCATGATGGGCAGCATGAAAATGATGGATCATATGGGTATGTATGATTTGTATACCATCAATGGTAAAAGCGGTCATTTAATAAAACCTCTTAATGTGAAAGAAGGAGATAGAGTTCGATTACGTTTCATTAATGCAGGCTATCTTTCTCACAATATTCATATTCATGGTCATAATATTAAAGTGATCGCAACAGATGGTCAGCCGATTAATAATCCAAGTCTTATAAAAAATCAAGTTATGACCATCGCCCCAGGGGAACGTTATGATATTGTTTTTACCGCAGATAATCCGGGGAAATGGCTTATCGAAGATCATGGTAAATCTAAAGGAACAAGTGGCATGAAGGCGGTCATTAGTTATCAGGGGATTAAAAAAATGAACGATAAGGCTAATGCTAGTCAATCGTTACCATCTATAAATCTCACTCAATATGGTACTAAATCAAACGATAAATTTACTTTAGATCAAAAATACGATCTTGAGTATTCGATGGATCTTAATGTTGGAATGAATGGTAATAAAATGATCTATACGATTAATGGAAAAACTTACCCAAATACAGATCCGATTAAAGTCAAAAAAGGGGATCTTGTAAAAGTAAAACTCGTCAATCGTGATATGATGAATCATCATCCGATGCATCTTCACGGACACTTTTTCCAAATTCTAAGTAAAAATGGAAAACCTTATTCAGGTTCACCTATCATGAAGGATACATTAAACCTAAAACCAGGTGAAGAATATGAGGTCGCCTTTGTTGCAGATAACCCTGGGAATTGGATGTTTCACTGTCATGATCTTCACCATGCATCAGCAGGAATGGATACTGAAGTGAAATATACAGATTACCAAACAAACTATAAACCTAAATCTTCAAATTCTAATAAAACTGAATAGTAGTACTGAGAAAAGCGACCTATACATTCAAAAGGAATAAGTTAGGTCGCACTTTTTATTAATAGCCAGATATTAATGACTGTATTTGATTCTCTTAATAATTTTGAGATAAACTATACCCATGTAAAGTATTATGAATAAAATATATTTTATCTCTTTACATACCTTAGGGGGGTATGGTAATATACAATTGTAAGGATGATTAAGTATAATCGTCAGCAGCGGTGGAGATAAAAGAATTGACTGCGATAAAAAACTTTAGGTAAGAAGAAAGGGAGTTCATTATTATGGAAAAAACAACATTAAACGTTACTGGAATGTCTTGCGGGCACTGTGTTAAGGCAGTAGAAGGCAGTGTTGGTGAATTAAGTGGTGTTAAGCAAGTGAAAGTTCATTTAACTGAAGGTAAAGTGGATGTTGAATTTAATCCAGAGGAAGTTACATTAGAGAAAATTAAAGAAACAATTGATGATCAAGGATACGAAGTCGTTTAAGAAAACGTGCTCTATAGCACGATTTCTTTTTACATCTAATATACCCCTGGGTAGTATGGGAGGGTTAGAGATTGAGTACAAAAGAAGCAAGTCTACAAATTAAAGGGATGACGTGTGCAGCTTGTGCGAATCGAATTGAAAAAGGAATAAAGAAACTGGATGGCGTTGAGGAGGCAAATGTTAACTTTGCTCTTGAAAAGTCGACCATAAAGTATGATTCAGAACAAACCAATGTTGAAGCTTTTGAAAAGAAAATAAAAGATTTAGGCTATGACGTCGTAAAGGAAAAACATGAATTTGCGATTACAGGGATGACATGTGCAGCTTGTGCCAATCGAATTGAAAAAGGGTTAAATAAACTTGAAGGTGTATCGAAAGCGACGGTAAATTTAGCCATTGAACAGGCGACAGTCACCTACAATCCGTCCATAGTATCAACTGATGATGTGATTCATCGAGTTGAGAAATTGGGTTACGGAGCGATTTTAAAAAACGAAGGAAAAGAACCATCCGTTGATTACAAGAAAAAAGCCATACGTCAACAACAAGCAAAATTTATCATCTCATTAATTCTCTCTTTACCATTGTTATGGGCTATGGTTGGTCATTTTTCTTTTACATCATTTATCTATGTACCAGAAATTTTTATGAACCCTTGGTTTCAATTAATTTTAGCCACGCCAGTTCAATTTATCATCGGTGGTCAATTTTACCTAGGCGCTTATAAAGCGTTAAGAAACAAAAGTGCAAATATGGATGTTCTTGTCGCACTAGGGACATCGGCAGCCTATTTTTACAGTCTATATCAAACGATCCTCTCGTTCGGAAATCATGCGTCCAAGATCCAATTGTATTATGAAACAAGCGCTATTTTGATTACACTCATTATTTTGGGGAAATTATTCGAAGCTAAAGCCAAAGGGCGATCGTCTGAAGCCATTAAAAAACTCATGGGTTTACAAGCGAAGACAGCAACGGTTGTAAGAGATGGGGTGGAGAGAAACATTCCACTTGATGAAGTTATGATAGGTGATGAGATTCATGTTAAACCGGGTGAAAAAATTCCTGTCGATAGTCAAATTATTGAAGGTAGCTCAGCGATTGATGAATCCATGCTTACCGGGGAAAGTTTACCTGTTGATAAAACAATAGGAGATCCTGTTTTCGGGGCAACAATGAATAAAAATGGTTTTCTAAAACTAAAAGCCATGAAAATTGGTAAGGAAACAGCCTTAGCCCAAATTATAAAAGTCGTAGAAGAAGCTCAAGGATCAAAAGCGCCCATCCAGCGTTTAGCTGATAAGATCTCTGGAATCTTTGTTCCCATTGTTATCGCGATTGCTGTGATCGCTTTTATCATCTGGTTTGTTTGGGTTGATCCAGGAAACTTTTCGTCAGCACTCGAAAAACTGATTGCTGTTTTAGTTATTGCCTGCCCTTGCGCTTTAGGTCTGGCTACCCCAACATCGATTATGGCCGGTTCGGGACGCTCAGCAGAATTCGGGGTGTTATTTAAAGGCGGTGAACATCTCGAATTAACGCATCTTATCAATACGGTTATATTAGATAAAACAGGCACAGTCACAAACGGAGAGCCTGTTTTGACTGATATCATTGTCCAAGGTGACCAAGATGAGCAACAACTCTTGGAACTCATAGCTTCAGCTGAAAAACAATCGGAGCATCCACTGGCTAAGGCTATTGTTCAAGGTATCCAAGAAAAAGGTATAGCCTTAAAAGAAGTTAACGAATTTAAGGCGATATCTGGCTATGGAATACAAGCCTTGGTTGATGGGACTGAAGTCTTAGTTGGCACACGAAGATTAATGAAAGAAAATAATGTTGAAATCAATCAGGCATTAAGCGCAATGGAAACGTTAGAGTCCAGTGGGAAAACAGCGATGTTAGTTGCCGTAAATCGGAAATATAAAGGAATGATAGCCGTCGCTGACACAATAAAAGAAACGTCAGTTAGTGCTATAAAACGTTTAAAAGAAATGGGACTCGAAGTCATCATGATGACAGGTGATAATCACATCGCCGCAACATCAATTGCAAAGCAAGTTGGAATTGAACGAGTCATTGCAGAGGTTCTACCTGAAGGTAAGGCAGACGAAGTGAAAAAAATGCAAAGCAAAGGTAGAAAGGTGGCCATGGTGGGTGACGGGATTAATGACGCTCCTGCGCTTGCGACAGCAGATATTGGAATGGCCATTGGAACTGGAACGGATATTGCCATGGAAGCAGCTGATATCACATTGATTCGTGGTGATTTGAACAGTATAGCGGATGCCATCTATATGAGTAAAAAAACCATCCAAAATATTAAGCAAAATTTATTTTGGGCATTAGCTTATAATGCTTTAGGGATTCCAATTGCAGCAGCGGGTTTGCTTGCACCTTGGTTAGCTGGTGCAGCCATGGCTTTTAGTTCAGTATCTGTGGTTCTTAATGCCTTACGTCTACAAAGAATTAAATTATGAAGAGTTCAGTTTAAATAAGAGAAATTTATAACGTAGCGACCTAACTAAGTGAAAGGAAATAGTTAGGTCGTTTTTTATTATCTATTAAATTTCAACATCTATTAAATACGTATAGAATTCCCTCAAGTCAATGACTCTAATATCATTTTGAGCCCTTCCATGGTTCATAATGTCTCTAAGTTAATATGTAAACGGGACATAAAACATAACAGAGCCTATTAAATTAAGTTATAAGTTCCATCAATCTCTTATTTTAACAAACCCCTCTAGTAAAAATCGTTTTAAGATCCCTTTTATTTACAGTAATTCTACCAACATGGCATAATAATGGTGGAACAAAACAAACAGATTCATAGGAGGTGCCTATGTTAAAACCCCAACTTGCCCAGCGGATTATTCATGAAGTAGGTCATCTGTTACATGAACAAATCATTGTTGTCAACTCGGAAGGGCTCATCATTGCAAGTACAGATCTCAATAGAAAAGGTCAATTTCATGCTGGTGCGAAATATACCATGTCAACGAAACTCACTCAAATTATGACACAGGAGGACGTGAAGAGATGGCCAGGTGTTAAAGCAGGTATCAATTTGCCGATCTTTTTTCAAAAAGAGGTCATTGGAGTCATTGGGATAACCGGTCAAGCGGAACAAGTGGAACCTAAAGGAGAAATTCTCAAAAAGATGACCGAACTAATGATACAGGAGAGCTACTATCAAGAGGAGATCGATTACCATGCTCGGTCACTTGAAGCTTTCGTTTTTGATTGGTTGAATCAAAAGGAACGGAATGATGTATTCATCCATCGAGCCATCCCACTCAATATTTGTCTTGATATTGAACGCCAGATACTTTATATAGATCTTAATGAGTCAACTCAACAAGTTGTCCGTAGCATATGGGAAGATATTATGAACGGTATTCCTAGTTATCGCAATGACATTGTCATAAGGTGGGGAAGTAGTCACCTTCTACTTATTTTAGATGTTTCAAATAAAGGCTTTTCATTAAAAGATGAAGTGGATCATGTGTATCACAGAGTGATGAAGCATTTGGATCGACCTGCTCGAATCGGAGTTGGAAGTGTTGTACCTCCAGAGAAACTAGTCAAATCATTTCAAGGAGCCGAGCGAGCCTTGCATGCAACATCCGAGAACGAACCCATTGTATTTGACGAGTCACTCACTTTAGAAATGATTGCAGAAGATGTCAGTCCGGATACAAAGCAACTGTTTATCGACCGAACACTAGCTTCTATATTAGATAAACCAGAATTAATTCATGCCATAAAAGTACTTATTATGCATGATTTTTCCTATAAAGAAGCTTCTACTGACTTACATATCCATACCAATACCTTACATTATCGGGTAAAGAAGTTTGAAGAGTTAACGGGACTCAATTTAAAGCAACTAAAGACCAAGGTCATCCTTTATATGGGGCTTTTATTTTTGGATGAACATACAAAAAGAAGGTCGCTATAAATGTGATTTTTGGTTTCTGCAACATATATTCATGCATTTTACTTTTATAGAATAAAATTTAGAGTTGAAAATGTTTGAATGGAGGTTGCCTATGATTGATTCAAAGATAAGAGAACAACTAGTAGCTATAGTAGGAAATGAAAATTATGATGACACGATAAGCGGAAGGTTAGTCTATTCTTATGATGCCACGCCCAATCACCAAGAACTTCCTGACGCTGTTATTTCTCCAAAAGATAAACAGGATGTCTGTCAAATATTAAAAGTATGTAACCTAGAGAAAATTCCTATTGTTGCAAGAGGCTCAGGTTCTAACCTTTGCGGGGGAACATGTCCTGTAGAAGGCGGGATTGTTTTACTCTTTAAGCATATGAATCAACTATTAGAAATCGATAAGGAAAACTTAACAGTAACCGTTCAACCTGGATTAATTACTCAAGATATGATCAAGCAAGTCGAAGCGGCAGGCTTGTTTTATCCACCAGATCCAAGTTCTATGAAAATATCAACAATTGGTGGAAATATTAGTGAAAACTCTGGAGGGCTTCGAGGTTTAAAATATGGCGTGACTAGAGACTATGTTCTTGCTCTCGAAGTTGTTCTCCCAAATGGTGAGATGATTCATACAGGTGGTAAGTTAGCTAAAGACGTCGCAGGATACGATTTGACGCGACTATTTGTCGGTTCAGAAGGGACTTTAGGTGTAATTACAGAAGCCACTTTGAAATTGATACCAAAACCTGAATCTAAGAAGACGATGCTTGCACTCTATCAAGACATCGAAGCAGCGGCTCGCAGTGTATCACAGATCATTGCTAAGCGTATTATCCCGACAACTTTAGAATTCCTAGATAAACATACGATACGTGCCGTTGAAGACTTTGCACAAATCGGCTTACCTACAGATGTAGAAGCAATTTTACTTATCGAACAAGATGGACCACCAGAAATTGTTGCTAGGGATATTCAACACATTGCTGATATCTGCCGAAGCGAACAGGCGGTTGATGTAACGGTAGCAAAATCGGATGAAGAAGCAGAGAAATTAACAACCGCACGCCGAACGGCCCTTTCTGCTCTCGCTAGGTTAAAACCGACCACGATTTTGGAAGATGCGACAGTACCAAGATCTGAAATTGCCACCATGGTGAAAGCCATAAACGACATTGCGATCAAACACAATGTAAAAATCTCAACGTTTGGTCATGCTGGAGATGGAAACTTGCACCCTACCTGTTTAACGGATGTGCGTGATAAAGATGAGATGGAAAGGGTGGAAGCAGCATTTGCCGATATCTTTGCAAAAGCCATTGATCTAGGAGGGACACTAACAGGAGAGCACGGTGTTGGTGTGATGAAATCTCCCTATTTAGAGTGGAAATTAGGCGAAGCTGGTATTGCTGTTATGAAAGGGATAAAAGAAGCGATTGATCCAAATAACATTATGAATCCAGGAAAAATGTTTGCAAAAGAATTGAAAAAAAGAGTGGTGATCGGTGAATGACAACAGCAAGAGAAAGAGAAGCCATTCAGCACGATTTTCAGACGAAGATGAATGAAGATGAACTTCTAAATTGTATGAGATGTGGATTTTGTTTACCAGCCTGTCCGACCTATATCGAATCTGGCATGCAGGAAAAATATTCACCTCGAGGCAGAATCGCTTTAATGAAGGCGGTCAAGGATGGTCTTATTGAACCTGACGAAGAAGTAGAACGCTCACTTGATCTCTGTCTTGGCTGTAGGGCATGCGAACCTGTTTGTCCATCTGGAGTCAAATACGGGGAACTTTTAGAGGATGCTAGGGATATTATTAATCAAAACAAAAAGCATTCCTTACCTGTGAGAATGTTAAGGAAAGGTGTCTTGGACGGATTATTTCCACATCAAAACCGGATGATTAATGTTAGTAGTTTACTTGGGATGTACCAACGATCCGGACTTTCAAAAGTGGCACGAAAAATTGGTTTCATGGAGTTATTCCCAGAAAGTATGGCAACAATGGAAAAGGTTTTACCTTCTGTACCAAAAAGAAAAGAAATGAAACATCGCCTGCGGCACTTCGAACCAGATATTGTGAAAAAGGCAACGGTCGCCTTCTTTACCGGATGTCTGATGGATACCATGTTCCTTGAAACTAATCAATCAACGATCACTCTTCTACAGAAAGTAGGCTGTGAAGTCGTTGTTCCTGAAGGCCAACTTTGTTGTGGGGCTCTCCATGGACACAGCGGGGAGAAAGAGAAAGCTAAGCAGATGGCGAAACAAAATATTGAAGCATTTGAACAAGTACAAGCGGATTATATTATTACAAATGCAGGAGGGTGCGGGGCATTTCTTATAGGTTACGATCACTTACTCAAAGATGAACCTGAATGGGCTGATCGTGCAAAGTCTTTTGTATCCAAATTGAAAGATATTTCGGCAATCTTAGTTGATCTTGATTTTCATCATCAACATCTAAGACTTCCCGATCAGATTGTCACGTATCAAGATTCTTGTCATTTGAGAAATGTCATGAGAACGTTCGACGAACCAAGAACATTGCTTAAAGCCATTGGCGGGGTCACCTTCAAAGAAATGGAAGGGGCTGATCGTTGTTGTGGTTCGGCAGGCATTTACAATATCGTTGAACCGGATATGTCAATGCAAATATTGGATCACAAAATGGAACATGTAAAGGAAACAAAAGCCGCAACGATCGTAACAGCTAACCCAGGCTGCCTTCTTCAGATGAAGCTAGGTATCGAAAGAGAGGGCCTTACAGGCAGGATTAGAGCAGTACATATTGTTGATCTCTTATTAGAAGCATTGAACTAATTTAATAAAAAGACTAATTTAAAAATACGTAAAAGAAGGGAGCAAATGGTGTGAAACCATTTGCTCCCTCTTTGATCATTTAAAAATCAAATCAATACTGTTTAATGTTTCAACAATAATGGTCATTAATGAATGTAAATCGTCAATTTCTGCTTCGGTTAAACCATCTTCAAATTTTAATTGAATGGCATTTGAATAATGATGATGTCCCGGATAAATATAGGATATACGTTGTGTTATCGTTGGATGAAACTGTCGCCAATGCTTATTGATGATAAATAAAAGTGCTTCGCAATCTGTTTTAGGATTTTTAATCGGTGTATGAAAAGTTAATTGAAATTGACAAGCGAGGTCTGTCATATCCTCTTCTAGTAATTCGGTGGCGAGTGTATGCAAATCAGATGTCATAGAGAGTGTGACACTTGTCTTCCCTCTTAGTCGTTTAAAGTCAATAATGTATGATTTATTTAATTTGGCAAGATCAATGCTATCTGTTCGATCAAGAATTGTTAGCCTATCATCCATTTCAAAATCATATATGATTCCTTCAAGAACAACCTTCAAATTATCAAACATGGTAGGATCAATCATATTCTATCTCCTCTTCTAAAACGTAAATGACTGGTAGCCAAAAATCCACGATTGATGGCAAGGAATCAATTTAAATAGTGGTAAGAAGTGAGCCCATTGATAGTAAAAAAATATCATGCATGGACATATTTTCTATTATTCTTATTCTACCATCATATTAAGATATTTTCATTTAAAGGAAATTTATTATTCAGGTTCAAATTGTTTCTAGTTTTTTTTTTGACTAAAAAAAGATTAAGCTTTTTTTGAGATCATCTTATCTATATCAGAAAGAGAATGGATTAATTCCTATTTTAAAGAAATTGAGGACATCTTCCTATACGTTATCGCTATTTTCGAATAGATTAACGATAAGTACTAAATATTTTTTGTAAAATAGAGGAGGTTCTATTTAAATTAATGTATGAACTATGTAGAAAGTATATGAATCAAAATGTCGAAATTCGTTGTCACGATGGCTCTATTCACCGAGGTAGGATTACTAAAGTGGATCGTCAGTACGTTTATATCAAACCAATGAATGACTTTAACCCAAATTCAATAAACAATGGACCTGGACTTTTCTTTTGGGGACCTGGCTACGGTTACGGCTATGGTTACGATGGCTGGGGTTATGGAATTGCCTTAGGGTCTATTGCCGCTATTTTAGCACTAGGTCTAATTTGGTAGCATGACATCATGCTAGTTCTTTTTGAGATAAAGTAGACAGAGTGGTTCCGATACCAACAAATGTTATCGCAACAATAGAGTAGAATAGATTACCACCTATGAGCCTATTGCCTAGTAATAAAATATTTAAATCCATAAAAAAGATAAGTAGACCAATATTTAAAGACGTTTTGAGCGAAATAAATTGAGCTAAGAGATCAATGCCTTCCGTACAGATCTTGTATCGAAGCATCAAACCGGTCCCAAGGCCTATCATTATACCTCCTAATACGGCACTTGTTGCAAGAGAGAAGGTAATGTAATTAGAAATTGGGGCCAGTACATCAATTAGAATGGAAGTCATAAGAAATCCATAAATACTATCATAAAAGTAAGAACGATAATATCGCCATGCAAAAAAATAAATAGGGAAATTAAAAATGATAATGGTTAATCCAGCATTAATTCCAAACGTATATTTTATAATTAGACCAACACCAATTATCCCCCCATCCAGTAGATGGTATGGAACGATACAAGCATTTATCCCGACAGCAACGAGAAGGCTTCCTATCAACATGATAAAGAATTTGATCATAGATAAACCTCTTTTTAAAAATTGTACAGTTTGTTATAACATATTCATCAGCTTGTCTAGATAGAAGTATGATTATAAAAAAAGGAACCATGGATCTCTCCATGGTTCAACTTCTTCCATTCTTCTTTTGAGCTTGTTCTTCTAACTGTGTTTTTGGCCTTTCATGACTGCCTGCAGGATGCCCTGTGGGATCAACGCTTGAACCAACTTTACCTTTATTTGATCGAAATTCTTTATTTGGCATTTCAATCCTCCTTCCATAAACCTAAATCATAGGGTGCGCATCTTTTAAGTTATTCATACATAAATAACGTATTTAGTAAGGAAGGATATTGAACATTTTAAGCTAATACAATGAATAAAAAGAGTTTTGTCACTGGATCCAAGGACAAATTTAGAATTAGTATTCGTTGTAGCTTAAATTTTATTAAACTATAATGAAAGTATAGAAGGGGGTACTTCTAAGGTTGCTAAAACAAAGGGGGACTAGAAGTTTATCAATCTTTTTATAATTTATTTTATTATTTTGAAAGCGTTTTATTGTTTAAATGTATATGGATTAGGAATGAGGTTTCTAAATGAATTTAAAAATGAAAGCCCTTTCAGTTTTAAATTCATAAAATTGGTAACGTGACTTTGTGTTCAGGACAAAGTCAATAAAAAGGTTGTTGTATAACAGATGTGTTTGATAACACTTATAGGTTACCACACCCTTAGTGTTATATAAATACTTCCAGAAGAGATTTTATGTCTAAATTATGAACGTCAGGAGGTAATCACTATGCAACAAAGTAAAGGCTTTAAAATCGGTATACAAAAACTCGGTAACTCCCTTAGTTCGATGGTTCTTCCTAATATTGGTGCATTTATTGCCTGGGGATTAATTACGGCGCTTTTTATTCCAACAGGTTGGTTCCCAAGTAAGACCTTAGCCGCACTTGTTGATCCGACCGTTAAATATTTACTTCCTCTTCTTATTGGCTATACAGGTGGTAAGCTACTGCATGATCACCGTGGAGGGGTCGTTGGTGCAATAGCGACAATGGGGATCATTATTGGAACAGATATCCCCATGTTCTTAGGAGCAATGATCATGGGTCCTATTGGCGGCTATGCGATTAAAAAGGTAGACAGCGTCATTCAAGATAAAGTAAAACCAGGATTTGAAATGCTAATAGATAATTTTTCAGCGGGTATTTTAGGTGGGCTGCTTGCCATTGTTTCATTTTTAGGCGTCGGTCCATTAGTAGATATTCTATCTAATGTTTTAGCCACAGGCGTTGAGTGGATGATTCATACAGGTATATTACCGCTTGCAAGCATTTTTATTGAGTCAGGAAAAATCTTATTTCTTAACAATGCCATTAATCATGGTGTATTGACACCACTTGGAATTGAACAAGTCAGACAGTATGGCAAATCTGTTCTATTTTTACTGGAGGCTAATCCAGGACCAGGGATGGGTGTTCTATTAGCTTATTGTATTTTCGGTAAAGGAATGGCAAAACGTTCAGCGCCAGGTGCAGCAATCATCCATTTCTTTGGCGGAATTCATGAAATTTATTTTCCTTACATTTTAATGAAACCGTTTTTGTTTATCGCAGTTATCTTAGGTGGAGCAAGTGGTGTGTTTACATTTGTTCTTTTACAGGGCGGCTTATTAGCACCTGCATCTCCTGGAAGTATTATTGCTATTTTAGCAGTCACGCCGCATTCACTCGGTAATTATATTGCCAATATTGCTGGTGTCTGTGTGGCAACAGCTGTCTCGTTCACTTCGTCTATGCTTATTCTAAAATGGAGTAAAGGTGAGGAAGAAGATTTACAAAAAGCAACGAAACAAATGGAAGGCATGAAAGGCAAAAAAAGTCGTACAGCGAGCATGTTAACATCTGATGCAATTGTTGATCAAGTCATGTTTGATCCAAGTAATGTCAAAAAAGTGGTCTTTGCATGTGATGCTGGAATGGGATCAAGTGCGATGGGAGCATCTATATTAAGAAAAAAAGTGAAGCAAGCAGGACTCAGTGTTACTGTCACAAATACAGCTATTAGTGCTATTCCGAATGATGCTCAGGTTGTTGTTACACAAGAGGAATTAACACCGCGGGCGAAACAGAAAGCTCCAAATGCTTATCATGTATCGGTCGATAATTTCTTGGCTACACCCAAATATGATGCGTTAGTTGATCAACTTAAGAATGGTGAACAACATATTCAAGAAAGACAAGATATTGAAGCCGTGCAACATCCGAAAGGGAATATATTACTGAAAAAAAATGTATTTTTAAATCAATCATTTACTACAAAAGAAGAAGCCATTGTTTTTGCAGGTCAGATTCTTGTTGACGGTGGATATGTGAAAGAATCTTACATTGATGCCATGATTGCTCGTGATAAATTAACATCGACGTTTGTTGGAAATGGGGTTGCCATACCACACGGAACAGATGAAGCAAAAAAGGATATTCTGGCTTCAGGTGTGACAATCATCCAAGTTCCAGAGGGTGTTGATTTTGATGGAAATGAGGTCCGTCTACTGTTTGGTATTGCAGGAAAAGATGGTACTCATCTTAATATCTTGTCTGATATAGCGATTGCTTGTACAGAAAAAGAAAATGTTGAGAAGATGGTCAACGCAAAAACAGTTGATGAATTACTTTCTTATATTGGTGATCTAAATGAAAAAAAAGAAACGAATGTGCCGGAATCATTGCTTTAAATTGAGGAGTGACTGTGAATCTAGATTTAATTGATGACAGTTTAAATGAAATGGGTTGGTAAAATGTTCATCAAAAATAGAGAAAAATCCATATTAGAATTGCTCCTTAAAATGGGTGGAAAGCACACGGCTATCTCGATGTCCACCTACCTTCATGTTAGTGTACGGACGATCAATAGAGACCTAAAAAATATTGATAAAATCCTTGCACATTATGGATTGCAGATCAAGAAAGATCACGATAACTCGATCAGTCTAGAAGGACCAAATAAAAGTATTTTTAAGCTTACTCAAGATCTGAGTAAAATCGTGCCTTTAGATTTATCAGTGGAGCAAATAAAATTATTACTCTTACTCAAATTACTTGATCAAAAAGAGCCTGTTAAATTAAGTTCTTTAGCGCGGGACTTGAATGTTTCTGTAACAACATTATCCAATTACTTGGATGATCTATCAGAATTATTCACGAGTTTCGACATTGAGTTAATTAGAAAAAGGAGTTATGGGATTCAACTTATAGGTGAGAAAAGTTCTAAAAGAAAGGCATTGGGGCAATTTTTTCTACTCTATTTTAATGAACAACTTATTGAATCTATATTTCAACTATCAAGTGAAAAGTTAGCAGCTAATGATTTAATCTTACATTATTTCAAAATGCCTTATCTTATAGACATTCAGAACGTCGTTAATATGAAGTTAGATGAAGAGAATATCGAATTGGTAGACAGTGACTATATGGCTTTTATTATGCAGGTATGCATCACCTTTCAACGTATTGAAAGTGGATTTTATGTTACTGAGGAGATTAAATCAGAAGATGGGCAATTAGCCAACCAAAGAAATGCTTATATAGATAAATTAAGTGAGGTTTTTCATCATAAGTATGCCCTTACATTAGATGATAATGAAAAAAATTATCTGATCATGATATTAAAAGGGTCAAAAACACAACGTTCCGAAGCTGTTTTTTACGATAGTGTGATCACAGGTAGAGCAGTGAAAAATTTAATTCAATGTGTATCAAAACAATACCATCTGGATCTTATGAATGACTTTACACTCTTTCAAGGATTAATGGCTCATATAGAACCTTCCTTGTTTCGAATCAAAAAAAATATGGGCATATACAATCCGATGACAGATCAGATAAAAAGGCAATATCCCATATTGTTTAATACAATCAAACATTATTTAGGATTTGTATTTAAAGACCTTCAATTTCCTGATGATGAAATAGCCTATATTGTTCTTCACTTTGGTTCCGTTTTAGAACTAAGAAGAACAACCATTCTAGTTCGGACATTAGTCGTGTGTCCAACAGGTATTGGTTCTTCTAAAATGCTCGTTACACGTTTAAAAAAAGAAATCCCATATTTATCGTCTGTCGAGGTTTCCTCTATACAGGATTTAAAAGATATTAATGTTAATCAATTCGACATGATTTTGTCAACCGTTCATTTACCAATAAAGGATAAACCATACATTTATGTCAATCCATTATTAAGTAAAGAAGATGTGAAAAATATTGAATTATATGTTCAAGAACATGTCGAACAAATGAGATTGGCGGCAGCAACGACGGAGAATATAGAATCAACTCAGTTAAATCATTCTACTTATGAAAGCGGTTTACTAGAGAATCTTATGGATGACATGTATGAACTTCAATATAATATTCGATTGCTATTAAAGCATACTCGAGTCTATGAGATCTCTACAACGGAGGATTATCAATCTTGTCTTCTTAGTATGGTTGATCAGTGTGTTAGTGATGGTATTTTGGATGATAGGGATACCGTCTTCCGTAAATTATTAGATCGAGAACAGCAAGCGGGTCTCGGAATTCCAGATACAAATATGGCGCTTTTCCATTGCAAAGATAAATCGGTTAAATCCCTTGTTTTTCATATTGGTCATTTGAATCGAGACTATACACTCATTGGGATGGATGGAAAGCCAATGCCAATTCAAAATTTGATGTTATTGTTGGCGCCTGAGAAATTAACACCTCTTCAATTAGAGATCATTAGCAATGTTAGCTCATCGATTGTTGAAGATCGTGAAAGTACTCTTATTTATAGTTCGGCAAATGAAAAAATGATTCAATCAAAGTTAGAACAATCTTTCTATACTTTTATAAAAAATAAAATGATGAGGGAATGATAGATATGCAAAAAGTTGTTCATTTTGGCGCAGGTAATATTGGAAGGGGTTTCATTGGAGCGCTATTTTCGGAATCAGGTTACGAGGTTATATTTGTTGATATTGCAGATGACATCATTAATGCGTTAAATATAGAAGGACAATATAATGTTTACACGGCATCAGAACCCCAAGAAATGATGACCATTCAGAATGTTTCTGGGCTTAATAGTTTAAAGTCCGAAGATAAAGTCATTAAAGCTATTAAAGAAGCAAAGTTTATCACGACGGCCATAGGTCCAAGTATTTTGCCGCATATCGCCCCATTAATAGCAAAAGGATTATCTGAAAGAATAAAAGAAACCAAAGAAAAAGTGTATGTTATCGCTTGTGAAAATCAAATTTCGGCAACAGATATATTAAAAAGTTATATAGATAAACAACTTGACCCAAGTGTCGTTAATGAGATGATCGGAAGTGTTTACTTTTTAAATTCTGCCGTCGATCGTATTGTTCCTATTCAACATAATAAAGAGATTCTTGATGTACTCGTAGAATCGTATCATGAATGGGTGGTCGAATCCGCGGAAAATATTCCGAAAGTGGCTGGAATGAAAATTGTGCCAAATTTAGCACCTTATATAGAAAGAAAATTATTTACAGTTAATACAGGGCATGCTGTAAGTGCTTACTTTGGATTTTTATCAGGAAAATCGACCATTGATGAGACGTTAAACGACCCAGCAATTTATAAAATGGTCAAAGAAACAGTTGAAGAAACAGGAAACTATTTAATTAAACGCTATAAATTTGACCCATCTGAACACAAGGCTTATATTGAAAAAATATTACAACGTTTTCAAAATACTTATCTTAAGGATGATGTTAAACGTGTTGGGCGTTCACCAATACGAAAATTGGGACCAGAAGATCGATTGATAAAACCAGCAAAAGAAGCACAAAAATGGGGCCTTCCTTATACTTGTCTGGCTAATAGCATTGCGGCATGTTTACGATTCGATGTATCTACTGATAAAGAATCTGTTGAACTACAAAGACTCATTAGAGATGAAGGCATTGACTATGTCTTAAAAACAATATGTCAATTAGACTTGGAAGACGACTTAGCAAAAGAAATTATCAAACATTATAAAAAACAGAGTTCAGTTACTTTCTAATCTATTAAAGTAGAATTACTTAGCCTTGATCATTAGATGATCAAGGCTATATTTTTTATACATGAATGGAATTTTTCTTAGATAACTTATAAACCATACAGATACACAAAAGGAAACTATTCATTCCATCTTGACGGACCTATGAAGCTAGCATATGATGAGGTTAGTCGAATAATGTAAAAAAAGGTTGATAGATTCAATAGAATGGATACTATCATGAAAAGGGAATATCGGTGAAAATCCGAAGCGGTCCCGCCACTGTAAATGTGAGTGTTCTTTGTTATCCACTGTCAAACTAAATGATGGGAAGGAAAAGAATACAATGATCATGAGCCAGGAGACCTGCCTTTTTTACAAACCAAAAGCCTACGAGGATAGGAGGTTTTAAAGAAGCGGTTAACCGTTATGTGTTGGTTCGTTTTTTTTAGATCCCTGTAGAGGGATATTTTTTTTGCACTTTTAGGATGTTTAATTAAATGAGGGGTGTTATGATGGAAAAATTAAAGAAAATAAGTTATGGATGGCTCATTGCCATATTATTCGTAACACAATTAATTATAGGACTACCGCTTACTGCAAACGCAGAAACAAGTGCTACACAAACTGAAGAACAATCTCAAATTCCTGCCAGTCTAGATTTAAATGGACAAAATTATTCACTAAATGTACCGAAAAATAGCACCGTTCTTGATGTTATACAGAAAGTGACAAAAGATCATAATTTTAACCTAAGTGTTTCAGGTCAAGGAGACAATGCTTATATCCAGACAATAGGTGACAGACCTAATAAAAGTGAGGCAGGTTATTATTGGCTAGCCTATAAGAATGGCTGGTCATTGGATCGAAGCGTTGGTGTTGAATCGGTCGAAGCGAGTGATCAAATTACTCTGGAACTCACAAACGACTTTACAAAGGACATGCCTTATAAAATTGAAATAAAAGGTAAAAAAGACGCGATACTTAACGAAACAACCGCCTATCGTGAAAAATCAGCTGGACCTGCTACAGCTTATGATCTTTTAAAATGGGTGACAACAGAAAAAAACATTCCACTTGATGCAACTTATTCAGATTCATTTGGAAGCTACTTTATCGAAACAATCGGAAATGAAAAGCTTCAAACGACATCAACAGGTGGAGAGTTTTGGAGCTTTCTCGTCAACGATCTAGCCGCTCAAAATGGTGTATCTCAGCATACATTAAATCCAAATGATAAGGTCACATTTAAAGTTGATACATGGGGAACCATTGGCGACAGTGATGATCAAAGTCAACATCAAGATCAAACCAACGAGGATCAGGATCAAACGAACGAGAATGCAGCAGGCAATCAAAGTAACGATGACTCATCAAAACAAGTGGAAAAAGTAACTGGTGCCCAAATAAAAAAAGCCATCCAATCTACTAAAAATGATATACAATCCAAAGGAATCAATACAACTTGGGAAGCCATTGGAATAAAACAATCAGGCTATGCATTACCAGCCCATTTTTCAGATTTAATTCGTCAAGAAGTTAAAGACAATCATGGCGAGTTTCGTAAAATTACGGATATTGAAAGACTAATCATTGGTGCCTCGGCGGCGGGTTTTAATGCGACGTCGATAGAAGGCTATCCACTCGTTGAAAACTTATATAACGCAGATTCCAATCAAATGATGAGGCAAGGATTAAATGGCGTTGTCTTTGGTCTTCTCGCATTAGATAGCGGACGTTATAACGTACCAAAAAACGCAACGTGGACACGGGATCGTTTGATACAAGCAATACTTAAAAAACAAACGAAGCAAGGTTTCTGGGTACTCAATGATGGGGATAAAAGTGGGCAAGTGGATATGACAGGCTTAGTTCTTACAGCTCTAGCGCCGTATCAATCACAAAAAGATGTCGCTGCTTCAATTGATCGTGCGGTTCATTATTTAGCTAGTGTACAAGCTGATGATGGAGGATTTAAAGATTCAATCTTAGGTGAAACCAGTGAATCAACCGCTCAAGCCATTATCGGACTCTCATCGGTGGGAATTGACCCACAAGGAGAACCATTTACTAAAGCTAAAGGAAATCCAATGACGTTCCTTATGAGTTATCAAACAAAAAATGGGGGCTTTGCCCATCAAAAAGGACAGAGTGCTGATCCTATTGCTACTGAACAAGGACTTGAAGCATTAGCGGCTTATAACAAACTTTTAAATAAAGAGAAGCTGTCGATCTACCAATTTCAAGTTCCATCAAAAGTGAGTGTGAGTGCTCCATCAAAAAATAGTTCTAAACCAACTAAACCAACTAAATCAGTTAACTCTGTTGAAAGAGCTGGAGACCAACACTCATCTTCACCGAAAACCGTAAATAAAAATGAAACATCTAGTCAAGAACAAGCTTCAAAAAGTGATAAAAAAGCCACTCAAACACAAAGAGAGTTGCCTAATACAGCGACTAATACACCCAATATGTTTGCTGTAGGGTTTATTATTTTCATCACTGGATTGATTTTTTATTGGATTAATAGAAGAAGACATGTTCATGAAAAATAAAGCATTGATTCTCTGCATCGTGGGAGCTGGCATTATGTTATATGCCGGCTTTCAAATGCTATGGACTCGGTATCATGAAAGGGTGACATTAAATGATATTCAATCGTCACTCAGTCAATCAAAAGGAAATAAGAATGTGCCCCAGAAGCCGTTTGAACCCAAAAAAGGGGAGGGTTTTGGCACGTTAACGATTCCAAAATTAAAAAAGATCTTACCCATTGTAGAAGGGGCCAATCCCGATGATTTGGCAAAGGGGGTAGGCCATGTAACGGGAACATCGTTTCCTACCATGCACGATCAAATTGTTTTGTCAGGTCACCGTGATACGGTCTTTCGACATGTTGGTGAATTGAAGAAGGGCGATTCTTTAATTATTAAGTTAGATTATGGAGAATTTAAATACAACATCCAAAAGATGAGCATCGTATCGAGCGAAGAAACATCCATTATTCATTCCACCAAGCCGCATGAAGAACTTGTTCTTACCACTTGTTATCCGTTTTACTATATTGGAAATGCACCCAAAAGATATATCATTTATGCAACACCAGACCAGGAGTGAATGTTATGTTTAAAATGAAGGTATTACTTGGAGTATTCACGTTCATGTTAATTCCAATTTTACTTATTGGATGTGGACAAGATAAGAGTGACACAAAGTCAGAGTCAGCAACTCAAACACATATCGATGAACAACAAAATAAAAAGGCAACGGATGAGCAAACGGTTAAAAAGAATGACCAGCACCAGCCTAAAGAATCTAAGGATTCTGAAAAACTAGAAAGCAAACCTACAGAAGACACACAAGACACAAAAGACACACAAGACACAAAAGACACACAAGACACAAAAGACACGAAAGAACAGAAAACAACGCCATCGACTCAAGAAAGCCAAACTCAAGATCAACAGCCAACAGAAAAAAAACAAGTCACAACAAGTAAGCCAAAATCGGCCACTTCAACGAATACTTCAACAACAAAAAGTAAAGAGGTCGATAAAAAAACACCCGAAGAAACGTCAAAGAGTACGGTCCAACCTACTCAAAAGAGTTCATCCTCAGCTACGGTAAAGAACAAAGTGACAAAATCGGTATCATTAACCATTGTAGGTGATAAAAAAATGGGCACCTTCGTCAATAAAGCCAGCGTACCAATTAATGAAAAAACGACCATTATTGCGGCGACGGTTAAATATTTGAAAGAAAAACAGATACAGTACAGTATGACTGGATCGGGTTCATCAACTTACGTAGAAGGTATCAATAATTTGTATGAATTTGATCGTGGTCCAATGAGCGGTTGGATAGTAAAGAAAAATGGTACTCTTCTCTCTCGAAGTTCTGGAGCCGTAACTGTTTCTAACGGTGATTCGATAACATGGATCTATACAGAAAATTATAGGACGGATCAGGACGTGAAGAAGTAATGCGTGCCATGTCAAATTACCACCCAGTGACACTTTTTTTATTTTATTTTGGGACGTTTATTTTAATCATGTCCATTCAATCTTTAATTTTGGCTATTGGATGTTTGACCATGCTAGTATTAATAAATAAAGGGCAAGATCCACGATTTCGGGTTTTTTCATTTTTTATTCACCAAGGATGGATGAGTTTCGTCATTTTGGTCATTAATGTTTTGATGAATCATCGTGGAACCCATCCACTTTTCTACCTTGGGAAAAATCCGATCATGTTAGAAGCAGTTATTCGTGGGTTGATTATGGGAGCTAGCATCTTATGCTTAATCTTAATCTTTACATCACTTAATCTCATCTTAACAACAGGAAAAATTCTCTTTCTTTTTGGCAAGGTTGTCCCTCGCTTTACGTTGCTTACGGTCATTACACTTCGTTTCATGCCGCTACTTAGGAAAAGGTTCATCGAAATTAAGCACGTACAGGACATGAAGGGTCTATCTATCACAACAGGCCATTTTCGGAAGCGACTTCGCCATGGCATCATGCTTATTCAATTGCTTCTTACCTTTTCTCTAGAAGAAGCTTTGCAAACAGCTGATTCAATGGAATCTAGAGGTTTTGGTCTAGATAGAAAGAGAACGTCTTATGTTAGTTACCGATTTGATCGAAAAGATACTTTTTGGTGCCTCATCTTTTTTGGTTTAATTTTGATGTATGTTATCTTGCAACGTCAGTTTTATCCGGACACACCTTTCTTTGGTTACACAATGATCACGCTTGATGATTCCTTATTTCCAAAGGGGCAAGCCATATGGCTTTTAATTTTAAGTTTGACGTATTTTAGTTGTCCATTTTTTATTGAAGGAAGAGAGCGAATTCGATGGTACTTTTACAAGTTGAAAACTTAACATTTAACTACCCAAATGAACCCGAACCTGTCCTTAAGGATCTATCATTTACCGTAAATTCCGGTGAATTTGTTTTACTTACTGGTCCTACAGGATGCGGAAAGTCAACCTTATTAAGGCATTTAAAGCCGGTTATTCAACCTATAGGTGATAAAACAGGCTCTATTTATGTTGATAACAAGCCCATAGATAGGTATCCAAAAAAAGAAATGGCACAGGCCGTAGGATTTGTTTTTCAAGATCCAGATAATCAAATTGTGATGGATCATGTTGAACAGGAACTCGTCTTTGGACTAGAAAATATAGGATTAAACCGTTCAGAAATAAAGAAACGATTGGCAGAACTTGTTCATTATTTTGGTATTGGGGCATGGATGGATGATCCAATCGATGAACTTACAGGTGGCCAAAAACAATTGCTGAATATTGCTTCCGTCCTTTTATTAAATCCCAAGATTATTCTTTTAGATGAACCGACGAGTCAACTGGACCCCATTTCAACTAAAGGCTTTTTTGATTTGTTACATCATTTAAATCAAGAACTGGGCATAACCATTATTCTTGTTGAACACCGCCTTGAACACGTATACGACTTATGTGATCGAATGATGTTCATGAATCATGGACAAATTGTCTATAACGACACCCCAAAAGAGGTGCTTTATCATTTATGGGAGTCTAAAGATGAAAACGTTAAAGATATGAAGCATTGGCTGCCTAATATAGCCGAACTGTATTTAACATTTGATCCTCAACCAGAAAGGGACCTTATTCCTTTAAATGTCAATGAAGGACGAGCATGGTTAAAGTCATTACATATTCATGAGAAAGAAGTTAGAAAAGATCAAGAAGTCGGGATTAAGGATACGATTCTTCAAGCTAAAAATATATCATTTAAATATCATCGAAAAGGAAAAAAAATCATTGAGCATTTAGATCTCTCCATTTATCAAGAAGATTTCCTAGCGATCGTCGGCAGTAATGGGTCAGGTAAATCGACTTTATTGAAGGTTCTAAGTGGAATTTTAAAACCTCAGGAGGGGAGCATTTACTACAAACATCAGAAGTTAAAAAAAACAGACCGTCGAGTCCTAGGTTATTGTCCACAAAACCCAAAATATTATTTCCTTCAAGACACGTTAAAAAAGGAAATGAATGATCTTGTTCAAAGATACGAAATCCCATCAGCAAAAGAAAAAATAGATGAATGGTTACATCATTTTTCCCTTCATATGGTTCAAGACCGTCATATCTATGATTTAAGTGGTGGAGAAATCCAGAAAGCCGTGTTAGCATGCCTTTTATTGACAGATCCCGACATCATCCTTATTGACGAACCAACAAAAGGGCTTGATCCTTTTGTTAAAGAACGATTTGCCGAATGTTTGTCAGAGATTAATAAAAAGGGAAAAGCCATTGTATTGGTCACACATGATATTGAATTTGCAAGCAAATATGCAAAACGAAGTGGCATGATGTTTCGTGGTGAGATGTCAGAAGTAGAAAAAGCGACGGACTTCTTTAAACAAAATCACTTCTATACGACGGCCATTAATCGTATCACGCGTCAACGAGGGATCCCGCATGTTTTGAATCTTGAGGAGGCTAAATTGAAGTGGCACGTACAAAAGCCTTATTAATCTTATTTCTTATAAGCCTATCAGGAGTTTTAATTTTATCAGAGTTTATTTGGCCAGAGCATCTGTATTTTTGGATTTCTTTATTTGTTATAGGAACGGCTGCACCATTTTTTATTCGATTTGAAGTCCGCCATATATCGGGTCGTGAGGTCGTTTTAATTAGTATTCTTGCGGCTATTGCAGGTTTGAGTCGTGTTCCATTTTCCGCATTTCCAAGTGTTCAGCCAGTGACCTTTGTGATTATTGTCAGTAGTGTCGTTTTTGGTCCGGAAAGTGGCTTCATCATCGGAACATTGAGTGCTTTTGTTTCGAATCTATTTCTTGGGCAAGGACCATGGACCATATGGCAAATGTATGCATGGGGACTGATTGGCGTTCTAGCTGGGTTCTTAGGTCAAACACGGATCTTACGTTCTCGTCTTGTTTTATGTGTTTTTGGGTTCCTAGCAGGGTTTCTTTTTGGATGGATTATGAATTTGTGGATCATCTTAATGAATCATGAGTGGACATGGGCGATGGTGATGAGTTATTACCTATCGAGTTTTTATTTTGATTTCGCCCATGCACTCTCTAATGTTTTCTTTTTGGCTATATTTAGTAAAAGTTGGATAAAAATTTTATCCCGGTTTAAACTTAAATATCGGTTATTGGATGATACACAAATGACTCATCCAAAGCACAAAGACACAAATTAGCCCCACTTTGTCACTAGACAATGGTGGGGCTGTTTATCTTCAATCATGAATTGAAGATTAGTCGATCACAGGAAGGATACGGGTTTCTTTTTCCATTTTTGATTGACATAAAGGACATGACGGCTCTTCCTCGAAAGAAAATTTATCTCTCATCCAACCTGAGCATGATTCATTCGTGCATGACCAAACGTTTGTTTCTTCTTCAGGTATTGGTTCTTGCGGACCTCTATTAAATGCCAATTCGATCATCCCTTCCTCTATACTCATTCTATTATACCCTATTTTACAAAAAAATAAAAAAACTCGCTTTCAATTCCACAAAATGGCAGTACTAAATAAGTATTAGTATGTATTCAAATTGTAGAGCCACGATATTATCAAAACTAAACATTAAAGAGTCAACAGAAGATTAGTTTGACTCTTTAATCATGATTTTGCGGAGCTAAAGTTGGGATTTGAAAGTCATCTTCCATTAACTTGGCAAATTGAAGGAGACGAACGTCATCTAAACGCCTTGCTGCTGCCTGAATGCCAACGGGTAATTTTGTTTTTTTTGTAAATCCAATGGGGATGGATATCGCTGGTTCACCAGTTAAATTATACAATTGCGTCATGACCCAGTCCGAATCTCGTTTGATTTTCTTGCCGTTTATATGGAAAGGTCCTTCTTGATCATAATCAAACGGCGGCACCGCAAGTGTTGGTGATAGTATAATGTCATAAGTTTGAAAGTGAGATTCCATCATATGATAAAGATAGGCCCGATAGGTTTCCAATGATTTGAATTCCACGGCCGATAATTGTTTTCCTCGTTCAATCATCGATAGTAAAGTTTCAGGTAAACGATCCCTATGTTTATCCGCAAATTCACCTGTGCTGGCAGCTAAACCACATGTCCATAACGATTCAAAATAAGCAATATACTCGGGAAGTGTTTTCTTCATATCTATGTTCACGTGTTCAACCGTTATTCCAAGTCTCTCGAGCTTTGATAAAGTATCAAAAAAGAGGTGATTGACCTCTTCATCAAGAGTATAAATTCCAAAATCACTTGTCCATCCAATCCGAAAGTCTCGGGTTTTTAGGTTTATTAAACGGGCAACAGACTCTTGCATCTTAGGTAGTGAAAAAGGATCTGTCATGGCATCACCTTGAACGACATCAAACATTAAAGCCATATCGTCTATATGCCGACCAATGACACCATAATGGACAAAAGGCTCATGGTTACCAAAGATACCATCAAGATGGTTATCCATAGGAATTCGTCCAAAGGAAGGTTTAAAACCATAGACACCGCAAAAACTCGAGGGTATACGTATTGAACCTCCCCCATCACTTCCTTCAGCTAAAGGGACTAAGCCGGCAGCAACGGCTGCAGCAGAACCTCCGCTTGATCCTCCGGTCGCTTTTGCCAAATCCCATGGATTTCGAGAGGGTCCAAAAAGCAGATTTGTTGTCGTTCCCGTATGACCAAATTCAGGTGTATTGGTTTTACCTATAATAATGGCTCCTGCTTCTTTCAATCGTTTGACGATCGTTGCATCTCTTTTCGGTATATGATCTTTATACACGAGGCATCCATAGGTTGTACGAAGTCCTTTGGTATTTGTTAAATCCTTAATGGCAATTGGGACGCCCTCAAGTGGCCTAGCGTTATCGTTTTTTCCATAAATACGTTCAGCCTGTTTAGCTTGATATAACGCTTTTTCTTTATTTAATGCAACAAAGGCATTAATTTTAGGATTAATCAGCTCGATACGGTGAAATAAATTTTGAATATATTCAAGCGGGGACAAGGTTTTGCTTTTGTATCTTCTTAATAGTTCATTAGCTGAATATGATTGTTGTGAACTCAAAAGAGGAACCTCCTTAAATTTTTAAACTTTTTAATAAAAAAGAGTGGCAATTCATGTACTGTTTTTAATATACTATAATAAAGAAATAAATTTTTTTTATAACAAAATGTATGCGCTTTCTTTCTCTCGCCAACCTTCTATAACACTGTAACCAATCTAATTTTTATTCGTATCACTCTCTGATTTAAAAACTAAAGAAAACTTGTCAATTGCGTGGCATATAAGGCGAGACAGAAGCCTTTCTTAAAGCAAAAAAAAATCTGCGTATAATACGCAGAATAAACGATGAATTAGTTGTTGGGATTAGGGTTAGTAGTTGAATTCCCTTTTTCAGAGTTTATAAACCATTTTTCTTAAATAGTTTAAAAGATGACGTGATTGGCAACAATGAAAATAGATGAAATGGCTGTTTTATAGTTTATAGAAAAAAAGGAGGACGCCTAATGGAGCGCCCAAATAATATATTAAGAGCTGCCGTTATGAAGAGAAAGGCCGAACTTGTTGATTTAATAAAAGCAAATGCAGAAGAATCTGAATCTGATTTACTAGGTCTAACATTATCTGAACTTGAAGAAGAATGGAAGCGTTACCAAGACCGTTATTCTGAAGATCAGTTCCACTAAAAGACTACACGATCTTTTTTTCGTATAGATTGGACAAAGTGGGCGTAATTTTTTATACTGAATGATAGACTAAATAAATTTTAACCAAAAAGATGCGGACATGAGGCTGTTTTTTTTCATATTTATATATTACATCCTTAAGCTAAACAGTTATGAATTGGTTTAGTTATTCGAGCCCAAAATCTTTGTAGAGGTTGTTCAAAAAGTCACCAAATGATAAGCTACGAATCTCGGACGCTATCCAAGAGGATCTTCAACTAAAAACGCTCACGTCCTGTGAGCAACGTTGAAGCCACCACATCCTGTGGAAGGCCGGTCCTCAGGAACTGCGCGCTCTTATCTTCTTGCTTTTAATTTGTCACCTTTTTGAACACGCATTTATAGATAGGGATGGAGTTATAAACAATGAGTCAATCGATTACCTTTGATGATTATTATCAAAACAGAGTTACTTTGTCATTTGAAGATCATCCCTTTTCTTCCGAACCAAAGCATGTATGGGTGATTTGCAAGTTCCATACACAGTGGCTATTAACCCAACATCCAAGACGTGGTTTAGAGTTCCCTGGTGGTAAAGTCGAAGACGGTGAAACACCCGAAATGGCAGCTATTAGAGAAGTAGATGAAGAAACCGGGGCAAAAGTGTCTGATATCCATTACATTGGCCAATATAAAGTTGAAGGTAAAAATGGTACGATTGTGAAGAATGTATATTATGCTACCATATCAGATATTCGGTTAAAAATGGACTATCTAGAGACTGAAGGCCCTTATTTTATTCAGAACATTCCCCAACATATAAAGAAATTAAATCATTATAGTTTTATGATGAGAGATGATGTTCTCACTTATTGCCTTAAAAGAATTAAGAAACTCTATTTATCTTCGTAACAACGATAACTTATCCTTTATAGTTATTGACAGGTATTCATGACTGCGATATTCTAATTCTAATACGGCTGCTCTTATCCCGAGTAGGCGGAGGGACAGGCCCGATGAAGCCCGGCAACCGGCATGTTATGTGTACGGTGCTAACCTGAAAGGATTTAATTAAATTCCCTTGACGATAAGAGGTGCGTGGATCTGACCGGCGGCCTACTCCTTACTTTAAGAGGGACGAGGTCTTTTTTTCATGCTTTTAACACGATATCAGTGGGAAACGAGTACCGTTATTAATAGACATCATAGTTCATGTAGAAGGAGGACTTAGAACAAATGGCAAAGAAATATTCCAGGCGACTCTTCACATCAGAATCTGTAACAGAAGGACATCCAGATAAAATCTGTGACCAAATATCCGATGCTATCTTAGATGAAATTATAGCAAAAGATCCAGTTGCAAGAGTTGCATGCGAAACAAGTGTGAATACGGGACTGGTGCTCGTTGCAGGAGAAATTTCCACATCAACCTACGTAGATATTCCGAAAATTGTAAGAAAAACCATCAAGGATATAGGGTATGACAGAGCAAAATATGGTTTTGATGCTGCAACTTGTGCGGTATTAACTTCCATTGATGAGCAATCACCTGACATCGCACAAGGTGTAAACACAGCACTTGAGTCACGAGAAGGCCAAATGACGGATGATGAGATTGAGGCGATAGGTGCAGGAGATCAAGGCTTAATGTTCGGCTATGCTTCTAATGAAACACCTGAATTAATGCCATTACCAATATCATTAGCCCATAAATTATCTAGAAAATTATCTGAAGTAAGAAAAACGGGTGAGAT
Source organism: Terrilactibacillus tamarindi (assembly GCF_009718825.1). Lineage (GTDB taxonomy): Bacteria > Bacillota > Bacilli > Bacillales > Sporolactobacillaceae > Terrilactibacillus > Terrilactibacillus tamarindi. Next base: position 50,560 of record NZ_WNHB01000017.1, on the reverse strand, counting down.
TGACTACTTGCGTCCCGACGGAAAAACGCAAGTAACGGTTGAGTATAATGAAGAAGGAAAGCCTTCTAGAGTCGACACGATTGTTATTTCAACCCAACATCATCCCGAAATTTCTCAGGAACAAATTCGCAGGGACCTGATTGAAATTGTGATAAAATCGATCGTCCCAAGTGAATTAATTGATGATCGGACGAAATTTTTTATTAATCCGACAGGTCGCTTTGTCATTGGTGGCCCTCAAGGCGATGCTGGACTCACTGGGCGTAAAATCATTGTTGATACATACGGTGGTTATGCTAGACACGGTGGCGGAGCTTTTTCTGGGAAAGATCCAACGAAAGTTGACCGTTCAGCGGCCTATGCGGCTCGTTATGTGGCTAAAAATATCGTAGCGGCAGGTCTAGCTGAAAAATGCGAAGTACAGTTAGCCTATGCTATTGGTGTTGCTCAACCCGTATCGATTTCAGTCGATACATTTGAGACGGGTGTTGTACCAGAAGACGTATTAGTTGCGACTGTTCGTGAACTCTTTGATTTACGTCCTGCAGGGATTATAAAAATGCTAGATCTTAGAAGACCCATTTACCGTCAAACAGCAGCTTATGGACATTTCGGCAGAGTTGACGTCGACCTTCCTTGGGAACACACAGATAAAGCAGAACTAATTAAAGAAAAATGTCAAATTAAATAAATCGATGTTACGATCACGTTGAACATGGGTATATACAAAGCAATAAAAAAAGGTGTGACTTAAGCGAGGTCACGCCTTTTTTAACATCTTTGACTAAATTTGATATACTTATAGATAACACAGGTTGTGTTACAAGTTCAAAGATAGGCATATAATGTTCGATGAAGACAAGGTTCTATGGAGGTCAGTACATGAAAGTACCATCAACGCCATTTGGACTCATGGCACAAATATATCGAAAAGTACTTCCAGGTGTCCATCATGAATTAAACAAATGGCATAAACTAGCTTTAAAAATACCTGATCCAGAATTACAAAAACAGGCATTAGCTAGTATCCAGTCAAAAACCTTTCATTGTGAAGGAGGAGCCATTTACAGTCTTCTTGCTCGGGATCATTATTTAGAGGTCATTCCATTTATTGTCGCTTATCAAACGATCAGTGACTATTTAGATAATCTATGTGATCGAAGTACGTCACAAGATCCAGAAGACTTTAGAGCCTTACATCAAGCTATGATTCATGCTTTGACACCTGGCGCTTTACCTGAAAATTATTACCGGTTAAGAAAGGTTTCTTCTGATGGCGGTTATTTACTTAAACTCGTCAAAACTTGTCAATCTTACCTCGAAAATTGTGAAGGATATGATGAAATTAAATCTGCTCTTCTTGAATTGGCAGGTTACTATTGCGATCTCCAGGTGCATAAACATGTAACAAAAGAAGAACGTGTTCCCCGTCTCGAAGCATGGTTTAATCAATACAAACATCAAGTTCCGGCTATGACGTGGTATGAATTTTCCGCTTGTTCAGGATCAACGTTAGGAATCTTTTGTTTAATAGCCTATGCTTATGCTAAAGGAAGCGAAATGAAAAGTCTTGCAAAGACAATCAAAGAGGGTTACTTTCCGTGGGTACAGGGATTACATATTTTAATGGATTACTTTATAGATCAGGAAGAAGATAAACAAGGTGGAGACTTGAACTTTTGTTTTTATTATCCTAATGATAGAGAAATGATCAAACGCTTTCAATATTTTATTGAACAAGCTGATATCAGCATTAAAACCTTACCAGATAAAAATTTCCACCTCATGATCAATCGCGGATTGTTAAGCATCTACTTAGCGGATAAAAAAGTAGCTGGGCAAAAAAACGTTCGATATTTATCGCGGCGTCTTATGAGAAAAGCAGGGCTATCAGGCATGTTCTTTTTCTTTAATGGTTGGCTATACCGACGATTAAAACCAAGTATTTAAAAATTCGATTAATGTAAGAAAAAAGTTCGGCCTATTATAATCAATTGGCCGAACTTTTGTTGTTTATGTTAATAGATACTTATCCCGCCTTAACGGGAATTAAGACCCCCACTGATGGAAGCTTCACTTTATTTACGTTTTTCTAAAACAATAAGAAAGGGTGGCTCATGAACTTGATTAAACATGTCAATTTTTATAACTCGCCAAAAGTGTTGATCTAAGGATTTAAAGAAGGGTAATAGGGTGTTTGCTTCAACAGTCCCTTCTGGATGGCCTGGATAAATAACCAGTGCAATGACTCCTCCAATAACCAGTCGATTTTGTATGGCTTTGACTGCTTTAATCGTCGTATCTGGTTTCGTAACAATGGTTTTATCTCCTTTTGGAAGATAACCGAGGTTAAAGATAGCTGCTTTGATATTTGTGTTTTCGTCTATATATTGTTCAAGACGATGATGACCATCTAAGATGAGTTTGACCTGTTGATTTTTCCCTGCTTCAATGAGTCTCTTTTTTGTATTTTCGATGGCTTGTTCTTGAATATCGAATCCATAGACAAGCCCTTCTTCTCCGACAGCGTTAGCTAGAAATAACGTATCATGACCATTTCCTACAGTCGCATCAATGACGACATCACCGCGCTCGATAGCCTTAAGTAGAATATCATGAGCCATTTGAATGTTACCTTTTAATATCATTGATGCGCCGCCTTCACTTCATAATATTTTCCTTGCCAACTGTTCCGCTTCTCAAGTTCATGATCAATGGCATTTAATACTTCCCATTTATCCAGACTCCACATAGGCCCAATCAATAGATCATTAGGACCATCTCCGGTAAGACGATGAATGGTCATTTCAGGCGGCAATACCTCTAATTGATCACAGACAAGTTGGATATAGGTGTTAAAATCCAAAAAATCAAATAATCCTTTTTCATACTGTTTCACGAGGGCTGTTTTCTTCAAGAGGTGAAGAAGGTGGATCTTAATCCCTTGAACATCGAGTTTAGCCACTTCTTTTGCCGTTTCAAGCATCATCTCCGGTGTCTCTCCAGGAAGTCCATCGATAATATGTGTACAAATTGGAATGTTATGTTGGCGTAGTTTGGCCACACCTTCTTTATAACAGTCAAAGTCATGTGCACGATTAATGAGTTCTCCTGTTTTATCGTGTACGGTTTGAAGCCCTAATTCTACCCATAAATAGGTTCTTTTGCTAAGTTCGTTTAGATACTCAACCACATCATCAGGGAGACAATCGGGACGAGTGGCAATGGATAAACCAACAACACCATCTTGCTCTAGAATCACTTCATAACGTTGTTTTAAAATATCAACAGGCGCATAAGTGTTCGAAAAGGCTTGGAAATAGCCAATGTATTTGCCTTTTTTCCATTTACGATGCATTCGTTCCTTAACGACTTGGAATTGCGTCACTAAGTCGTCACGTCTGTCTCCAGCAAAATCACCTGAACCGCTTTGACTACAAAAAGTACAACCTCCGTAAGCAGCTTTGCCGTCCCTATTGGGGCAATCGAATCCACCGTCAAGTGGAATCTTAAATACTTTTTCACCAAATTTCGTTTTTAAAAATGTATTCCAAGAATAGTAACGTTTATTTTCTGGATAAAAATGAGGTATACCGCTAATCATGAATAAACTCCTCCATTCACATCATAACCTAGTCTACCAAATTATAGATGGAAATTCATTCTATCATTTTTAACAGATTTCCGGAAAAATTCCCCTTCTTCAAGCCTGTGAGGGTTAAGTCCAAGGGTAATGAGGGATCATTCACTATAGTTCCTTTGAGCGAAGGATCTTAACTTGTCTTTTTAAAAAAAGGTAAAAGATGTTGACATATAAAATTCACTTACATACAATGAGGTGTATAGGATTCTTTTATTGGTTATAATGATGAATATAATGATGAAAAACATGGACGAGGAGTATTAGTGACGTCGTTAGTTTATAGAGTCGTATCATCTTTAGCATAGATTCTAATAAAGAGAGTTGACGGTTGGTGCAAGTCAATACTAACAGGAACGAACTCGCCTCTGAGTTGCAGTAGTGAACGATGAGTAACTATCTGCCGTGAAGCTTGCGTTAAGGCATAAACAAGTGAGTACGTTTAGTACTAATTTGGGTGGTACCGCGGGTAACCGATACACATGTGTGTCAACCTCTCGTCCCTAACAATACGTTTGGGATGAGAGGTTTTTTAGTTGTGAACTATGTTAATAAAACTAGGAATTTCCATTTAAATATAAAACAAAAAGTATGTTTAGTTAACATAGCTCGTTTTAACATTTTTATTATGGGATGTATTAAGGGAGGCGTTATCAATGGCCTATAATCATAAGGTGATTGAACCAAAATGGCAAAAATACTGGGAAGAACATGAAACATTCAAAACGGACGATCAATCGAATAAGAAGAAATTCTATGCACTCGATATGTTCCCCTATCCATCAGGTAAAGGATTGCATGTTGGACATCCTGAAGGATATACAGCAACGGATATTCTTTCGAGAATGAAACGCATGCAAGGATTTGAAGTTTTACACCCTATGGGTTGGGATGCGTTTGGACTTCCTGCTGAACAATATGCGTTAGATACGGGAAATGACCCGAGTGAATTCACGAAAAAGAACATAGAAACCTTTAAAGGACAAATTAAATCTTTAGGTTTTTCTTATGATTGGGATAGAGAGGTCAACACAACAGATCCAGATTACTACAAATGGACCCAATGGATCTTCCTTCAACTTTATAAAAAAGGATTGGCTTATGTGGATGAAGTGCCAGTAAACTGGTGCCCAGCTCTTGGTACGGTTCTTGCCAATGAAGAAGTCATCGATGGAAAAAGTGAACGTGGGGGCCACCCAGTTATCCGTAAGCCTATGAGACAATGGATGCTTAAAATTACCGCTTACGCCGATCGATTACTTGATGATCTTGAAGAACTTGATTGGCCTGAAAGTGTCAAAGATATGCAGCGCAACTGGATTGGAAAATCAGAAGGGGCAAATATCACGTTTTCTATCGAGGGTCATGACGATAAAATAACGGTTTTCTCGACTCGGCCAGATACATTGTTTGGCGCGAGCTTTCTCGTACTCGCTCCTGAACATAAATTGGTAGATAAAATTACCACGACTGATCAGAAATCTGAAATTGATGCGTATCGAAATGAGGTCGCAACAAAGAGTGATCTTGAGCGTACCGAACTTAATAAAGACAAAACAGGCGCATTTACAGGAAGCTATGCGATCAATCCAGCAAATGGAGAGAAATGCCCAATCTGGATTGCAGATTACGTTTTAGTCACCTATGGTTCAGGGGCTGTTATGGCGGTTCCAGGACATGATCAAAGAGACTATGAATTTGCTCAAAAATTTGACTTGCCAATCTACGAAGTCGTTGAAGGCGGCGACATATCAAAAGAAGCGTACACTGAAGATGGAAAACATATTAATTCAGATTTTCTAAATGGAATGAAGAAGAACGAAGCCATTCCAGCTATGATTCAATGGCTAGAAGAGCACGATGCAGGATCTAAAAAAATAACGTATCGTCTTCGTGATTGGCTATTTAGCCGTCAACGGTATTGGGGCGAACCGATTCCTATTATTCATTATGAAGATGGAACATCGAGACCCGTTGACGAAAAAGACTTGCCGCTTATGTTACCAAAAACAGATGAAATTAAACCGTCTGGAACAGGAGAATCTCCACTAGCTAACATAGAGGATTGGGTCAATGTTGTTGATCCAGAAACGGGACTAAAAGGTCGTCGTGAAACCAATACGATGCCGCAATGGGCAGGAAGCTGTTGGTATTACTTACGTTATATCGACCCACACAACAAAGAGGCATTGGCTGATCCAGAAAAACTCAAAAAATGGCTCCCTGTTGATGTTTATATCGGCGGAGCAGAACACGCCGTTTTACATTTACTCTATGCTCGTTTTTGGCATAAAGTACTCTACGACCTTGGGATTGTTCCAACTAAAGAACCCTTCCAAAAATTGTTTAACCAAGGCATGATTTTAGGTTCGAATCATGAAAAAATGAGTAAGTCGAAAGGAAATGTCGTCAATCCAGATGACATCGTTCAATCTCATGGTGCTGATACGCTCAGGTTGTATGAAATGTTTATGGGACCACTTGATGCAGCCATTGCATGGTCTGAAGAAGGTTTGGATGGTTCAAGACGATTCCTTGATCGTGTTTGGCGTCTTATTGTGACGGATGACAATCAAGTTGCCGATAAAATATCGAATCAGGCAACGAAGGATACAGCCTTTGAACGAGTTTATCATCAGACGGTCAAAAAAGTAACCGAAGACTTTGAAAATCTTCACTTTAATACCGCCATCTCACAAATGATGATCTTTATTAATGAAGCCTATAAACAAGATCAATTACCACTCTATATGATTGAGGAATTTGTGAAATTGTTATCTCCTGTTGCGCCGCATATGACAGAAGAAATTTGGAGTATATTAGGCCATCAAGCATCCATCCAAACAAGCCAATGGCCAACCTTTGATGCTTCTAAACTAGAAGATACTCAAGTAGATGTTGTGGTACAAATTAATGGTAAAGTAAGAGCAAAATTGCGTATTGAAAAAGGAACAGCTAAAGATGTCTTAGAAAAACAAGCCTTTGAAGACGCAACGGTTCAAGAATGGTTGAAAGATAAAACGATTCGCAAAGTGATCGTCGTGCCAAATAAAATTGTCAATATAGTAGCAAACTAAAATCATATTAATTGGCTTTGTTGATAAGATCCATAACATAGCAATGTCATCATACGTGTAGCTCAATCTTTAATGTGACTATTAAAGATTGACATGCTACACGTTTTTTTATTGAAAAAGTAACCTAACTCATTTCTATTTGTTTATTGTCGTGGTAAAATTAAAAATAAAAACGCTTACATAAACGGTACATCAGGTTAGAAATAAAACAGTGCCATAGGAAATATAGATAGACCATAAAGCAATTTTATAAAATGCCCACTGATGGAAGCTTCACTTTATAAGACGTATTGGAGGTGATTTTAATGAAGCGTATTGAGCGTATTTATCAAAGGCTAGAAGAAAAATGTGAGGATCTAACTAAGGAGGAACTTCTGAACATTGGTGGTTATTCAGCCAACGATTTAGCAGACGATTTAAATATATTGCGAAATAATATAAGTCTTGAACTAAATAATCTAGTTAGAGAAGGCCGGATTGTAAAAATAAAGACTCGTCCAGTTCTTTATGTTCCAAGGAAAACAATCCAGAAATTCTTTGGTAATATCGTTGATCGAACCGTTATTGAAATTCAATCATTGAAAGATCTATATCAAGGGAAAGAGAAACAAAAGGATCACTTAATGGAAAATCCGTTTAATTTGTTAATTGGATCTGATGGGAGTCTAAAACGTTCTATCGATCAAGCTAAAGCGGCGATTGTTTACCCACCTAATGGCCTACACACGCTTATTCTAGGTCCAACAGGATCCGGTAAAACATTATTTGCTCATATGATGCATAATTACGCAAAGTATGTTGGTAAAATGAATGAAAAGTCGCCTTTTATTGTCTTTAATTGTGCTGATTACTATCATAATCCACAATTATTAATCTCCCAAATCTTTGGCCATGTCAAGGGTGCGTTTACTGGAGCGGCTTCCGATAAAGAAGGGATGGTTAAGAAAGCGGATAATGGGATTCTTTTCTTAGATGAAGTTCATCGACTTCCACCTGAAGGACAAGAGATGATTTTTTATTTCATGGATACAGGAAAATTTAATAAATTGGGAGAAACGGAACGAAATCGAACGGCCAATGTTTTAATTATTGGCGCAACGACAGAAGATCCAAACTCCTCTTTTCTAAAAACCTTTTTACGTCGAATACCTATCACAATAACCATGCCTTCATTTCACGAGCGGCAAGTAAAAGAAAAAGTCGACTTAACAAAATATTTATTGGCGAAAGAAGCGTCTCGTATTAATAAAAAAATTACAGTTCAAGAAGATGTTATAAAAGCATTGATTCAAAGTGTGACTTTCGGTAATATAGGACAATTAAAATCGGGTATTCAGCTCGTTTGTGCTCAAGGTTTCTTAGAAAGTATCCAAGAGCCTTTTGTTTACTTAAATTCTAAAACCTTGCCTCAGGAAATGAAAGAAGGTCTCAGTCTTATTTCGAGAAATCGAAAGGAAAATGAAGAAATTGCCAAATGGATTGATCCGGTTACGGTGATTTCTAATGATGAAACACTTGAATTAATCGAAGATGACGTTTACGAACTCCCTTTTGATATGTACCGAATTATAGAGGATAAAGCGAACCTACTTAAAGATGAAGGGGTAAGTAAGGAAGAAATAAATAAATTTGTGACAACGGATATTAAACTTCATATCAAAAGTTTTTATCGTCAAGTCGCAAAAGAGAAAAAGACACCTTTATCTAAATTAGTGGATAAGAAAGTCCTTCAATTGGCTGAAGAGTTAAAAACGTTGTCCGAAAGTATGTTAAAGCGAAAGTTTAGTGATAAATTCCTTTATTTCATGAGCTTGCATATAGATGGTTTTCTTAAAAGAAAGGATATGCAAAGCAAAAATTTAACACCACTTCACCGCATGCATGAAGTGATTAAAGAAAACAAGAATGAATATCAGGTCGCTCTAAAAATGAAAGAGGTGATTGAAGAAACACTAAGTATCACTATTCCTCAAATAGAAGTCATGTATTTAACTTTGTTGTTGATATCTGCAGATGAAATGAATCAAAAAGGAAAAGTTGGCATTGTGGTTGCAACGCATGGAAATAGTACTGCCACATCCATGGTCGATGTAACGAGGGATTTATTAGGGGATTATAATATTCAAGCGGTTGATATGCCGTTAAGCATTCAATTTAACGAGATATTAGATCAGATTATCGACGCTGTTAAAAAAACAAATCGAGGCGAAGGTGTTCTTCTTTTAGTCGATATGGGATCGCTTTATTACTTTGAAGAGCGTATTATGGAGCAATCTGGGGTTGAAGTTAAAGCGATTGATATGGTGTCTACCCCTCTCGTGCTTGACGCTGTTCGTAAAGCCAATTTCATGGACATGGATCTTAAAACGATTTATGCTTCTTTGAGACAAAATCATATTGGCAGTGAACAATTCCTTGAGCCTTTACTGGAACCAAATGATAAATTAGATGGTAAACGAGCCATTTTAACGATTTGTTCAACAGGTGAAGGTACGGCAAAGAAGTTAAAAGAGATGTTGAAAACTTATATTGAAGACATCACGGATAGTCCTATTACAATCATTCCGGTCTCAACAGTAGGTTTAAAAGAAACAGTTAACCAGTTAAAAGATAACTATCACATCATAGCGTCTGTCGGAGTCAAGAATCCAAAATTAAACGCACCATTTATCTCACTTGAACAATTTATTGAAGGTAAGGGCGAAAAAATTCTTCAACAAGCATTAAAAAATCATCAGATCACCATTAAGAATAACCATTCCAATCTGGTAATAAAAAGTGTGTGTGAAGATGGTCTAAAAAAATTCCTTCTTTATTTAAATCCTTACCGTGTGACTCAGGGATTACTCCTTTTCGTTAATGAGCTGGAAAAAGAATATCGTGTGCATTTTAAAAACTCAACAATCATAAATCTTGTTATGCATACGGCCTTCGCCGTTGAAAGAGCGGTTAAGAATAGTCAGTTGAGATATACGGCTGAAGTTACAATGGAAAAAAGAGAGGCATTAAAAATTGTTAGGCGTGCTTCAGAAATTATTCAACATCATATGAATGTTTCTTTAGAAGACGATGAACTTTTGTTTATTGTTGATTTGTTAACGGATAGTATGAAGGAAAGAATAACATCGAAATAAGAGGATGTTCAAAAAGCCACCAAATGATAAGCTACGAATCTCGGCGCCCGCCAAGAGGATCTTCAACTAAAATCGCTCACGTCCTGTGGCTGGCGCCTGAAGCCACCACATCCTGTGGAAGGCCGGTCCTCAAAACGGCGCCGCCTTGACCTTCTTGCTTCTAATTCGTCGTCTTTTTGAACGTGTATTATAATAGTTTCAGATAAAGAATAGTGTATCAAACAGAAAATAAAATGAAGTTGTGTATCAAAAAGAAACCAATTGACAGGATGGTTTCTTTTTATTTATGAAAAGTGTATCAAAAAGAGAAGTTTAATGGATTGATTGGTTACTAGATAAATAAAAATAAAAAAATTAGTGCCTTTTTTACTTGATTAAATAAGGTATTTCACTTTTTTGAAAGCGCTTAATACTGTATTTGGCACAGAACTTGCTTATATAAAAGTGTAAGGCAAAGTAAAGGTAAGGAGGTTTGAATATGATTGCATTAATTGTTGCAACTCACGGAGAATTTTCACGTGAAATCGTGAAATCCGCAGAAATGATTTTTGGTAAGCAAGATAATTTGGAAACAATTACATTTTTACCTGGAGAAGGTATTGAAGAGCTTAAGGAAAAATATCTTCTTGCTATGAAGCATTTAGATACATCTAAAGGTGTTTTGTTCATGACAGACTTATTTGGTGGAAGTCCATTTAATGTTGCAGCATCTGTGGTTTTAGATCACGAAGAAATGGAAGTTATTACAGGAACAAATCTACCCATGTTAGTAGAATGTTTTGCAAGGAGAAGGACAGACGACTTAAAAACACTTGTACCAGCTATCAGTCAAACGGCCATTGAGGGAGTAAAAACCTTAAGTGGGAGTTTGAGCTTAAACGAAGAAGAGGGGGATTTATAATGATTATTGCACTCGTTCGAATTGATGATCGTCTTATTCATGGCCAAGTAGCAACATCGTGGTCCAAAGAAGCCAAATGTGATCGTATTATCGTTGTATCTGATGAGGTGGCGAAAGATACCTTTAGAAAAACGCTATTGCTATCTGTTACGCCTCCAGGCATTAAAGCAAGTGTTGTTCCTATTGACAAAATGATCCGTGCTTACAACAATCCAAAATATGAAAAATCAAGAGCTTTACTCCTTTTTACGAATCCGAGTGATGTGTTAAGAGTTGTGGATGGTGGAGTAAAAATTGAAAGCGTAAACATTGGCCAAATGAGTTTTAAAGAAGGACGTACAGCCATTGCACATGCTGTGAGTGTTGTTGATGAAGACATCGAAGCATTTAATAAATTAAACGAAAAAGGAATTGAACTTGAACTTCGTCATACTGCAAGTGATCCTAAGGTTAATTTGATGGATAAAATAAAAGCGTTTTCAAAAGAGTGATGGTCTTCATTATTTATACAAAATGACAAAGGAAATAGCCATCATGAATTCTTATAAAAAATAAAGGGGTGACACATCATGTCATTGATTCAAATTATCTTGGTTTGTCTTATCGCAGCCATTGCAGGTATGGCCAGTGTATTAGATGAAGGTCAACTTCACCGCCCGTTGATTGTATGTACCCTTATTGGGTTAGTACTTGGTGATTTGAAAACAGGCGTTATTCTTGGAGGTACGCTAGAAATGATGGCCTTAGGCTGGATGAATATTGGGGCTGCAATGGCACCTGATACGGCTTTGGCGTCTGTTATTTCAACTTTACTGGTTATTACGGCAGATCAAAGTATAGGAAAAGGGATTGCGGTCGCCGTTGCGGTTGCAGCAGCTGGGCAGGTTTTAACCATCTTTGTAAGAACGCTTACGATAGGTTTACAACACCGTGCAGATAAATATGCAGAGGAAGGGAATATTCGGGGAATCGATATTATGCATATCATAGGTTTATCATTACAAGCCTTGCGTGTTTTGATTCCAACACTTATTGTTGCATTAATTAGTGTTACTACAGTTCAAAGCCTTCTCAATTCCATACCAGAAGTGATTACGAAAGGACTTCAAGTCGGTGGAGGCATGGTCGTTGTAGTAGGTTATGCGATGGTTATTAATATGATGGCCGTTAAATATCTCATGCCATTCTTATTCTTAGGCTTTGTTATTGCGGCATTTACAAACTTTAACTTGGTGGCTTTAGGTATTCTCGGGTTGGTCGCAGCCATTATCTATATCCAATTAAATCCAAAATATCATGTGTCAGCAGGCCAAAATCGCGCAGCTGCAACTAATGGCGGAACGGTATCCGGCAATGATTTAGATGATGATTTAGATGACTAATCTTGATAAGGGGGAGAAAATAATGAGCGAACAAGTGAAAACACAAGATGTAGCCACTAATGGTGAGAAAAAGTTAACGAAAAAAGATTTGTTTTCCATGTTTATTCGTAACAATTTTCTTTTAGGAAGTTTTAACTTTGAACGGATGCAAGCTGTCGGTTTTTGTTTCTCAATGATTCCAGCTATCAAGCGCTTGTATAAGGGAGATGAACGGAAGAAAGCACTAAAAAGACATTTGGAATTCTTTAATACCCAACCGTTCTTGGCTGCTCCAATCGTCGGAGTTAGTGCAGCCATGGAAGAACAAAAAGCAAATGGTGCACCCATAGATGACTCGACAATTAGTGGGGTTAAAGTCGGCTTAATGGGTCCACTTGCAGGTGTTGGTGATCCAATCTTCTGGGGTACGTTACGTCCTGTCATTGGCGCTTTAGGTGCATCACTTGCTATAACAGGGAATATCATTGGGCCACTAGTCTTCCTAGTCTTCTTCAATATTCTTAGACTAGCAACGAAATATTACGGCATTCAATACGGATATAAAAAGGGATTATCGGTGATTTCCGATCTTGAAGGCAATCGACTTCAAAAATTGACTGAAGGAGCCTCGATACTAGGATTGTTTGTCATGGGAGCCCTGGTATGTAAATGGACCAGTATTAATGTTCCAGTTGTTTTAGCTCATTTGACAGACCAAACAGGACATAAAACCGTGACAACCGTTCAAAGTGTTCTTGATTCGTTATTACCGGGATTACTTCCATTACTACTCACATTCTTTGTAGCTAGTCTGCTTAAAAAGAAAGTAAATCCACTTTGGTTAATCTTTGGTATCTTTGCCGTTGGTATTCTTGGCTATTGGTTAAAAATTCTTGCATAAAAAGTCTTGACTTTTTAAGGCTAGGACACGACAATAATAAGGCAAGAAAAAATTTAAAACGAGGTGGAAGCATTGGCTGAGAACGTTCAGATCATACAACCTGAACAGCTTGATGACATGCTTAAAAATCATGAAGACGTGTCTGTTATTGATGTAAGGGAAAATGAAGAAGTCGAATTGGGCAAAATCCCATCCTCCATTCATATTCGTTTAGCGGATATCCCTGAACGATATGAAGAATTGGATCGTTCAAAACAACATGTTGTAGTTTGCAGATCGGGAAGAAGAAGTGTAATGGCAACCGAATTTTTGCAAGAACATGGTTTTAAAGCAAAAAACATGGTTGGTGGTATGTTAAAATGGCACGGTGATGTTGAGTAAAACAGCCAAGTGACACACGTGAAAAATAGCAAAAGCTCCTCTAATCAGTCGTTCTGTTTAGAGGGGTTTTTTTTGAAGTTTAGCAAATAGGAATAAGTAGGCTGCTTCTGTTAGATGTGACTTTAATGGATATAATATATAGAAAGACTTCATCAAATTTAGACAAATTTCTTTAATTGTAACATCTTTTGCGTTAACCTATATTTGTTTATGGTACAATACTATAGTTATGACTTTTCGCCTAACAATCAAGATTTTATCATGATAACATATCTCATCAATATGTCAATATATTGTCATATTAACGTTGATTGAGAGCAATTTTGATTAGTGTATGGTCATTTTATTTACATCGGGGAAATTGAAATTATGTGGTTAAAAATCCGTATTATAAATAAAGTGAAACTTCCATCAGTGGGGGTTTTCTTCATCCCCCACTGATGGTTAGCTGAACCAATCGGACCTTTACGGGCAGTTGATCCCCACCTATCTTCTTTGAATACTCAGAATCCCCGAGGTGGGGTCTTTACTTGCCCGTTAAGGCGGGATAAATGTTAGAGTACTTCTAAATACCATTTGGTTGCCTGAAGTTTCACATATAGGAGGATCTTCATGATCAGAGGAACTTTGATCCTTACCGTTGCTACATTTCTATCAAAAATGTTAGGTATTGTGTTTGTTATTCCATTTACAGCTTTGGTTGGAAATGATGGCGTATTTTTATATTCAATTGCTTATATTCCTTACTCAATTATATTAAGTATTTCCACATTAGGACTACCACTAGCTGTGTCCAAATTTGTTGCCAAATATAATGCTATGGGGGATTATCATACAGGAAGACGTTTATTTAAAACCGGTTTACTCATGATGAGTTTATCAGGTCTTATTGGTTTTCTATTTTTGTTTATTTTTGCCCCAAAAATTACTGGATTAATGGATGCTGATGGGCATAATCTTAATGATATGGTTCTTGTCATTCGTGTCGTAAGTATTTCAATCTTAATCGTCCCATCCATGAGTTTAATCCGAGGTTATTTTCAAGGTTATCAGTCAATGGGACCTACAGCGGTATCTCAAGTAGTTGAACAAGTGGCACGGATTGTCTTTATTTTGTTAGGTTCCTTTCTTGTTATTAAAGTTTTTCATGGGTCAGTACGGACAGCTAGTGCCATGGCGACATTTGCGGCCTTTGTAGGTGCTGTCGCAGGTTTATACGTTATGCTGTTATTTTGGATGAAACGTCGTCACCGTTTTAATGAACTGGACGATCGTTCGCTAAATTCAAAAAATACGAGCCTTTCTTTAAGCAAAATGTATAAAGAATTATTAAGCTATGCCGTATCATTTGTAGCCGTAGGCATAGCGATGCAAGTCTATCAATTAATTGATCAATATACGATATTTAGGTTTTTACATCTTGGTGTTGAGACCATGACGTCGTATTATGCCGCTTTATCCATGAATGATCAGAAAATTATTATGATCCCTGTTTCACTTGCAACAGCTCTTGCGGTTAGTGTAGTACCGTCAATGATTACATCCTATGCCGAAGGGGATCAACGTGGTCTTCATAAAAAGATTACACAAGCCTTACAGTTTGTTATCTTTTTAACGCTACCGGCGGCAGCAGGATTATCTATTCTTGGGTATATGATTCATGGTCTATTTTATACTGTTGATCCAAAAGATCTTACAATAGGTGGACATATCCTAAGATGGTATGCTCCAACAGCTTTGTTTTTTGCTTTGTTTTCAGTCACGGCTTCGATATTGCAAGGGATTAATCGGCAGAGGGTGACATTATACAGCTTACTTGTTGGTGTTCTTTTCAAACTGATATTTAATCCAATCTGCATGATACTTTTCGGTATGGTTGGGCCAATTATTGCGACTAATATCGGGTATTGTGCGTCAATTCTAATTAATTTATATGCTATTAAACGGCAAACAGGGTATAATTTTACCTTTATTGCAAAAAGAACAATACTTATTTCAATATTCACATTAGTGATGCTCATTCTTATTAAAATCATCTTTATGTTATCAGGTGGTTCTATTCCGAACACAAGAGGAAAAGCCATTATTATTTCCGTTATTAGTGTTGGTGTAGGTGGTTGTTTTTACTTATTCATTTCCATGAAAACAGGTCTTTTAAGGCAAGTTATCGGTAAAGTACGAGTTCCTCTTCTTTCGAAGCTTGTGAAAAAACATGCATAAGAAGCCCTCCAGTCTATGAGGGCTTTTTTCGTACCAAAAATAATTAAGATGGGTAAGCTTGAGGAGGGACAGGAATGCCAAGCCTTTGTTCAATGACACGAAGCCGTGCATGGAGACTCGAAATACTTTCTGCTAATTGCTTATAATTGTTATCAATGTCTTCAATTCTTTTTGTTAGTGTATCGTCTAACATCGAAGTTTGTTGATAGTAGGATTCTGAAGGATGTCCATTTGAGTTGTAAGTGGGTTGGTAAGGGAATGAATTGGTTTCAGTGCCAGGCAACATCGAATAAGGAATAGATGTAGGCGATGACATAGGTTGATGATTTGTGGCTGGCTGAAAAGGTAAACTATAATAACTTGTTCCAATCGTAGTTGGATCATATTCAGTAGGTCTGTTTGGTCCTTCAGTCATATTTCCATAACCATTAAACGTATTTGAAGGCGACGGCCACTGAGGCTGTTGTTGGTGTTGATTACGATAAACCATGAATTAACCCCCTAAAGAATGCTTTTCATAATAGTGTATGTATAGGCAAATGGATATGTTTCTATGTTTAGCCTTTTTTATTCCTCAGGATCAGTTTTCATTTGTTCATCGTACCATTTTAATTGTTCCCCGATGCCTAGTCCTTTAAGTGGAACTTCAAAGGTAAAACCCCTCTCATGTAACACCGGTTCAAGATATTTGCGATAGATGTTGCCTCCATGGAGATAAAGCTGAATTTGATCGGGTTTTTCATATTGACAAAAGGCTTCGATAACCTTTTCTCCCCACTTTCTTCTTTGTTGATTTGAAAATGTACGGATCGATACATCATAAGGTGCCATAATAGTATCCGGGAGTAAGAGGCCATCTTTTGCGTTATAAAAATACAAAGTATCGTAGTTTTTTAAAGCATATTGCACCGATTTCTTGAATAATGGACTTTGATAAAATTCAATAACAGGTGCTGTTTCTTTACTCTTTTTTCTTGCGGTTGCCATTAGTGCAACTTTTCTTGTCATTTGATCCCCTCCTTCCTACTATTGTACCTTTTATTTTGTAAAATGGGTCAAATGACGCATGAAAATTTTATAGAATTGTGATTAGTTTGCTGTCTTGAAGGGTATTTTTACTATTAGAGGATGTTCTTGAACACGCTCTAGAGTATTAAACGTTATATGTGGATTGAAAAAACAAAAAAGAAGGGAGTATCCGATGCTAAGTTATCAGCAAATAAAATCATTTCCTCTTATCTATGATGATGCCGAAGGAGAAGATATCCGCACTGTTCACGATATCTTAATCGATCCCAAAAATGCAGATATCAAAGCATTTGTTTATGAAGATTCTAAGGTTGATACACGTGATACAGAAGAATCTGTTCCCCCAGATACGATTAATCATGTGACAGAATCGGGACTCGGTATTCAAGCATCATCCGTTCTGCCTTCATCATTTTCATTTGAAGGCGAAAAAACACAAGACTATTTTATCAACGCTAATAATATTTGGCTTGACGAAGAGGCGTTAAGATATACAGGAGTAACACGAATGGCGACGGAACAACATGACCTAATTTCTTTAGAGTTTAGTATAGGAAATCCTGTTTTTAATGAAGAAAATGATAAAATCGGTAAAATAAATGATGTGTATCTCGATATGGTGAATAAAAAGGTATCCTCATTTAAAGTCAGTGGTGGATTGTGGGATCAGTTATTTGGAACAGAAAGTAAGGAATTAATCCATATTAAAGACATTATATCTATTAATACAAATGGAATTGTTATGAAAAAAAGATGAATGGATTAAAGATGAGGATAAAAAGCGAATAAATATCGTTTAACTGTTAACTCTTTTAAATTTGTTTGAAAATTTGAAGAATGTGTTTGACTTTTTATTATATTAATGTATAGTATAGGGGTATAGAAGGATAACATAGTTCCTTTTGACTGCAACTCTGGCTTTTACTAAACACAGTAACCATAACGTAATCACTTCAAGAAAAGGAATTAGAATAATCTGCTGCATTTTGAATATTCTTATTATTGTAAGTTATCCTTTAAAAAACGTTAGGGAGTGGTTATTTGAATCCTTCAACTGATCGGATGTTAAACCGTGTAAAAGCTGTTTATTTATTCATTCGAAACAAAGGTACTGTCACAACGCAGGAATTAGTTGAAGAGTTTGACATCACGCAAAGGACGATTCAAAGGGATCTAAATATACTTATGTATAATAATTTAGTGAAAAGTCCTAGTAGAGGAAGATGGACAATAACAAATAAGAAAGTGAAAGTTTCATGAGCTGCCATTGCTGCACGCTCTTTTTTTGTGTATAAATAATTGATGCATTCTATTTCATTTAGATCATGATTTTGCCAAACAAGAAACAAATGAAATGAAGTCAACGTTTCTTGTTTGGATTATCATCATTCTTAAATAATTAATCTCTTATTTTACGAAGAGACTTGCTTTCAAAATAAGTCACCGGATAAATAGCGTTCTCCTGTATCGTTAGTCATACATATAACAATGTCATCTGGTGTATATCGTTTGGCTACTTGCATCGCTGTGTAGACAGAAGCACCTGATGAAGGACCAACAAGAATTCCTTCTTCATGGGCCAATCGTCTAGTTGTTTCGTAGGCTTCTTCATCGGTTATTTTAATAATTTCATCGATAATAGATAAATTTAAAATAGATGGGATGAAACCTGGACTCGTTCCGACTAATTTATGCCGTCCGGGCTTTCCTCCAGACAGAACAGGAGATCCAGCTGGTTCACAGCAAAAAATAGATAGATCATGGAAATGTTCTTTTAATGTTTCACCTGTCCCTGTGATTGTACCTCCCGAACCGGCTGTCGAAACAAAGGCTTTAAACGGCTTGTTTAATGTCTTAACATCTTCAATGATTTCCAGAGCAGTGGACTTGCGGTGAGCATCCGGATTAGCCACATTTTCAAATTGCATAGGTAAGAAACTGTTCGGAATGGTTTCAGCCAGTTCCTTAGCCTTCTTAATAGCCCCAGGCATTTTTTGATCTCCAGGAGTTAAAATAACTTCGGCTCCGTAAGCTTTCAATAAACTAATACGCTCTTGGGTCATCGTATCTGGCATAACAATCATTGCTCGGTATCCTCGTGCTGTTGCGTTCATAGCTAGACCGATCCCTGTATTACCTGACGTTGGTTCAATAATCGTTGCCCCCTTTTTTAGGAGACCGTTTTTTTCAGCGACCCGAATCATATTGAAGGCAGCCCTATCCTTCAAACTTTTACTAGGATTAAAAAACTCTAATTTAGCGTAAATTTGGGCGCCCTTTTTATCTGGTAAGCGATTTAACTTAACAAGAGGCGTATTTCCAATTAATTGATCAATTCGATCGACAACTTTTTTCAAAATCAACACTTCCTTCTTATACACGATAACTATAGATTAGTCTTCTCTCATATTATTATACCAAGAATTATAATAGGAATAACAGGAAAAAGAATTAAAACGAATGTTATGCCTTTTTTGATAGTTCACTCTAACCTTGAAACATCTAGTTTAATCGGAATAATTGACTCTAATCGTGCTAAACTAACCATATGCCTTAAATTGATTTCAACGTGAATAGGGGTGCTTTAATTTGGATTCTCATTATTTTATAGGGATCAAAGTTCCGGAGGACGTAAGAAAAGAACTTTCAAGACGGTCCGAAAGTTTAAAACAACATATTGATTATAAACAATGGACTCATAGTGAAGATTTTCATATCACTCTAGCCTTTTTAGGTGCAAGTGATGAGAAGACCATTCATACGCTTATTGATATAATAAATAAGGAAAAGATAGCCATCAACCCTTTCATGATAAAACTAGAAGGTATAGGGGGATTTGGACATCCTGAGCATCCACGTGTGCTATATGGAGATATTGAAAAAAATGAACCACTTTCTGCATTAAAAAGAAAGATAGATAATAGTGTTCGTTCTTGTGGGTTTAAAGTCGAGTCTAGGCCGTACCATCCACATATTACACTCACTAAGAGATGGGTTGGACCAAAAAGTGGGTCTTTAAATGAGATTTTACAATGGACTGAACCAAAACCTGTTTCATGGAGTTGTAACGAATTCATGTTGTTTCGAATTGAGCTAAATAAGGCTCCAAAGTACAATCCGATTGAAATATGGCCTTTAGGATAATTTAAGTGGTTAAATGCTCTAATGTGTAAATTAAGGGGAAGCAGACGATTATGAGAATAGTGAATGTGTCTGGGGGAAGAGATTAACATGGCTCAACTTATTAAGGTAAATGAGTGTATTTCAAGGTATGAAGGTGATTTACAACGCTACGCCAATCGATTTATTACATTGAAACAGAGAAGATGGTTACAGTGGAGAGACCAATTTGAAAAGCCTCAGGACGACCGTTCTGTACGACTGGCTAAACGATTTAGTTCTATTTCGAATATAGAACAATTAAAATCTGCCTATTATAAATGGTTATTTGATCAACAACTTATTTGGGCGACATCTACAGCTCATTTTTATTCTGAAAATCATGAGGATTTAAGTCGTGTGACATGGCTTCAGTTCTGTCTTTCGAAATTAAATGATGTGACGTTTATACTTTACAAACCAGTGCTATTAATGAAACAAACAACGTTGCAATTAGATTCGCTTATCATAACGAATGACACGTTATGGTGCGTGAAGCCATTAATAGGTGAAGACAGCAGTGTCTTTCAAGAAATAAATAATCGGTTATGGCGAGAGATGAAAAGAGAGGAATCTCCTCAATTTATAAATCCATTTATATCGCTAAAAAGGACGAAGACGGCATTACGAACATTTTTACAAACTCAAAACTTATCAATGCCTATAAAATTTTTAATTTTTGCTCCAAATAGTTATGTTGAATTTGTACATCATGATACGGATATAGAAATTTGCGATTCTCGGGATAAGAATCAACTATCCGAAAAGATAGGTCGTCATTCATCTACGTTGAAATCCCTACAAATTATTACAACAAATCGTTTATTATCTAAGATGGCTACCACGGCCATTAAACGTGACTAAAAAAACCACCAAATGATAAGCTGCGAATCATGTAGTAAAAACAAGTGGATCTTCAACTAAAATCCCTCATGTCCTGTGGCTGGTGCCTAAAGCTACAACATCCTGTGGAATGGATTTGTCGCCTTTTTGAAAATGTACTAATAGACGTAAAAATTTTTTAAAGCCTCAATTTGTAAAAAGTATTTTTCTTTAATCTAAAATCGTGGTATGCTTATGTTTATGTTATGAAATATGTATGATTATTTGTTTGAAGGGTGACCATTTTGATGCAATTTTTCGATAATGATAATTGGGTCATTTCATCAGCTGGTGGGATGACAGGAGAAGCATATATGGCTGAATCGGCACGAGATAAATTATTCATAAAACGTAATTCATCTCCGTTTTTGGCTTCACTGTCTGCTGAACATATTGTTCCGAAACTTTTGTGGACAAGACGGCTTTCAAATGGCGATGTTCTAACGGCTCAACAATGGTTAAATGGGCGTGAGCTAAGTGCGAGTGAAATGTCATCGGAAAAAGTTGCCACGTTACTTAAAAAAATTCATTCTTCGGATCACCTGTTACTTACCTTTTCAAAACTTGGTAAAAAACCTATATCACCAAAAAATATATTAAATGATTTAAAAGATACTAATGATCAACGTCATAATGAATATTGTATTGATAAGGCGTTAAATTTTTTGAATCAATATGTAAATGACATTGACTTTGATCAAAAAAGTGTTTGTCATTCAGATATTAATCATAATAATTGGTTAATTGATGAAAAAGGAGAGCACCTTTATCTGGTGGATTGGGATCAGGCAGTCATTGCTGATCCAGCTCTTGATGTCGCCTTATTGCTTTATTGGTATATTGATGAGAACGAGTGGAGTAAATGGCTTTCCTTTTATGGATGGTCACTCGATCATCATCTTAGGCTGCGTATGCATTGGTATATGATTGCGCAGACAATCCAATTTATGTTTTGGCATCAAGATCACCACCAAACGAAAGAAGCTCTCCTTTATGAGAAGGATTTAAGGCGATTGAATCATTACTCTATTGTTCATTTTAGCTGAGTGAATCAATCCACGTTTGGAAATTTTCTTTATTATCACCAAGGTGACCATCATAATTCTCGAGTTGCATTCCTTTTTCACCATATGATTGAATGGCTTGTATGGTATTTACATCAAGTCCTGCTTGAGACTCGGGAGATAACAATGATGCAGCACTACGACACAATTGTTCATATTCTGATGAACGTGCAGCGCCATCTTGTTGGTGCGCTTTTAAAATGTCACCGATAAGACGTTTTTGATCACTATGTGATAAAACCATGATTGCCCACATCCTTTCCTCAATAGGATATCCGGATGGGGTTTTTTTATGAATAAGGAAAATAGTTAGTTGTTGGTAAATCCCTTAGATAAAACTATTCCTTTTTTCTTTTCGATAGTCTAAAATCGAATGTACAAAGTTATAATTAGGATGTAAAGGAGCCATGAGTCATGAGAGTGCGTCATAAGCCTTGGGCAAAAGATAAATTATTAAATCATCCAGAGTTTGTCGTCACGGATCCAAAGTCTCATATTGGAGAATGGCAATCCATATTCAAAAGTGCATGCCCAATTCATGTTGAGATTGGAACAGGGAAAGGTCAATTTATTACAAATATGGCTAAACAGAATCCGGATATTAATTTTGTTGGGATAGAAATACATGAAAGTGTCATTGTCTCAGCATTAGATAAATGCATAAACAGTCAATTGAAAAATGTACGTTTAATTAATGGGGATGCGAATGAACTAACAGATTTCTTCTCCGAAAATGAGGTTGCGGCGATTTATTTGAATTTTTCAGATCCTTGGCCTAAGAATCGACATGAGAAAAGACGCTTGACCTATCGCTCATTTTTGGCTCAATATGAATATGTTTTAAACAGTAAAGGCCGGATCTGTTTAAAAACGGATAATCAAGGTTTATTTGAATATTCTCTTGAAAGCTTCTCAAAATATGGCTTATATTTACAAAATGTTAGTCTGAATCTGCATCAATCTCATTACAAAGAAGAGAACGTCATGACGGAATATGAAGAAAAGTTTTCAAGCCAAGGGCATCGAATATACCGTTGCGAAGCCTGTTTTAGTGAATAAAGAATGATACAAGGCTAAGAAGCACCTCTCTTAAGGAGCTTCTTAGCCTATTTAAATGCATCATTCACTGTGATTGAAGTTCGAGTAATGTTCCTGTTTGAGCATCAACAATAAAATCATAATGTTTTTTTTCGTTACCTTGATTTGCCGTTACACCACCTTGATAGACATTGTAAGAAATGCCATAACGTTTCATGTCCGTCGGTGTGAGATAAATCCATCCATTATTAACATCTAGATCGGATTTAACCGATTTTTTAACTGATTGAAGTGCTTTTTCAGGCGTAAGTAATTGTTTTTCTTTTCGTTTTTGATACACAAGTTGACTTGTCATTCCCACCACGAAACCTAAAATGAGGGGTTTCCATTTCATTATTTATCCCTCCTAAAAATATCTTAATATAGAATATAGTATATCAATATCTTCGAATAATCGATATTCATCATATCATCTTTACTTATTATGCCTTTATTAGCTATCAAAATCCAAGGATTTTATCTAAAAATTGGATTGGTTTCATATTATTCGGTAAGATAAGAAGAAGATTATAAGGAAGGAAGTGAAGACTCACGACATCAGTATGATGCCTGTGTCACAATAATGGAAAATAATACTCAAGAATTGTTCAAGGTACTAACAGAATTAAATGGAGCTTCCGGTTTTGAACGTGATGTTAGAAAATTCATGAAGGAACAATTAACGAAATATTCGGATAGCATAGTTCAGGATGGTCTTGGAAGTATTTTTGGTGTAAAAAAAGGGACGAGTAATGGACCAAAAGTGATGGTAGCCGGACACATGGATGAGGTCGGATTCATGGTGACTCAAATTACTGAAAATGGGATGCTAAGATTCCAACCACTTGGAGGATGGTGGGAGCAGGTTTTACTTGCTCAACGTGTCCATATCATGTCAGATAATGGTCCTATAACAGGTGTCGTTGCTTCTGTCCCACCCCACCTCCTAGATGACGAAACACGTAAGAAACCGATGGCTATAAAAAATATGCTTATTGACATCGGTGCAGATGACCAAGAGGATGTTAAACGTTTAGGCGTAAAGCCTGGACAAGCGATACTTCCCATCTGTCCATTCACTCCAATGGCAAACGAGAAAAAGATATTAGCTAAGGCTTGGGATAATCGTTATGGATGTGGTCTAGCTATTGAATTGTTAAAGGAGATTTATAAAGAAGGTTATTCTCTTCCTAATCAATTATATTCTGGTGCAACGGTTCAAGAGGAGGTTGGATTGAGAGGAGCACAGACTGCCTCGAATATGATATCCCCGGATATCTTCTATGCACTTGATGCGTCTCCTGCCAATGATACAAGTGGGGATAAATCTGCTTTTGGTCAATTGGGGAAAGGTGTCCTGCTCCGGATATTAGATCGGACGATGGTCATGCATCGAGGGATGAGGGAATTTATTTTAGACACGGCAGAAACCCACAATATTCCCTATCAATATTTTGTTTCGCCTGGGGGAACGGATGCTGGCCGGGTACATATGAATCAGAATGGGATTCCTTCTGCCGTCATTGGCATCTGCGCACGTTATGTCCATACATCGTCATCAATCATACATGTCGATGACTATGCAGCCGCTAAATCACTACTTATTGAGCTTGTAAAGACGACTGACCAAACGACACTAGACACCATTCATGAAAATGTTTAAATGGAGAGCTGACTCGAATGCTGATTAGTATAGGAACAACCAATCCAGCCAAATTGAAGGCTGTCGAATCCCTCATTCAATTTGAAAAATTAGAAGCAACCTGTCAAAGCATTGAAACGACCTCAGGTGTAAGAGCCCAGCCTTTGTCTGATGAGGAAACCCGAAAAGGGGCCATTCATCGTGCCAAATCTGCACTCGAAATCTCAAGGTCTGATATTTCTATTGGACTTGAGGGGGGAGTAACAGAACATCATGGCGAGTTGTATTTATGCAATTGGGGGGCATTGGTTGATCGGCAAGGACACCTTTTCACTGCAAGTGGGGCCAAAATTGTTCTACCTACAATTTTGGCTGACGGGATTCGACAAGGCCATGAACTTGGGGATTTGATTGATGAATTTTCAAAGAAACACAATGTAAGAAAAGGCGCGGGAACGATTGGTATATTGACAAATGGAAGACTGAATCGAAGTGACATGTTTTTTCATGTTCTTTTGTTATTGTATGGACAATATTGTTTTTATCATCATAAATAGAGTGAAAAATGCCTTCATCAGATTATATTCTGATGAAGGCATTTTAAATTAATTAATTACTGCTGAGAAAATTGTTCAATTTTCTCTGGCTCATCTACATTTTTATTATTTGGTTCAACAAGGGGTGTTGAATCAAAGTCCTTTTCAGAGTCTAGAGTGTCAAAAGTGAATTTTAAGACTTCATTTTCTAGATCAATAGCAATAACTTGAAGATCAGTCGCAGCTTGTGTAACTGTTCCAATCGCCGATTTTTGATTTTCACTCGCTGCTGAAACTTCTTCTGTACTAGCTGCTGTTTCTTCTGAGATAGCGCTAATGTCTTCTAATTTCATCACTAGATTTTGATTAGCATCTTTCACGTGAGTCACTTTACGGTTAATATTATCCATCATAGTGTTTATAGATGAGATTTTATCAGTAATACGGTTAAATGAGCCTTTGGTCATAGCCACATTATCTTTCTGTTCTTCGGAAAACTGATTGAGAGTTTCTGCCCTTGTTGTTAAATGAATCAATCGAGTAATAATATTCGATATATCTTCGTTAATTTGATTTGTTTCTTTCTTAGATCTCTCAGCTAATTTACGGATTTCTTTCGAGACGACAGCAAATCCTTTTCCTGCTTCTCCGGCACGTGCAGATTCAATGGCCGCATTTAATGCGAGTAAATTCGTGTTGTCTGATATGCTTTTTATTGTTTTTAGGATATGTTTGATATTCTCGGATTGTGTAGCGACATCTTTAATTTCATGAATGAGGGATGAAATACCTTTTAAAAATTCATTCGCGCTCGTTTCAAGATGTGAAACAGTTGTGATGCCTTCTTGACTTGTTTTTTCTGTTTCTTTGGTCTTCTGAAGGATTTGTTGACTGAAAGCCTTGCTTTCATCAATTGCTCGAGTGACATTAGACAGTAAATTCATACTTTGGTCTAAATGATCAGCTTGATTTTGAGCACCTGCAGCTACTTGCTGAATGGCTTCATTAACTTCGGTCACTTGAGCCACAGTTTCTTCTGAAGCTGCTGCTAAGTTCTCTGATGATTGGGTTAATGTATTTGTCGAATTAAAGACCTTCTGAATCGTTTTTTCCATACGCTCCGTCATTTTATTAAATGATTCAGCAAATTGACCTAGTTCGTCATGTGTAGTGATAGGAACACGGTAATTTAGATGTCCTTCTCCAATTTCAGTAGCACCTTTTGTTAGTTCATGAAGGGAATCAGAAATACTAATTGATAAACGTCTTCCAAACCAGTAAAGAACTACAGCCATGGCTATGCTTAAAAGAAGGGCAATAATAAAGAAAATAAGACCAATCGTTGTTTGTTGGTGATTAATAATTTGGTTTTGTTGGTTTAAAGAGTTCACGACTTTGGCCACACTTTTTTCAATATGGCTGCTTGCAGATGCAAACTGCTTTTTAAGTGAATCGGATAACTGATAGGATGAATTAATCGAGTCATTAATGCTTTTATATTTAATTAATGTTGAACTAAAGTCATTTTGGTTTTTGTCAGAAAAAACGGTTGTAGCATATAGGTTAAAATCATTTAGATCGTTTGAAATTTCATTAAAACCTTTTGCTGTAGGGTTATCGAAATACGTTTTCTCTTGTAACTTTAGTTGCAAGTATTTTTTAATCAGTTCATTATTGTTGGTATCATGAATCATGGCGTCCAATTTTTTTTCTGTCTCGAAGAATTGCTTATGTAGGCCTTCATTTTCAGTGTAACCGATTAACTCCGTAATGGAAACGACCTGGTTAAGGCTTTCTTGATAGACTTTAACTTGGCCATTTATTTCTTTAGTTGATTTTTTAACGACATCTGTTTGATAAGAAAATGACTTTGTATCTTTCTTAATCCCTTTAAGCAGTTTATTTAGTTGATCCACATATTCTTTTTTCGGTTCAGCTAAATACATCTGTTCTAAGGTGCGAGCTTTTTCAATTTTTGTATGAATACTTTCTGCTAAGTTAGCATCCTGATGAATCGCATTTACTTTACCATTTGTCCATTTACTATTAACAAAGGTAAGGCAAGTAAATAATGTTAAGAGAATGATGCCAATAATGCCCATGAAAAGCATCGTCTTTATTTTCCTTTTTATTGACCAATCCATGATAACCCTCCTAAATATATTTCTATAACGTATATCTATGTTATGAGGCATCTTTAGTCGCCTTAACGCTATTTATATTATATCGTCCAATCAACGAGATTCTTTAGTGATTCCTTACATTGCGTGTTCAAAAAGGTGACAAACTAGAGGCTAGAGGATCAAGGCGGCGCCGTTTTGAGGACCGGCATTCCACAGGATGTGGTAGCTTAACGCCAGCCACTGGACGTGAGCGATTTTAGTTGAAGATCATCTTGTGTTACTACATGAGGACCGGCATTCCACAGGATGTGATGACTTAACGCCAGCCACAGGACGTGAGCGACTTTAGTTGAAGATCCTCTTGACGGGCGCCCGAGATTCGCAGCTTATCATTTGGTGGCTATTTGAACTACCTCTATAATAGTGTTCAAAAAGGTGAAAAATTAGAAGCAAGAAGGTCAAGGCGGTGCCGTTTTGAGGACCGGAATGTAGGTTTTTACTACATGAGGACCGAAAAAACAAGCCAACGCCGAGATTCGCAGCTTATCATTTGGTAGCTTTTTGAACTACCTCTTATAAATATTCCAAGAACATGGTAAAATGATGTCATGCAGATGCAGAGGAAGTGTTAAAATGGAAAGTAAAAAACTTAAACGTCTGCTGGAAAATCGACTACAGGCACCAGACAGAACAATGATTTATGATCGTGAAAAAGAGACATTACGAATTGAAAATAGTCAGTCTAAGAAGGGGATTACACTTGAACTTTCTGGACTTTCCGGTCGCTATGAAGCAGAAAAGGATAAGCTCTTAGATCAAATCGTCTATTACGTTGACCATGCACTCCGAGTAATGAATACATCTCAACGACTCGCAGGAATGGAAAAACATATTTTTCCTGTCATGCGATCTACTTCATTTCCAACGGAAACATCAGATGGGAAGACGTTACTTTATAAGGAGCACACAGCTGAAACACGTATCTATTACGCTTTAGATTTAGGTCATTCTTATCGCCTCATTGATCGTGAGTTTATGAAGAGTGAGGGTGTTTTGGAAGATTCTTTATTTGAGATGGCTGAATTTAACCTACGTTCCTTATCAGTAGAAATGAAGGAAGACCATGTTGCGGATAACGTATTTACGTTTATTAATCATAACGATGGTTATGATGCCAGTCGTATATTAAATCGGACCTTATTAGATGACATGGCGGCTAAATCAAAAGGAGATCTGGCTGTTAGTATCCCTCATCAAGATGTTTTAATTTTTGCTGACATTGTGAATAAAAGGGGATATGATGTCTTAGCTCAGATGACGATGCAATTTTTCACTAACGGTAATATTCCAATAACGGCGTTACCGTTTATCTATGAAAAAGGGAAATTGAATCCAATATTCATTTTAGCCAAAAATCGTCCAGTTGACGAAGAAGATTGATGAATTAGTACGGATTGAAAGGTTGGAGGAAGCAAGAAGATGAATATATTTTACAATAAAGAGGGCATTGGAGATGTCCTAATAGTACAAGCAGTCATAGGGAACGCAGGGCCCATTCAGGTTGAAAAAAAGGAAAGCGTGGTTAAACTTTTAAACCCTGAGACAGGGGAAACACTTGGCTTTAATCTCTTTCAGATATCTGAACGGATCGATATAGATGCAACTGGACAAGTCGATCTAAGCAAAAATCTCGTTGACGAGGTCAATAAAGTCATTAAAAACGCAGGATTTGCTGATGTATTAACCTTTGATGATCGACCTAACTTTGTTGTTGGAAAGGTTATTTCTAAAGAAAAGCATCCTAATGCGGATAAATTGAGTGTCTGTCAAGTAGATATTGGTAGTGAAACCCTGCAAATTGTTTGTGGAGCACCCAATGTTGAAGAAGATCAACATGTGGTTGTCGCACGTGTTGGAGCGGTCATGCCAAGTGGTATGATCATTAAAGATGCACAATTAAGAGGTGTTGCCTCCTCGGGTATGATTTGTTCTGCTAGGGAGTTGGATTTACCTCATGCACCTCAAAAAAAGGGGATTCTTGTTTTAGATGATTCCAAAACCGTTGGGGAAGATTTTTTTGGTAAATAAGCCGATGTATGTAAATAAAATCACTAGTTAAATAACTAGTGATTTTTAATACACACACGAAAAAATAAGATGTTTGGTTATGACAAGGGGTATCGACCTTTGTATTTGAAAAATGGTTCAATCAATAAATGGAAGGAGTGAGAGGAATGGGATCAAATTGGTGGAAACGTTTATTTCATCTAGATGATGAAGAGGAATTTCTTCATCAAAAACAAAATCAGGATGATAACACCTATCAGTCATCACACAACCCGATCGTTGGCCGCTTTGAAGATACAAATCGACAAATTCATGTAAGAATGCTACATCAATATCCAAATTCAACTAGCAAAGATGTCACCCCGAATTCTAGACAATCATTTAAGGACACTCCCATTCCTAATCATGATCACTATGAATCAGCAAGCGAGCACCCTGCTCACCATAGAAAGGCTTCTCGCAAATCTGACGACAAATGGGCGAAAAATCAAGAATCTCAAGAGACATCTCAATCACCTAAGAAAAGTCGGTTTAAACCGACTGAAATTATCTCACCTGTCTACGGATATAAAAAAACACCGGAGCATTTTTATCGTCAAATGGGAAATGTAAACGAAATGGCTAAAAATGATCAAAAGGTGACTCAAGAAGCGAACAATTTGACGGTCAGTTCACTAAACACAAAAGATAAACAACAAGTAAATGAAAAAAAATTAAATCAACCAGCCTATCAACGAAAAGAAAATAAATTAATAGAAAATGTAGATTCAAAGACAAATCTTCAAAAAGATGTCCATTCTATACCATTTAAGCGTTCTCAAAAAGAAGAGAAAAATGAAGAGAAAAATATTGACTTTATGACATCTGATACAAAAGAAGGCTTGGATGATTTTCCTGAGAATAGGCCTAAAAAAGTGAAGACTGACTTGCATTCTGAACAATATGATTCAAAGGACAACAATGTAAAAAAGTCTGATGCCGATGTACAGAATCAGGAAAATACAATGGAAAAAGATGAGACACCGGTGAAGCGGGAATTTAAAGTCTCACCACATCGGCAAGGTCGGAGAGGTTCAAAAGTTCCTTTTAATGTTTTGATGTTTCGTACGGATAAAAAAAATCATAAAAACAATCACGAACAACCTAAAAAGATCAAAAGCCTTGAACAGAAAGACTTTCAGATCTCCTTAGATGTACTTGATGATCCTCCTGAATCAAAGGAAAGTGATTCCGTGTGGATAGAAGAGAAGCGAGCAATCCTAAAAGAAGCACTCGATAACTTTCACGTGAATGCCGATATCGTGGATTATACACAAGGGCCTGCTGTTACACGGTTTGAAATTCATCTTCATCCTGGTGTAAAGGTAAATAAAATTATGAATTTAACAGAAGATATAAAATTAAGTATGGCGGCAGAGCAGATACGTATTGCGCCTGTCATCGGAAAAAGCACGGTTGGTATTGAGATACCAAATGATGAACGCAAACCTGTCTATTTAAAAGACTTACTTCATTCTGAAGCATTCAAAGATCAATCAGCCGCTTTACCGGCTATCTTGGGACAAGATATTTCAGGACAACAAGTAATAACGGATCTAGCCAAAATGCCGCATGGTCTTATAGCCGGAGCAACTGGTTCTGGTAAAAGTGTGTGTATTCATTCATTAATTCTAAGCTTGATATATAAAACATCACCAGAACGTCTGAGATTAATTTTAATTGATCCAAAGGTCGTTGAACTTGCAGCATATAGAGAATTACCCCATCTCGCAACGCCCGTTATTACGGAACCAAAAGAAGCTTCGCTCTCCTTAAAATGGGCCGTGGAAGAAATGGAAAAAAGGTATCAATATTTTGCGAAAATGGGTGTCCGAGATATCAAACGGTATAATGAGTGTATTGAAAATGGGCAACAAGAAGGGGAAATTATGCCCTATATCGTCATTATTATTGATGAATTAGCGGATTTAATGATGGTGTCACCTCAAGATGTTGAAGAGGCCATCTGTCGTATTGCACAAAAAGCAAGAGCAGCGGGTATTCATCTTCTCTTAGCTACTCAACGACCATCGGTGGACGTCATAACAGGACTTATAAAATCAAATATTCCAACACGGATCGCATTTAGTGTTTCTTCTCAAGTGGATTCCCGTACCATTTTGGATTCATCTGGTGCAGAAAGGTTACTCGGGCAAGGCGATATGCTGTTTATTGAAAACGGAGCAAGAGATATTAAACGCTTGCAAGGTTGCTTCGTATCTGATGAAGAAATTAGCCGTATCTCGGCACAGTTTGATCAAATGGAATCCCCACCTTACTTATTTGACAAGGAAGATTTCAAAGGTGTCTTGCACGACAATGCTGACATGGACGACGAACTATTTGATGAAGCAGGATACTTTGTGATTGACCAAGGACAAGCTTCTGTTTCAAGTCTTCAACGGCGTTTTCGTATAGGCTATAATAGGGCTGCTCGTCTAATTGATGATTTACAAGCGATGGGGATTGTTTCAGAAGCCAATGGAAGCAAGCCACGTCAAGTTTTAGTTTCTAAAGAAGAATTTGAAGATCAAATAATAAACCAAGACAAAGTGTATTAAACCAGGATTGAAGCTATGACTAGCACGGCTATAGCTTCAATCCTCTAAATATGTTGGATTAGTGTAGGGCTTAGGACCGGCTTAAACAAGTGGTTATGAGAAACTCTATTTACCCCCTATTTACGGCGAGTCTTGACTCCCACCTCAAGGTAATGAGTGTAACCGAGCATCCCTAGGTGGGGGATAACTGCACTTTATCTTCTAGAGAATCAATAAACTGAAGTATATTTTTTTTACAATAAGGTTATTTAAGGTTAAAATAAATGGCGAGTCATGTATCTTACGTCAATCGCGTTAGTTAAGGAGATAAACACATGAAAGAAATTGAATTAAAAGTTCAAGGAAAGATTAAAAGGCTGACGAATAAAACCTTTAAATTTGATGAACGAATTAGAGAAGGGTGGTTTTCGGCCGTTTACTTTCTTAAATCGTGTGAAATTATTAAAAAAGAGAAACCCAATAACATTGTAACAACTCAATTTTTTCAAAAAGAACATGCTGTTTTGTGTGGTACAGATGAGGCAATTGCTTTAATCAAAACTTTTGCAAAAGACCCAGATCAATTGGAGATATATTCCTTAAAAGATGGTGACAAGATTGAACCGTTTGAAACGGTCTTAACCATTACAGGTCCTTATCAAAACTTTGGGTTTTTAGAAGGCATTATTGACGGGATTCTAGCCAGAAGAACGTCAGTTGCAACGAATGTCTATAATGTTGTAAAAGCAGCCAGGGCATCTGGTGTTCAAAAACCCGTGATTTTCATGGGTGACAGGGATGACCATTATACACAACAAGCGGGAGATGGATACTCTGCATACATAGGTGGTTCTACAGCTCAAGCGACTCATGCGATGAATGAGTGGTGGGGTAAGCAAGGAATGGGGACAATGCCTCACGCATTGATCCAAATGTTTGAAGGTGACGTTGTTGCAGCTACACGGGCCTATCATGAGCATTATCCAGAGGATGATCTTGTGTCATTAGTGGACTATAATAACGATGTCATTGGTGATAGTTTAAAACTTGCACATGCTTTTGGAGAAACACTGAAAGGTGTAAGGCTCGATACGGCAAAAAATATGGTTGATAAATATTTTATTAATCATCCTGAATTGCTTGGTCGATTTGATCCAAGAAGTGTTAACCCTGAACTTGTTTTCGGTCTAAGAGAGGCTCTGGACAAAGAGGGGTTTAATCATGTTAAGATCGTTGTGAGTGGCGGTTTTACAAAAGAAAGAATACTAGAATTTGAAAAACGACAGGTTCCCGTGGATTTGTACGGTATAGGAAGCAGTTTATTAAAAATAGGTATAGGTTTTACAGGAGACAATGTGATGTTAAACGGAAAACATCAAGCCAAAGCTGGAAGAAAATATAATCTAAATCCGAGATTAGAAAAAGTCGACTAAGTTAAAGAGACTGCAAATTCATTATTACAAGAAAAAAGATGTATAATAAGATAAAAGAAAGTTGTTAGGCTATATCCATCCCATATGTAATTCAAGGTATTTCATATGCGAAACGACTTTAGACAACGAGTTTTTAAAATTTAGCTTTTGTTAACGCTTAACAGGTTTTCAATTGGCAAACTTATCTTTGGGAAAAGAATACCAAACAATTAGAATATATTTGCATATAGTATCTATATATATATAGGTTAAGTGAATATGGATAAATGGAAGGGATTTTGGAGGTCATTTTAATGGCGAAATATCATTTCGTAGGAATAAAAGGAACTGGAATGAGTGCACTTGCGCAAATTCTATATGACATGAAGCATCAAGTACAGGGCTCAGACTATGATAAGCGATTTTTTACTCAACAGGCTCTAGAAGAAAAAAATATTCCTCTTTTACCTTTTGATAAAAACAATATTAATAAGGATGAAATCGTTATTGCAGGGAATGCGTTTCCTGATGATCACGAAGAAATCAAAAAGGCAAGAGAAATGGGCGTACCTACGTATCGTTACTTTGATTTTTTGAGTCATCTTGCTGATACACATACAAGTGTAGCCATAACAGGTACCCATGGAAAGACATCAACGACTGGTTTACTTGCTCATGTTTTTAGTGAGTTTGCCTCGACATCATATTTAATAGGTGATGGAACTGGAGTGGGTGTTGAAGATAGCGACTATTTCATCTTTGAGTCATGTGAATACAAACGGCATTTTTTAGCTTATAAACCTGATTACTGTATTATTACAAACATTGAGTTTGATCACTCTGATTACTACAAGGATATTGATGATGTTTTTGACGCTTTTCAAGAAATGGCTTTGAGCGTGAAAAAGGGGATCTTTGCTTGTGGTGACGATGAGAAATTGCAAAGTATAAAATCTAATGTACCCATCATTTATTATGGATTAAATGAGGAGAATGATTTTCAGGCGAGAAATATCGAAACAACCTCGGATGGTACGCATTTTGATGTGTTCGTTAGAAATGACTTATATGGGCATTTTAAAATTCCCGGATTCGGAAATCATAACATTTTAAATACCCTGGCAGTCATAGCTTTCTGTCATTATCAAAATGTACCCGTAGAGCTAGTAAAAGAAAGATTAGCGTCTTTTAAAGGTGTGAAGCGTCGCTTTGCTGAGAAAAAATTAGGCAATCAAATTTTGATTGATGATTATGCTCACCATCCAACAGAAATTAAAGTAACGATTGAAGCAGCAAGGAAAAAATACCCCGATAAGCAGATTATTGCGGTATTTCAACCTCATACGTATTCTCGTACCCTTACATTTCTAGATGGTT
The DNA here is from genome assembly GCF_009718825.1 of Terrilactibacillus tamarindi. GTDB lineage: Bacteria > Bacillota > Bacilli > Bacillales > Sporolactobacillaceae > Terrilactibacillus > Terrilactibacillus tamarindi. The sequence goes on along the minus strand of NZ_WNHB01000017.1, from coordinate 15,998 downwards.
TTGTTAGCAGCTTGAAATTAGCAGATCAAGTTTATTTATGCGAAATCTTTGGTTCTGCTCGCGAATCCAATGGGAAATTAACCATTCACGACTTACAAAATAAAATTCCTGGCTCTATTATTTTAAGCCTACAAAATATTGATGATCTTAAGCAATATGAAAATAGTGTGTTACTATTTATGGGAGCTGGGGATATTCAAAAGTATCAAAAAGCTTATGAAGACTCTAATCGATAATTTAAGTTATCGATTAGGGGACTCTGCCAGTGTGCAATAACCTAAACAACTTGATCAGTATTTGATACGAGTAGATCCGTGTTAAATAATTAATGGCTTGGTCTAATTTCACTTTCAGATTTTATTAATCATTGATATATTGAATGTATAGATTTGTTGTTTAGAAACAAACTAAAATGGGAAGATAGTCAAAAAGGGAGGTAATCGTTGTGGTTATAATTTTATATTTAAGCGTTGCAGTGATTGCGATTGCATTTGCGGCACTCGTTTATTTTCTTGCAGAAACACTTCGTTCAATACAAAGAACAATGAATAGCATGGTGAGTACATTAGATCATGTTGAACAACAAATGCAAGGTATAACAATGGAGACAGCTGAGCTATTACATAAGACGAATCAGTTATCTGAAGATGTTCAGCACAAGTCTGCTCACCTTAATCGTTTCTTTGAGGGTATTGAAGGTGTTGGAGACTCCATTAAAAATGTCAATCAATCTGTACAAAGAGTGGCCAATAAGGTGACACTTAAAGGTGAACAACATTCAGATCAAGTTGCCAAAGCCATTCAGTATGGACAAGCAGCTATTAGTTTATGGAGTAAATGGAAAAACAAAAATACACAAACGTCTTCTACTAATCAATAAACAAGTTAAATAAAAACTTGGGGATAAAGAAGAGGTCTTATCTTCCAACTTAGAGATTCCCACCTATATACTAAGGTGGGTCTCAATTTTTAATTGAGAAAAATATGAGCAAGGAGATGGAGAAGGGTTGAGTAAAACAGGAAAGAAACAAAGTAAAAAAGGTTCTCTGTTTTTTACTGGTATGATGCTTGGAAGCTTACTTGGAGCAAGTGCCGCATTATTATTGACACCTAAGACAGGTAAAGACATGCGGATTCAGCTTGATCGTGGAACTCACTCTATTCGTCGGAAAAGCGTCGATTTTATCCAATTAGCGAAGGAGAGATCCACAAATCTAGCTAAATCAGTTTCAGATAAACAGATGGTTCAATACGTAAAAAAATCCATACCAAGCCGAAAGAAACGTCAGAATGTCAATCTCAAGTCGAGTAAAGAAATCAAAGTGACTGCACCCAAAGATTACATATAATTTATATTGAATCAACAAAAACGGGTTGAACATGAGGTTCAACCCGTTTTCTTCATCAAAACGGATTTGGTTTTTCTATTTCCGTGTAATAATATGATATTTTTTGTTGAAAAAGATAGATATGTGATTAAGTTATGCTATAGTAAAAATAAAATACTAATATTAATGGTTATAATAGTATTACATGTAAAGTTGAAAAAGTTGAGGGGGGACAATCGTGTATGAGTGCAACAATATATGATGTAGCTCGAGAGGCAAGCGTTTCAATGGCGACTGTTTCTAGGGTTGTTAACGGTAATCCAAACGTTAAACCAACGACAAGAAAAAAAGTGTTAGAAGCGATTGAAAGATTGGGTTATAGACCGAATGCTGTTGCTCGAGGTTTAGCTAGTAAGAAAACAACAACTGTTGGAGTCATCATTCCTGACATTTCAAATGTGTTTTTTTCTGAGCTTGCTCGAGGAATTGAAGACATAGCAACCATGTATAAATACAATATTATTCTTTGTAATTCTGATCAGAATAAAAATAAAGAGATGCACCTTATTCAAACTTTACTTGGTAAACAAGTCGATGGTATTGTTTTTATGGGTGGGGAAATTAATCAAGATCTTATCGAAGAATTTAAAAAGTCCCCAGTACCAATCGTTCTAGCTGCTACGCTTGATGAACAAAACCAAGTACCATCGGTAAATATTAATTATGAACAAGCCGTTTTTGATGCCATTACATACTTTATTAATCAAGGTCATAAACGAATAGGCTTCATTTCTGGACCAACTGAGGTACCTATCAATGGAGAACATAAACTCAAAGGATACAAACGTGCCTTAGAGAGCGCAGAAATACCTTATTTAGAGGATCTGGTGGCTATTGGTGATGACACTTATGAATCAGGTAAAGAAGCGACAGAACAGTTTTTAGCGCTTGATAATAAGCCAACGGCGATCTTTGCTGGTTCAGATGAAATGGGCATAGGTGTTATCCATCAAATACAAGACAGTGGGTTAACAGTGCCTAATGATATTGAGGTCATAAGTAATGACAATACACGATTAGCTCAAATGGTTCGTCCAACGCTATCATGTGTAGTTCAACCAATGTATGACATTGGGGCGGTTGCTATGCGATTATTAACCAAATTTATGAATAAAGAAGAAGTTGATGAAATCACTGTCACATTGCCTTATCGAATTGAATATCGATCATCAACTACTAAATAGGTTCTATATAAAATAGACTTGTCCATAATGACTTAATTCGGACATAGTCTATTTTTTATAACAAAAATGAAGCAGGAGAGCCGATCATTGGCTCTTTTGCTTCATTAATTTATTGGTTGTTTGATTGATTGTTCCTTTTTTACTGAGTCATTGTTCTCTGTGCTATTTGATTGTGGCGTTGTATTGTTTTGTTGATCTGTTGTTTGTTGACCTGATGTTTTTTGATCTGTTGTTTGCTTATCCGTTGTTTGTTGATCGGTTGTTTGCTTTTTTCCATCAGGTTCTGTTTTATGATTCGATTTGTTTTGCTTTTTATCATTCGTTTTTGTTGGTATCTGTTCCTCTTTATCGTTTTGTTCTATCGTCGCTTTTTTATTATCTGGCTCTTTCTTTTTTTCCTCATTCTCTTTATCCCTGTCTGCAGCAACTTCCTCATCAGTAACTAATTGATCACCTGGCAATTGGATTAGTTTTAGAAATTTTTCATTCGTTTTAGAAAGATCAAGGAACGGATAATTTTGGCTAACAAAGCCTTGCTTAATTTTTACACCTTGACTCGTTCTGACTAAGGCTTCTTCGGTTGTTCTAGGAGCATATTTAGCATTCATTAAATCCGTTGTGACAAATCCAGCTTCCCTGCAGAGCGATGTCACTTTTTCCCCAGTTAAACCACAGTATGTTGTTTTTATGATTCCTTTTGGTTGAGTAAATTTCTTATTAGGGCTCATAAGTTCAGGATCAATACGATAGGCCGCATTGGCAAATCCTGCCCAAAGCTTCTGTGTTCTTGATGAGTAATATTGATGATTCATTTTAGCGTTATTGCCATAGCCAGTCCAAACGCCAAGTGTGACATTAGGATTGGTAGCAACAAACCATCCATCTCGCCAATCTTGAGATGTTCCGGTTTTACCTGCCCAGTCGGCATGAAAATCAAGTTGACCAGGTACACCTCGGGCTGTACCCATTGGGCTTAATACATCTCGCATCATATCTAGCATTAAATAATTTGTTTGTGGAGAAAAGACAGTCGTTTTTTTAACTTTATGTTGATAAACCGTACGGCTAGATGTATCTGTGATCTTATCAATAATATAGGCATCAACAAACTTACCGCCGTTTCCGAATGTTGCATAAGCATTCGTATTTTCTTCAACAGTAGGTCCGAGTGTAATACCGCCTAACGCAGCAGAAACGTTATATCCATCTGAACCAATGAGTGATGTAAATCCCATTTTCTTCAGATAACTTGGAGGATCACTTATGGTTTGGCTTAGCCGAGTAAATAGTCGGACGGCCGGCATATTATCAGACTGATATAGGGCTTTTCTCGTCGATTCAAAGCCATGATAGAGGGGTGTATAGTTAACAGGTGAATAAACTTGCCCAGAACCCATGATTCTTTTGTATGGTAAGTCTGCCATTATGTTGCCTGGCTGAGTTAGTCCAGCTTCCATCGCAGGGGCATAGACAAGTAGTGGTTTCATCGTAGATCCGTTTTGTCTATTGACTTGAGTCGCAAAATTATATTGGGATAAATCAAATCCACGCCCACCAACAAAACTTATGATTGCGCCAGTATCATTTTTAATAAGAACAGAACCTACCTCCATTGGGTGGCGAATCTCTTCCTTTTTTCCTGTTTTAGAGTCTTTTCGATACGTAATCCGATCGCTTTCATATCCGCTATAATGACTTGCAAAAGCTTGTTGGTCATCATAGATATCTTTATTAATGGTCGTATGAATTTTATAGCCACCATTCTGTAAATCTAATGTGGCACTATCCATGAGATTTTCGAATGTATCAAAATGTTTTTTTATTGTTGAATAATTAACTTTATTTGCTTTGGCAATGGATTCAACACTTGATCCTTGTGACTTTGATACCTTCGAATAGTTAAGATAGGTTGTATAGTCATGATATAATTTGTCCTCGCTATATCCCTGTTTTCGAGCGGCTTGTTTGGCCAAAATAATACTTGCGTCTTTAATCACTTCATTCGTGACATAGTGATAGCGATTTTTTATCATTTTGGTTGTATCTTTAAAGTGCTTTTTGTAGTCATATTTCAGAGCGTCCTGATAGTCTTTCTGTGAAATATAGCCGCCATCGTACATATTTTTTAGAACAGCATGAGCTCGGTTAATTCCAGGAGAGATATCTTTTTTGATTTCACCATTATTATCAAAAGGTGAATAGACAAATGGATTTTGAGGTAAACCAGCAATGAACGCAGCCTGTGGAATATTAAGTTTTTTAGCATCAACACCAAAAATACCTTGTGCAGCCGTTTGAACTCCTGCTATATTCTGACCAGATGCATTTCGTCCAAAGGGACTGACGTTAATATAAGATTGCAAAATCTCGTTTTTACTAAAAAAATGTTCCAATCTCATCGCCAACAAGATTTCCCTTGCCTTACGCTCTTTCGTCACAGCATTACTCAGGATTTGATTCTTAACAACTTGTTGTGTGATCGTACTGCCACCGGTTTGTAATGGTTGGTTTGTAATATCTTGATAGGTTGCACGGAATACAGCTTTTGGAACAACACCGTGATGTTCATAGAAAAGTTCATCCTCCGTTGATAGCAAAGCATCTGTAAAATGAGAGGAAACTTGATCTAATGTCACTGTTGTCCGAATAAGATCACTATTAACTTTTCCCAGAGGGATGTTATCGGCAAAATAAATCTCACTACTTTGAGAGTAATTGGCCATATCCCCTTTCAACGTCTTATAATTCAAAACCGGCTGGTCCCGTACCAAAGCAGCAAAATAACCAGTGGAAATACCAAATGCAAAGACACAGCCGATAAATATGACTGAGATAATGACTAAAAATGAATTCCATGCTACTTTGTATGTAAAAATAAGTGCTTGAATGAGTCCACTGTTTTTAAAGCGATCGAACCATTCGCTAAAAGATGACTTTAAATTCGAAGTCATAACATTCCTCCTTAATACCTTTTCCATAATAAAGTTTAAAGCCTATGAAAAAAGCAGCTATTAATTCAGTAACTAATGTACTGAACTTGAATAGGTTGTTATGCGAATGTTTGCATTTAACCCATTATAAGATAATAAATCTAATTTTTATCTTATCTTATATTGAATATCTTGCAAGTTATTTTGCTAAAAAAGGTCGGTATTTATCAGAATGGAGAGTAAAATGTTTTTTTACATTCTATAGTAGTAAAGATTGTCACTCATTAAATTAAAGGATTGGTTTACTGATTGTCCAACTTTTTACGAATCATGCTTTCTTGACTTGCATCTGCTGAAATATACAAAAAGTTACCTGCTTGAATAACGGTATCCCCATGTGGTACAACTTCTTGCTCACCTTTACGAATCAAAACCAAGAGTGCATCATTTGGCCAAGAATATTCTTTAACTTTCTTTCCGACCAGAGAATGATTTGTTACATCAACCGGATAGACAAATGTTGTATAATGATTTTTCTTATTGCTTTTCTTATTGCCTTTCTTTTCGCCTAAGAGATTAACTAATAGTCCCTCATATATTGGAATTCCACCCATTAGATCTACCGCAATATACGCAACAAGCGAGACAATGGCGATCGGCATAAGTACTTCCAAGCTTCCAACCATCTCAGAAACTAAAATAATACCGGTTAATGGAGCTTTACAAATGGCCGTAAAATAGCCAGCCATTCCATAAATAATAAAACAGCGAATCAGTGAATCATCTACTCCAAAAAAGGTACTGATCGAATGACCATAAATGGCACCTAATGAAGCACCGAGTGTTAGTAAAGGTAAAAAGATACCCCCGGGTAAACCACTCCCGTATGAGATCATTGAATAAATGAAACGAAGGATGAAGACAAAAATCAAAAATTCCAAAGTAAAATAGGCACCATTCAATGATGTTATTACGTTTGCTCCTCCACCAAGTAAATCAGGCACAAAATAACCAATTGGAATCACAAGTAATAATGGAATTAATCCATAGAGATAACTTGGGAGAAAATGAATATGTGAATACCAATCAGATAAACGGAATAGCACTTTTTGATAAATCAGACCAAGAATCGCTAAAAGAATAGCTAATAAAACAAGCCATAAATAATGATTCAAAGGAAAACTGGGGATATCTCCTAAAAATAATACCGGTGTCATTCCAAATATATTTAATGAAACAAAATTTGCAGTAATTGAGGCTGAAAAACAGGTAACAAGAAGTGTTGAACTGAAATGATGATGAATTTCTTCTAAACCGAATAGAAGCCCTGCCACTGGTGCATTAAATGCAGCCGAAAGACCAGCACTGGCTCCAGCTGTAATTAATATCTTTTCATTTGTTGAATCCCCACCAGTGAATTGATTAATCCCTTGTCCAACGGTGGCTCCTAATTGGATGGAAGGGCCTTCACGACCAAGAAAGGTTCCGGGACCAATGGAACAGATTCCTCCAATAAATTTTCGCCATAGTACTGGCCACCAGTTCAATTCAAGATCACCTTGAATTTGGCCCTTTACTTGGGGAATTCCACTACCTTTTATATTCTTTTCGCCTTTAATTAACCAACCAATCATGCAACCAATTAGGATCATAAAAATCGCCGCCAATATCAGTAAATAGGGATTTTCATGAGCATAAGTGTAAAACGCCTTATCTAAGTTTAGTAATTTTTGAAGCGTGAGTCGGAATAGGCTCACAACTAAACCGCCTAATAGACCAACTAGCATTCCTTGAATAACAAATTTCAGTTGTTTTAATGGGATTCTCCGGACAAAAAATTTAGCATTCATTTTGCTGTCACTCCTATGGTGAACTTCCTCTATATTATATAATAGTTTATTAATAAATTTTGAAGGGATAACGAAAAGAAATGAAATGAGATAAGAAAATGGAGAAAAAGGTTAAATTCTATTTGAAATTTGTCACCAAATTGTTAATAGGTAACTGAGGGTAAATATAAAATGGTTAAAATAAGCTATTGTCATATTTTTACATAAAAATTTTCTGTACATTAATAATACTCGGAAAGATAAATATGTAAACTTATATCATAGTACTGTAGTTAAAATAACTAGAAATGGATTCAGTATAGTCATTATCTTATTAAAGCGTCTGTCCACAATTTTGTTTCTTAATCAATTAAAAACTCCCCCCAAATCGTTGAGGGGAGAGTACATTATTCTATAAAGCATGAAAAACTTAAAAAGCCCTAGAAATATAGATTCAACATTTCTAGGGCTTTCGTTATTGCTTTTTAAGAAGCAATTGAATTAACGTGAGTAGAACTCAACGATAAGAGCTTCAGTTATTTCAGCTGGTAATTCAGAACGTTCAGGAAGTCTATTGAAAGTACCTTCTAATTTATCTTCATCAAAAGTTAAATATTCAGGAACAAATGAGTTAACTTCGATCGCTTCTTTAACGATATCAAGGTTTTTAGATTTTTCTCTTAAACCAATAACATCACCGACAGAAACACGGTAAGAAGCAATGTCAACACGTTTACCATTGACAGTAATGTGACCATGGTTAACAAGTTGGCGAGATTGACGACGTGTACGAGCTAAACCTAAACGATAAACGAGGTTATCGAGACGTGATTCGAGAAGAATCATGAAGTTTTCACCGTGTACACCTTTCATTTTACCAGCTTCGTCGAAGAGACGACGGAATTGACGTTCGTTAAGTCCATACATATAACGTAATTTTTGTTTTTCATTTTGTTGCAAACCATATTCAGATAACTTTTTACGTTGTGTAGGACCATGTTGTCCAGGAATATAAGGACGTCTTTCAAGTTCTTTACCCGTACCGCTTAATGAAATACCAAAGCGACGAGATTTTTTCCATGCAGGACCAGTATAACGAGCCATAATTGACTCCTCCTTGTCATTTTAAATTAGGCATAAAATGACAGCATCTTCAAGGATTTAAAGAATGAAGTTATTTTGTTATCTTGTACCTTCGCTCGGCAGTGAAGAGTTACGGGGTACACCTCTAATTTAAAGTTAAAAAGTACGGAAAAACAGCCTTCCTTTTAAACTCTAATTAATTTAAAAATCACGAGGAACAAAATAAGAGGGTCTTCATCTTATCCATTGACCACTGCCTCATTTTACACAAACTCTATTATAGTTAATTAAACTTAGACTTGTCAACTATTTATTTAAATTAAGAGTTTGAATTTTAATGTGATTGCTTAATATTTCAACAAATTGTTCTAGAAAGTGTTGGTCTTCTTCTGTGAAACGATTAACCTTTGGACTATCAATATCGAGAACACCGATCACTTGAGAATCAACGATGATCGGAACGACGATCTCGGATCTAGAGGCCGAATCACAAGCAATGTGTCCAGAGAATTGCTGAACATCACTAACGCGTAATGTTTTCCTCTCTTGAACAGCTGTTCCACACACTCCCTTTCCAATTGGGAGTCGTACGCAGGCAGGCAGTCCTTGAAAGGGTCCCAAAACGAGCTCTTTTTGGTCTAAAAGATAAAATCCAACCCAATTAATATCTTGCAAAAATTGATTGAGAAGGGCTGAAGCGTTAGAAAGATTAGCTATTAAATTTTCCTCATCTTCAATAAGGGAGGTGAGCTGCTTTACGACTAACTGATATTGGGAGTCCATATCACCAGAATATTTATTGACAGAATACATGTATATTCCTCTCCTTTTAATTCATCATACGTGTTATTTTATCAGATTATGTAGAATATCTCATCTAAGTGTCGAGCGATTTATGAAGGAGGATGCTGATGTTTAGAGAAGATGTTATATAGAGTGTAAATGACGAGGTGATCATATTGCAAACGATTGAAAAGGTAAAGGATATCAATAAAAAAAATGAAGTCATTCGTTCAGCCATCCGACTTTTTAATATGAGTGGTTATACAGGGACATCGGTCCGGGCCATTGCCAATGATGCAGGAGTGAACATTGCGCTAATATCTTACTATTTTGGAGGAAAAAAAGGGCTACTAGAGTATTTAATGTCTTCATTTTTTGAAGGATATCTGGAAGAAATGGAGTCAGCTATTGAACAAACGACCCATTTAGAACCTTTATTATGTACGCGATTAATTCAAATTGCAGATCGAATGATCCGTTACCAACAACGCTACTTTTATTTGTCACGTTGTGTACACCGAGAAATGACTCTCGATACCAATTTGATCCGTGAATTCATGGCGAGCTATTTAATGAAAGAAAAATATCTGTTAGAAATGGTATTTAAACAAGAAAAGTATCCGGTTGCCATTCCAATCGATATCCTTGTTATGCAATATCGCGACATGATCATCATGCCATTTTTGCACCCACAATATATTAGACGCATCCATGACTTACAGCCGCATGAGGACTATTTCCGGAAATATTACTTAAAATATATCAAATATTGGGCTGATCAGCTCTTTGCCCAAACTTCATAAAAAGGGTTATCAAATAATGAAGTCATGAAGTCTCCTTTGATAATGTTAGTGGAGCGTTAATATGGAATAAAATCTTGCTTAATGAAGTGGTAAATAGCTGAATAAGTTCTTTCCTATTAATAAGATGGTAACCACGATAAAGATTAGTTTGACATAGGATGATCCCTTTCGAATGGCTACATTGGCACCGATCCACGATCCAATGATCATGCTGATAGCCATAGGTATGCCATACTGAAAATTGACTGAACCTAAACAAATAAACGTAATCAAAGCCATTATGTTACTACAAAAATTTAAGATTTTTGCATTACCTGCAGCATGAAGAAAATCAAATCCAACTGCCAAAAAAGAAAAGAGAAGAAATGAACCTGTACCGCCACCTAGGAACCCATCATAAAAACCAAGCGTAAAAATGATCAGGCCGAAAAGAATGGCTCGGGATAGTGTAAAACCTTTATATTTTGATATGGTTCCCCAATCTTTTTTGAAAATCGTATAGATCGTTACTAAAGCTAATAAAATGAGGATTAAAGGTTTTAATATTTCCGGGGAGATAATATGTACAACCATTACACCGATAAAAGAACCAATAAGAGTGAGCGGAAACAGGCGACCAATTAAATGAAAATCGACCTTCTTTGAACGAATAAAAGTTAAGGTGCTCGTTAAAGCCCCCATTGTACCTGCTAGTTTGTTTGTTCCCAATGCGATATTCGGAGGTAATCCAGTAAACAAGAGTGCAGGTGTTGAAATAAGCCCCCCACCCCCAACGACGGCATCTATAAAACCGGCTAAAAATCCAGCAAATATAAGAAAAACAAGAGTTAAGGTATGTAAATCTTCCATAATCAAGGCTCCTTCGCTAAAACCAATTGTATTGTACCATTTTTTGTTCCAAACGTGTCTATAAATATGGTTTTCCTTATCGTTCAAGAAAAGTTTAAGAGAACGATTAATCATGTGATAAATTAAAATATATATATCTTAGTCAAATCTCTGTATTCATGGTATTATTAAAGGTAAGAATTTTGATTAATTATGTCGTATTTTTAACAATACCTGAGTATGTTCTGATGGAAATTTATAAAAAGCCTATTTGAGTTTTGCTAAATTAGTAGGTTTAAAACGTAAGGGTATTTCGTTGGATAACGATACTTAATTGGGAACTTTACATATCTTCCCTAGTGAGCGAACAAGCATAGATTGGGAAAGATACCGGTTTTAATGGGAGAATGGGGGAACTTCCAATGTTCTATTATGTCGTATTAAGTTTCATTATTGTTGTCGTTTTTGTCGTCATTTTTAGTACGTGTATGAGGAAAAAAACGTACAATAAAATTGATCGATATGAAGCGTGGAAAATGGATATTATGAATCGACCTGTAACGGAAGAAATATCAAAAGTAAAAGAATTAAAAATGATAGGCGAAGCTGAAAAGAATTTTGAAAAATGGCGTGCAGATTGGGATGAGATCGTAACAACTGAATTGCCGCTGATTGAAGAATCATTATTTGATGCAGAAGGCTATGTGGATCATTATCGTTTTAAAAAAGCAGAAAAAACGCTTGACTCTTTAGAACACCATCTAAATAAGATTGAAAATCGAATACGAGATATGCTTTCTGATCTGAACAAAGTGGTTGAAAGTGAGCATGCCAATCGAAAAGATATTCTTATTGTCAAAGATATGTTTCTAAAAGGAAAGAAAGAGTTAATTACGAAAAGAAGTCAATATCGCGGAGCTGTCAATTTATTAGAAGAAAAGTTAAAAGCCGTTGACAAAGAATTGCAGGGTTATGAAGCGGAGACGGATAATGGTAATTACATAAAAGCAAGAGATATATTGCTATCGGCCAAAGCAAGTATGGAAAAGTTAAATGAACAATTTGAAAAAATTCCTTTCTTATATAACGAGATTCACCATACAATACCTGATCTTATGCAAGACTTGCGGATGGGTTTTGAAGAAATGACGAGCCAGGGCTATGTTTTAAGTCATTTGCAATTAAATGTACAATTAGAAGAAATTAAGCATCAACTTAACATACTTGATCAAGCCGTTGACAAGATGGAATTAAAACCAGTAGAAGAAAGTATTAATATCATGCACGAACAATTAGAACACTTATTTGATCAGATGGAAACAGAAGTGATGAGCAGAAAGAAGCTCTTGGAAGTGGCTCCAACCATAGAACGAGACCTCACAATCGTTGGAGAAAATGTAAAATCGCTTGCTGAGGAAACGGAAACAATTCAAACGAATTATCATATTGATGAAGAAGACCTTAGAATGAAACATGAGATTGATGATATTTTTAATAAATTAGATATGGAATACCAAGAGGTCAATAAAGATTTACAGGAACAAAAAGAAGCCTTTAGTATTTTGTTAGAAAAGCTAGAATCCATGCGTTCTGATATTGAAGTTGTTCAAGGATCTGCAAAAGAGTTTAAAGACAAAATAAAAACGCTTAGAAAAGATGAATTAATTGCGAAAGAAACGATGCAAAAGTTGAAAAGAACCATATTTGATTGCAGGCGAATGGTTCAAAAAAGCAATTTACCAGGAGTTCCTGAGTACTACGTCACTTTACTTGAGGATTCAGAAGAGCATCTTGCAGATGTTAATCATGAACTTGATCAATCCCCGTTAAATATGGTAGCTGTCCAACGTAGTTTAGATGATGCTGTAGAAAAGGTTAATGAGTTCTATAAGAAGACTCAAGAAATGATTGATAACGCAGCCCTTTCAGAAGAACTTATTCAATATGGTAATCGTTATCGTAGTGATTCGCACGAAATTAATGAAGAGCTAAAACATGCCGAAGATTTATTCAGAAGTTATAATTACCAAGAAGCCGTTGAGGTCGCTGCAAAAGCGATTGAGAAAAAAGAGCCAAAAATATTAAAGCGTATGGAATTGTATTCAAAGGAAAACTAATTTAGAATAATAAAAGTGCATGTTCAAAAAGGCGACAAATTAGAAGCAAGAAGATCAAGCCAACGCCGAGATTCGCCGCTTATCATTTGGTGACTTTTTGAATAACCTCTAAAAAGTGAAAAACTCCTATATAAGGGGTTTTTCTTCTAATACACAGATTTCTTGCTACAACAATGTTTACTTAAAAAATTTAAAGCTGTAAATACTTGAAAGGGATCGATAAGAGTGATTTATTTCGATAACAGCGCAACAACGAAACCATATCCTGAGGCATTGGATACTTTTTTAAAAGTTGCACAAAATTATTATGCCAATCCATCATCTATTCATAGACTTGGCAGCCAAAGCGAGGAGCTATTGAAGCGTTCAAGACAGCAAGCGGCTAATCTGCTTCAAGTATCCGATAAAGACATCATATTTACCTCTGGTGGATCAGAAGGGAATAATTTAGCTATAAAAGGGATAGCTAACTATTATAAAGATCGTGGCAAACATATTATTACAACCGAGATAGAGCATGCATCCAGTTATCTGGCTTGTAAACAACTGGAAAAGGAAGGGTATGAAGTCACTTATCTACCTGTTGATAACGAAGGTAAGATTTCATTGGACCAATTGAAACAAGCATTAAGAAAAGATACCATCCTAGTATCCATCATCCATGTGAATAATGAGGTAGGAACCATACAACCGATTTCTGAGGTTGCAGCCTTATTACAAGATAAACCCACGACCCTTCTTCACGTTGATCATGTCCAAGGAGTAGGAAAAGTTCCGTTAGATCTCTCTCAAGGGAATATCGATCTATGTACCATTTCTGGTCATAAATTTCATGGACCAAAAGGAACGGGCCTACTTTTTGTCAGACATGGTGTGACTTTATCCCCACTAATTGCTGGGGGGAGTCAGGAACAAAATAGACGTGCAGGGACGGAAAACTTACCCGGCATTGCAGCAATGGTTAAAGCTCTCAGAATAACGTTAGAGTTAAAAGAGACACATTCTCGTGAGCTTAAACGTCATAAAGAAAAACTAATCCAGGGACTATCTTCAATTGAAGGAATAACCTTTCATACACCTAAGAACGGATCTGCCCCTCATATCATCAATATCAGTGTAAAAGGGCTCAAAGCAGAAGTACTCGTTCATGCTCTTGAAGAAAAAGAGGTTTATGTTTCGACAAAGTCAGCTTGTTCTTCAAAGGATCAGCAGGCAAGTCGGATTTTACTTGCTATGGGTGTATCAGATTCAGATGCCAAACAAGCTATTCGGTTAAGTTTGTCCTATCAAACGACGGCTGAAGAAGTTGAGCAATTTCTAAAAATATTTAAAACACAAGTAGAAGACTTGCGGCAAGTCATGAGGAGTTAAACCATGATATATGAATTTTTAATACTTAGATTTGGTGAAATATCACTTAAAGGAAAAAACAAAAAGAAGTTTATCGTAAAATTAGAAACAACAATACGAAAAAGTTTAAAAAAATTTCCTAATCTCTTTGTCAAACGGCATTACGATGATATTGAAATCACACTACACGGTGAAGATGTCGATGCGGTTGCACAGCAACTTCAATCTATTTTTGGCATTCACTCGATCCGGGCAGCCATAAAAGTAGAGAATAATCTTGATGATATAAAACAGGGTGTCCTGCAAATCGCTCAAAGTGAAGTTTATGCTCAAACATTTAAGATATCTGCAAGAAGAAAAAATAAAAATTTCGAATATCCATCCAATGTCTTGAATCAAGAATTAGGTGGCCATATCTTAAAAAATATGGAAGCGTTGAAAGTGGATGTTCATCACCCTGATTTGAATATTCGAGTTGAAGTTGGAGAGCATGATACTCGTCTATATGGAAGAGAGTACCCGGGTGCTGGTGGGCTACCCGTTGGAACAAGCGGTAAGGTGATGCTTATGTTATCCGGTGGAATTGATAGCCCTGTTGCGGGATATTTACTTCAAAAGAGAGGGGCAGACATTGAAGCAATTCATTTTCACAGCCCACCCTATACAAATGACCGAGCTAAGCAAAAAGTCGTTGATCTAGCTGAAAAGTTACAACGCTTTGGTGGGCACATCAAACTTCATATCGTCCCTTTCACTAATGCCCAAGTGGCCATTAAAGACAGCATGCCAGATAATTATCGTATGACGATCATGAGGCGTATGATGCTTCGTATTGCAGAAAAATTAGCCAAAAAAAATGGTGCTCTGGCCATTGCAACCGGCGAAAGTCTTGGACAAGTAGCAAGTCAAACACTTGAAAGTATGCACACGATAAATGAAGTGACGAATTATCCAGTTCTCCGTCCACTGGTTTCAATGGATAAGATTGATATTATGGCGATTGCTCAAAAAATTGATACGTATGATATTTCTATTAGGCCATATGAAGATTGTTGTACCATTTTTCTTCCAACAGCACCTAAAACAAAACCCAAACGTGAACATGCTAATAAATTTGAACAATATCTACCTATTGATGAACTCATTAACGAGGCATTAGAGGGAGTCCAAACCATTGATTTATTGACTAAATCTCAGGAGTCAGATGATCTTGATGATTTATTATAATTGAATAAGAAAATGATAAAAAGTGTCCAAGGCTGACTTGGATGCTTTTTTTACACTTTAAGAAAGTATAGGCCCCGGCCCCGCAATTGCCAAGCTTTCTTTATCCAGTGATTTTCACAATGGTGATGCAGGTCGTTTTTTAAACAGAGAATGAAATAATTTCCAATGGGTTTCATGAATGGTTTATCATCATTTAACACACTCTAATATCACAAGGAGGTGATACCAAATGCCTAATAACAATAGCAATCAAATTCTTGTACCTGGAGTAGAACAAGCTCTTGACCAAATGAAAAATGAAATCGCTCAAGAATTTGGTGTAAAACTTGGCGCTGATACAACTTCTAGAGCGAATGGATCAGTTGGTGGTGAGATCACAAAACGTCTTGTCGCTACTGCTCAACAACAATTAAGTGGTAAATCATTCTAATTAAATAGGATATGGCTAGAAGGGTGACGTTTCGTCACCCTTCTTT
>NZ_WNHB01000016.1 GCF_009718825.1 Terrilactibacillus tamarindi | reverse complement strand
TGGCGTATCTGTTGTTCTGTATTTTCACTTACGGTTGCGACAAAGTAACTAGGATTCCACAAATGACCACCCTGCAGTTTCTTTTTTAAGTTCGGAAACTCTTTAAATAATAATCTTGCAGAGACGCCCTTTAATGCTTTGATCATTGTTGGAATGGAATGTTGTGGCGTGCAATCAATAAGAAGATGAATATGGTCACAATCGGTTTCGATTTCTGAAATGGTAAAACCATTATCTGTGGCTATTTGATGCAGCCTCTCTTTTAATCTTACATCTATATCACCCACTAATACTTTATGGCGATATTTTACGCACCAAACAATATGGTACTGAATGGAGTAAACATATCCTCTACCATACTTAACATCTGTCAACGTTTCCACCTCATGTTAACGATAACACATGTTAAGGAATTTTAGTAGAATAAGAGCATTATATCAGTACTTTTTTGTACATATTGACTAAGCATATGTCGGATAGTTAACGTGACATAAGCCACGCCCTATCCGAAGCCGATTCATCTCATGACTAAAGTCACGAGTGTTCTCGGCTATTTCATAAAGAAATGCCCTTTCAAATTATATAGCATTATACTCTATTCGTCATTATCTAAAAAAATATGTACATCTACAAAGTTCCGTCTATATTCTTTTAAAATTCCTTGTTCAAAAAGGGGACATACTAAAAGCAAGAAGATAAGCGCGCACAGTTCCTGAGGACCGACCTTCCACAGGATGTAGTGGCTTTAGGCACCAGCCACAGGACGTGAGCGATTTTAGTTGAAGATCCTCTTAGCCAACACCGAGCATTTGGTGGCTTTTGAACTACCTCTTAATGAATGAAAAAACCAGGAGCTATTATCTCCTGGTTTCAATTAAGATTTTCTTAGTGCCTTGTGGGGGCGATAGGCGCGCGGTTTTGCAATACATTCTGCCAAAATAAAAGATTCAGCAAATTTCTTTTGATTCATAACAAATGGTCGATCTGATCGCACCCTTCGACTTTGTTTAACAGATAATCCTTTTAAAGATCCTATAGGTCTCTCTCTAAGATTTTTCTGTTTCATTTTTTCATATTGTTCTAATAAAGCCTGCCCAGAAGAGTGCTCCTCCATGACGACGGTCATTGCGGGTTGTTCTTGTTGAGGAGCTGTTTCGGAACTAATCGTCGTTACGGGCTTATCACCGGCATCTCTTGTCGTTTGACTTTCATATGTTGAGTCATAACGTTGTCTTTGCCGATTTTGTCTTTCTTTTATTCGTTTCTGCTTTTCCATACGCTGACGTTGCTCTTTATTTTGTTTATCGACTGACCTTGCCACATAACCCACAAGTGAGATAACAGCAAATATAATAAACATCGCAATTTCCATTAAATCACCTTCTTCACATAGGATGTTTATTCATCTAGAATAGGTGGTTATACCGCTGAATTGAAAGTAAAGCCCCCACCTAAAAGGGATTAAGCAATATCCATAGGTGGGGAATAACTGTTTTTAAAAGTTCGTATGATTCAATTACCTAACAGTTGTGTTGAAAAATGACCACCAATTGTTGTTTCACATGTCTCATTCAAAACTTTATTCATTGTTTTCATCGGAATTTTCTAAATTAGCTTTGCCAACCGAATTTCTCATATCTGTATCAGCTTTAATATTGTTGTAGTTCATATAATCTAGGACGCCCATTTTTCCTTCTCGTAGAGCCTGTGCCATAGCAATTGGGACTTCAGCTTCCGATTCTACAACTTTTGCCCTCATTTCTTGAACTCTAGCACGCATTTCTTGTTCTCTCGCCACCGCCATGGCTCTTCGTTCCTCCGCCTTTGCCTGCGCAATATTTTTATCAGCTTCGGCTTGTTCTGTTTGAAGATTGGCACCAATATTGTCACCAATATCAACATCAGCTATGTCTATAGAAAGAATTTCAAAGGCTGTACCTGCATCTAAACCTTTTTTTAGAACCGTTTGTGAGATGAGTTCCGGATTTTCAAGAACCACTTTATGATCCTTTGAAGAACCGATGGTTGAAACAATTCCTTCACCAACACGAGCCACAATGGTATTCTCTCCAGCACCACCAACAAGACGATCTATATTGGCTCTAACGGTAATTCTTGCCTTTGCCTTTACTTCTATCCCATTCATTGCAACCCCAGCTATATAAGGCGATTCAATGACCTTTGGATTTACACTCATTTGAACAGCTTCTAATACATCACGACCAGCTAAATCAATCGCAGCGGCTCTTTCAAACGTTAATTCAATATTTGCCCTGTGTGCAGCAATAAGGGCATTAACGACACGATCGACATTCCCTCCAGCTAGGTAATGGCTTTCAAGCTGATTTGTATTTAAATTAAGACCTGCTTTAACGGCTTTTATCAATGGGTTAATCACACGTCTTGGAACAACCCGTCGTAATCTCATCCCAATTAGCGTAAAGATACCAATTTTTACACCAGATGAAAGGGCTGATATCCAAAGTGTTACCGGTACAAACGTAAATAAAATCGCTAAGACAATAATAATGATGGCCGCTACAATTAATATACCTATGGCACTTGCGTCCATGACATCTCCTCCTCGTAATTATCTTTCGTCGTACTAAGTTTATCCTTCTTGTATACGTCAATAACCATGAAAAGGTTTCAAAGCAAAATGGTTAATCTGTGTATACCTTAATATGTAAAGTAAAATTTGTTTTATGCTTATGAAAAAATGAGCCTTGTTATATACAAGGCTCATTTCACACGAAGCAAATTCTATTATTATAATCTACTCTGAACAAGGCTACTGACTAGTTTACCGTCTGCTTTACCTTTGACTTTAGGCATAAGAGCACTCATGACTTTACCCATATCGGATTTAGACACAGCACCTATTTCAGAAATGGTTTCATCTATGATAGTCTGAAGATCGTCTTTCGACAATTGTTCAGGCATATATAAATTTACAACCTCAATTTCTTTCTGTACACCTTCAATTAAGTCTTGGCGGCCTGCATTTTCAAACTCTTGGAGGGAGTCTTTCCTCTGTTTGAGTTCACGGGATAGCACTGTCAATACATCGTCATCCGAAAGTTCTTTACCGTGTTTGATCGACTCATTAGTGATGGAAGTCTTGATCATACGAATAACAGAAAGCTTGACTTTGTCGCGATCCCTCATCGCTTGCTTTAAATCCTGGTTCAGACGATCCAAAAGGCTCATCGGAACACCCCTTTTTTAGAACTTACGTTTTTTACGTGCCGCTTCAGATTTTTTCTTGCGACGCACGCTTGGTTTTTCATAATGTTTACGTTTCTTAACTTCAGCTAATGTACCTGATTTAGAAACTGAACGTTTAAAACGTCTTAGAGCGTCTTCGATTGATTCATTTTTGCGTACTTTTGTTTCGACCATCTATGTTTCCCTCCCTCCAAAACGCAACAGCTTTAAGAGAGACATAATAATATGTCTTTTGTTATTATATCTGATTCCGCACCTTTTGTAAACTAAATGATTCCTCAATGCAGAGTCAACTCAACGTTCTGATTGAAAAAGTCTATCATTCTTAGTTTTCAATCTTAAAAACCTCGTCTACTAGAATAAACCAAAATTTTTTATTAAATCTATTAATTTGTCATGTTTTGATTCTTTACCTAATAGAATAGAACAAATCGAATAAGTACAAGTCATGGAAAGACATATTCTATTCTATGGAATTAGAGGTGACGTTTTTGACCTTCATTATCCTTACCTTTTTAGCTTACCTTTGCATTTTTTTATTTGGAATGACAATGATGAAAGTGGGTTTTCGCCATTTAGCGGGAAAATTCATTGAAGGGATTATAGAGAAATTAACGAAGCAGCCGATTAACGGATTAATTATTGGAGCCATTGCAACTATGATGTTACAAAGTAGTTCTGCTGTGACAGTTATTGCTATCGGTTTAACGGCTTCTGGATTACTCCGTTTCCCAAATACAGTAGGGATCATTCTAGGAGCGAATATTGGGACAACTGCAACCATTGAAATTGCTTCGTTCCACGTAGGATATATTCAATATATCTTTCTCGTCTTAGGCTTACTCTTAATGATTCATCCAATAAAGAAATGCTTTGCCGTTGGGGCCTGTTTATTTGGCATCGGATGTCTATTCACTTCTATGCACGGTTTTAACCAGATGGCTGAACCTCTATTTAAACTATCGTCTGTTCAGCATATCTTAATCCTATCAGATCAAAACTATCTCATTGCTATTCTAACTGGAACACTTCTTTCCGCTGTATTACAATCTAGTTCCGCTACGACATTAATTACCATGGCCTTTCTTAATCATGGTGCCCTATCGATAGGATCGGCTATTGCTGTTACATTTGGTGCCAATATAGGAACATGTGTCACGGCGTATATTGCTAGTCTAGGCAATCCTTGGGAAGCAAAATGGACGGCTTATACACACTTTCTTTTTAATGTGCTTGGCGTGATTCTTTTTTATCCTTTTATTGATTTACTTGCTGACATCACGATGAAATTAAGTCCTTCAACCGAATTTCAACTTGCTCATAGCGGGGTTTTGTTTAATTTAATAACAGCCCTTCTCGCACTACCTTTTGCTAATGTCTATGGTAGATGGGTCGAAAACAAACAGAAAACGAAGCACGTCATAGAATAATTGTTACATCTTATTGTTTATGCCATTCACTTAGTCTAATCATCAAAAACAGATCTGAGCTTATCCACTCAGATCTTTGTTTTAACAATATTAACACTACTACTTGCACCAATTCGAGATGCACCCGCTGCTACCATCGCTTCCGCCGTTTCTTTATCTCGAATTCCACCTGAAGCCTTCACGCCTTTGGATTCTCCAACAACTTCGCGCATTAATCGAACATCTTCAACCGTAGCTCCACCGCTAGAAAACCCAGTTGATGTTTTGATAAAGTCTGCCCCTGCATCGATAGCTAGTTTACTTGCTCTTTTTATTTCTTCCTTTGTTAATAGACACGTCTCTAAAATAACTTTGACAAGATTATTTTTAGCTGCTTGAACAACTGCTTGGATGTCCTCTTTTACAAGGTCATCTTGTCCATCTTTCATAGCACCAATGTTAATGACCATATCTACCTCAGTTGCTCCATCTTCAATCGCACAAGTTGTTTCAAATGCTTTGACTTTTGAAATAGACGCACCTAATGGGAATCCAATAACCGTACAGACTTTCACATCTGTTCCTTCAAGTAATGATGAAGCTTTACTTACCCATACTGGGTTAACGCAAACTGACGCAAAATGGTGTTCCTTCGCTTCATTGCATAACTTTTGAATTTGATCCAATGTGGTTTCTGGTTTAAGTGCTGTATGGTCGATCAGGTGAGCTAAATTTGTCACGATACTCCCTCTTTTCATGAAGTTTCTGTACATAGATAAGGGAATCTCCGTGAGATTCCCTTTTTTTGTTTCGTTATCCTTGAGCAATTGCTTTTGCTTCCTCAATTTGCTCATCATCCATAACTCGAACAAATTGTCCTTGATTGTATGGGTAACCCGCTTGAGTAATTTTAACTCTAACTAATTTCCCCTCTAATTCAGATGAAGCCGGGAATTTTACTTTTAAGTAATTGTCCGTGTAACCGACATATTCACCCGTGTTAGAATCCTTATTGAAAGGCTCTTCAGGGATAACTTCTAATACTTCGTTCTCATATCTCGACGCATATTCTTTAGAAAGTTGATTCGATAATGAGATAAGACGTGTGACTCGGGCGTGTTTAATTTCATCAGGAACTTGGTTTTCCATTCTAGCAGCAGGTGTTCCTGTTCGTTTTGAATATGGGAAAACGTGTAATTCGGAGAATCTAAGGTCGCGAATAAAAGCATACGTTTCTTCGAATTCTTCATCCGTTTCACCAGGAAATCCAACAATGACATCCGATGTTAAAGCAAAATCAGGTAGGGCTTTCCGTAAACGTTCAATTTTTTCCGCAAAAAAGGCCGTTGTATATTTTCTTCTCATTCGTTTCAAAATAGAATCAGATCCAGATTGCAAAGGAATATGAAGATGTCTTGCAATCACTTTGGACTTATCTATGACTTCAATCACTTCATCCGTAATTTGACTTGCTTCAATAGAGGAGATACGGATGCGTTTGAGTCCTTTTACTTTGGCTTCTAAATCCCGAAGAAGCGCAGCAAAATTATAATCTTTCATATCTTCGCCATATCCTGCTGTGTGGATACCCGTTAAAACAATCTCTTTATAACCAGCGTCAACGAGTTTTTGAGCTTGTTCAATGACAGCCTCAGGTTTACGAGATCTTAATAAACCCCTTGCCCATGGAATAATACAGAAGGTACAAAAATTGTTACATCCCTCTTGAATTTTTAGAGATGCTCGTGTTCGATCTGTGAAAGAGGGGACTTCAAGCTCTTCATAGACTCTAGCTTTCATAATGTCACTAACACCATTAATAGGTTCTCTTTCCTTTTGGTACTGTTCGATGTATCCGATCATTTTCTCTCTGTCTTGTGTGCCGACAACGATATCAACACCCGGTATGGCCATAACCTCAGCTGGTGATGTTTGTGCATAACAACCTGTTACACAAATAACGGCCGTTGGGTTTTTTCGTATAGCACGCCTGATCACTTGTCTACTTTTTTTATCACCGGTATTTGTTACTGTGCATGTATTAATCACATAGACATCTGCAGTCGATTCAAATTCTTTTCTTTCATAACCATTCTTTTCAAAAAGCTGCCAAATGGCTTCAGTTTCATAGTGATTAACTTTACAACCTAAAGTATGGAATGCAACAGATGGCATTTATTTGTTCACCTCATATAATAATTCAAAATGATAAGAAACACATGATAAGAAATAAATAGGTGCAGTCTCAGTTCTTAAAATTCGCTTACCTAAACCACAGCAAATAAAACCTGCCTGTTTGAATTGCTGAACTTCGGCAGTTGACAATCCGCCTTCAGGACCAATTACGATTAATAACTTGTCCTCAACACTTGGCGAAATTGACTTTAACAAGGTTGGCAAACCTTGTTGCTCACCTAACTTAGCCGTTTCTTCATAAGCAATGAGTTTGTTAGAAAATTTTTGACCATAGGCAATCAATTCTTTTAAATCCATTGGCTCACTGATATAGGGCACGATATCCCGATGAGACTGTTCAGCTGCTTCTTTTGCGATTTTCTCAAATCGTGTTTTCTTTTTATCCCATTTAGATGTCCATTTAGCAATCGAGCGCTCAGCTGAAAAAGGAACAAACGCATATGCCCCACATTCTGTCCCCTTTTGTACGATTGTATCAAATTTATCACCTTTTGGAATACCTTGTGCAAGGGTGATTCGGATAGGTAACTCAGCATTGTTACTCTTTTCTTCAACGAGTTTTAGAATCACATTTTGCCCCTCAAACGATTCTACCATACAATTGAATACATGACCGTCTCGATCTGCACATTGGCATAAATCGCCTATTTTCATACGCATCACTTTTTGCATATGCTTGGCATCTTCACCCATTACCGTAACATGTGTTTCTGTAAATTGTTCAGTCGGGATGAAATATTGTTGCATTAGTCTTCCCCTTTTTTGGCAATCAAAGCGACCCAATCTTCTTGCTCGATGACCTCAACAAGTGTAAAGCCTACTTTTTCTAGACATTGTCTAACTTCAAGTTCTTTTTGCTTAATAATTCCTGAAGAAATGAGAATGCCACCATTTGTTAACTTATCATAGGCATCTTCCGCTAATCGTATAACAATCTCAGCCAAAAGATTAGCAACGACAATATCATATTGTCTATCTATTCCATCTGCTAAATTATTTTGTTTTACTGACACCTTGTCTTGAACATGATTTAATTTGACATTAATTTTAGCTGATTTAACCGCCACTTCATCCAGATCAACGGCAAGAACAGACTCTACACCAAGCTTAGCCGCCGCAATAGACAGTACACCAGTTCCGGTACCTACGTCCAAGACATGATCAGAGTCTTTCAAGTACTTCTCTAGGGCTTGAATGCAAAGCACCGTCGTCGGATGAGTTCCTGTACCAAAGGCCATACCCGGGTCTAGTTCTATAATCTTCTCACCTTCAAATTGTGGCTTGTACTCTTCCCATGTTGGTGTAATCGTGATGTGATCAGTTAGCCGCACAGGTTTGTAGTATTTTTTCCAAGCTGTTGCCCACTCTTCTTCATTCACTTCACTGATCGTGATGGTGTTGTCACCTAGGTCAATATCATAGACAAACAAGTTGTTAATCGATTGTTTTATTTCTTCAACCGTTTCTCCTAAAAAACTATTAACAGGCAAATAGGCCTTTATATTAACACCTTCTTCAGGATAATCGGACGGATTAAGATCATACACCTCTGAAAACTCTTGCGGCCAATCTTTTACTAAATCAAGCGGATCTTCAATCACTACTCCGCTTGATCCAGCTTCATGAAGGATATTGGTAATGGCTTCAACAGCTTCCTGTGTTGTATGAATGCAAATTTCTGACCACTTCATGACATCCCCCACATTCTATTCTGCTTTAAATGCACGTTTGACTTTTGAAAAGAAAGTATCGTTGTTTGCATCATCTAATGGTTTTCCACTTAAATCTGCTAACTTTTTATAAAGCTCTCGTTCTTCATCAGAAAGGTTTTTAGGCGTGACAACTTTTACTGTCACATGTTGATCCCCTTGACCATACCCTCTAACATTCTTAATTCCTTTACCTTTTAATCTAAAATGCGTACCGGTTTGTGTACCAGCCGGAATTTTCAGTTTGACTTTTCCACGGAGTGTAGGGACTTCAATTTCATCCCCAAGTGTCACTTGTGCAAAGTTAAGTGGAATGTCAATATGAATATCATCGCCGTCCCGCTCAAAGAATTTATGTGCTTTTACGCGGAATACAACATATAAGTCTCCTGCAGGACCCCCATTGACACCTGGCTCTCCTTGACCTGATAAACGAATTTGTTGACCATCATCAATACCTTCTGGGATCGTTACATGTATTTTACGTCTCTTTTTCACTTTACCCGTGCCGCCGCATGTCGCACATTTATTTTTAATAATTTTACCTGTTCCATGACAATAGTTACATACTCTTCGATTCACAACTCGGCCAAAAGGTGTGGTCTGTTCAACATTTAATTGACCTGAACCGTGACAGTGTGAACATGTTTCTGGTTTGGTACCTGGTTTAGCTCCAGAACCATGACAGGTTTTACACTCTTCTTCTTTTGGTACTTCGATATCCGTTTCTTTACCAAAAGCAGCTTCTTCAAATTCAAGAGTCATTGTATATTGAAGATCTGAACCTTGCTGAGGTGCGTTTGGATCGCGTTGACGACCGCCGCCACCGAAAAACATATCGAAAATATCACCGAATCCACCAAAATCTGCTCCGCCAAAGCCTTGACCACCAAAGCCTTGATTTGGATCCGTATGTCCAAATTGATCATAATGGGCTTTTTTCTGAGGATCACTTAATGTTTCATAGGCTTCTTTGACTTCCTTAAACTTTTCTGGTGCATCTTTATCTTTATTTACGTCTGGATGGTATTTTCGAGCTAGTTTTCGATAAGCTTTTTTTATCTCATCTTTTCCAGCGTTTTTATCTACGCCAAGAACGTCATAATAATCCCGTTTACTCATCAAATCACTCCCGAAATAGCTTTCACATAAATTAAATCATAACATCAATGACTTCATATAAGCAAGAAAAAGCCAAAGCCAAGAATATCTGCCTGACTTTGACTTTTCCCGTCGTTCTACCTATCTTTTTGGGTTAAATAACATCCCACTTCCCAGCTACTAGGACGTGTACTTATTTACCCTCTTTATCGTCTTTTACTTCTTCATATTCAGCGTCAACGACATCATCTGCTTTATTTGATGCTGAATCACCCGTACCTTTTGCTGCCTCGGCATCTTTTGCTGCTTGTTCATATAATTTTACAGAAAGTTGTTGAACAACTTCTTGGAGTTCATCTTTTGCTGATTTAATCGCTTCAGTGTCAGAACCCTCAAGTGCTTTTTTCAATTTATCTTTTGCTTCTTCCGCTTTGGCTTTTTCAGATTGGTCAACTTTATCACCGAGATCTTTGATTGTTTTTTCTGTAGTGAAGATAAGTTGATCAGCTTCGTTACGAAGATCCACTTCTTCCCGGCGAGCTTTATCTGCTTCAGCGTTCTCTTCAGCATCTTTAACCATTTTTTCAATTTCTTCATCACTTAAACCTGAAGATGATTTGATGGTAATGGATTGTTCTTTATTTGTTCCTTTATCGACAGCTTTTACATTTACGATACCGTTAGCATCAATTTCAAATGATACTTCGATTTGTGGGATACCTCGTGGAGCTGGTGGAATATCCGTAAGTTGGAAACGGCCCAATGTTTTGTTATCTGCTGCCATTTCACGTTCACCTTGAAGAACGTGGATATCAACAGCCGTTTGATTATCCGCTGCTGTTGAGAAAACTTGAGATTTACTTGTTGGGATCGTCGTATTACGATCAATCAATCGTGTGAATACGCCGCCCATTGTTTCAATACCAAGAGACAACGGTGTTACATCTAGAAGAACGACGTCTTTTACATCACCAGCAAGTACCCCACCTTGAATAGCTGCCCCAAGAGCAACAACTTCATCAGGATTGACACCTTTATGTGGTTCTTTACCTGTTAAGTTTTTAATTGCTTCTTGTACAGCTGGAATACGAGTTGATCCACCTACAAGGATAACTTTATCGATTTCACTCGACGTAAGATCTGCATCAGATAAAGCTTGACGAACAGGACCCATTGTTCTTTCCACAAGATCACTTGTTAATTCTTCAAATTTAGCACGAGTTAAAGTGACTTCAAGGTGTTTTGGACCCGTTGCATCAGCTGAAATAAATGGCAATGAAATTTGTGTTTGTGTTACACCAGAAAGATCTTTTTTCGCTTTTTCAGCAGCATCTTTCAAGCGTTGAAGAGCCATTTTATCATTTGAAAGATCTATGCCATTTTCATTTTTGAATTCTTGAACAAGATAGTCGATGATGGCTTGGTCAAAGTCATCGCCACCTAAGTGGTTATCTCCAGCTGTGGATTTAACTTCAAAGATGCCATCGCCAAGTTCGAGTACGGATACGTCAAATGTACCACCACCAAGGTCAAAAACAAGGATGGTTTGATCTTCGCCTTTTTCTAGACCATAAGCAAGCGCTGCTGCCGTAGGTTCGTTGATAATACGAAGGACATCAAGACCTGCAATCTTACCTGCGTCTTTCGTAGCTTGTCTTTGAGCATCATTAAAGTAAGCTGGTACTGTGATAACAGCTTGATCTACCGTGTCACCAAGATAAGCTTCTGCGTCAGCTTTTAATTTTTGTAAGATAATAGCTGAAATTTCTTGAGGCGTGTATTTTTTGCCTTCAACTTCAACTTTGTAATCGGTACCCATGTGTCTTTTGATTGAAATAATGGTATTAGGATTGGTTACCGCTTGACGTTTTGCCACCTCACCGACTTGGCGTTCACCATTTTTAAACGCAACGACAGATGGTGTCGTACGATTTCCCTCTGGGTTTGGAATGACGGTCGATTCGCCGCCTTCCATAACTGCTACACATGAATTTGTGGTTCCTAAGTCAATACCAATAATTTTTCCCATGATAAGTTTTCCTCCTATATCCTTATTCTGATCAACTATGAGCTTTCCGAAATCCTATGATACTGCTTCACTTTATTATAAATACCGTATCTTCGAGTATTCTCGAGCGCAGCGCCAAATATGTAGTAGAACTGGCGCTGCGATAGGACTTCGCGTCATAGCCAGTAGTCGTTAAATATTTAATACTCTATAAAATATAAAATTAAGAACTTACCTTGACCATTGCAGGTCGAACAACTCGACCATTTAACGTATAACCTGCTTGGAGCACTTCTACAACGGTATTTGACTCGTGTTCGCTGCTTTCTACTTGCATCACAGCTTGGTGTAAGTTGGGATCAAACGGTTGGTTTGCCGCTTCAATCTCTTCAACACCTTCTTTTTTCAATGCTTCTTGGAGTTGACGTAAAACCATCTCCATTCCTTGCTTAAGGTTTTCTGCGTCAGCTGATTCAGCCTGCACAGACAAGGCACGCTGAAAATTGTCAATAACCGGCAATACCTCTGTAACGAGATCTTGAGAGCGAAATTTTCGAGCTTGTATTTTTTCTTCATTTGATCGACGTTTGAAGTTTTCAAAGTCAGCCTGAGCTCTCAAGTATCGACTATTTAACTCTTCTTTCTCTTTGGCTAAGTTTTCTAATTGTGCTTGTTGTTCAGCTAGTTTTGCTTGCAGAGCCTCTGCATCTTCTTCAACAGTTTCTACTGGCTCCTCTTGGGCAGCGTTCGTTTCCTCATTTTTTACTTCTTCATTGTTTTCTTCAATGATTTCTTCTTTGATATCTTCTGCATTATTTTGGTTAGCCATGTGTTCACCTCCTATAAGGATACAGACAAATTCTAGTTTTAAAAACAACCCTAATAATTTGAATTCAAATTATTAGTTAAGCTTTTTGAAATAATATCGAGCAACGTAACGACTCTTGGATAAGCCATACGTTTTGGCCCAATGACGGCTACTGTACCAACATGTTCAGAATCAACTGAATAGGTCGTCGTAATCACACTGCAATCTTCAATAGCAACAAGTTTATTTTCTTTACCTATCTTAATTTGAATACCCGATTTAGGTGATCTTAACAACCCATGGATGAGGTCTTTTTTCTCTAAAACGTTGAGAAGCGGGATCACTTTATTGATATCACGAAATTCGGGTTGCGATAGAATATTATTTTTCCCACCATAATAAATTTGATCTGGTCCATTTACTGAAAGCGCATGTTCAATTTCTATCATCATGCGTTCATAATGGTGGATGTGTTCATTTAATACAGCATGAATTTCTTGTTGCAGGCGAACTTTCAACTGATACAACGGTACTCCGATTAAGCGTTCATTTAAAATGTTAACCATTCTTTCGATTTCTGATCCATTAACCTCATCTGGAAGTGCTACAACACGATTTTCGACATGTCCTGTATCAGTGACAATGATTAACACCGCGCGATTCTCTGATAGACGAATCATTTGGATATGCTTTAACTTCGTATCAAGCAGTTCTGGACCAAGAACAATGGCCGTACAGTTCGTAAAGTCTGATAAAATTTGAGCTGTCGTTTCAATCAATTTCTCAGCTTCATAATATCGTTCAGTATAGGCTTTCCTAATGTTTCGCATTTCATCGTCGGAAAGCAGAATGGGCGATAATAGATGATCGACGTAGAAACGGTAGCCTTTCTCAGACGGAATCCGTCCAGAGGATAAATGGGTTTTTTCAAGGAACCCCATCTCTTCCAGATCAGCTAGTTCATTACGTATCGTCGCTGGGCTAAAATGGATATCCTCACGCTTAGATATCGATCTGGAACCAATTGGTTCAGCAGAGAGTATATAGTCATCAACAAGAACTTGCAACAAAAACAACTGACGTTCTGTTAACATCTTTATCACCTCTGTTAGCACTCCTTGTTAACGAGTGCTAATTCTACAATAAAATTTATCAATTATTGAACCGTTTGTCAAACGGTTTACCCTATTAAAAATGAACTAAATACATCATTACCTAAAAATAATCCCTCATGGGTCAATGCCACTCTATCTTCATCTTCTTCAAGGAGGCCTTTTTGCTTCAAATCTTTGATCGTTCCATTATAAATACTATTCAATTGACGACCAAACTTTTCATAAAAGTGTTGTTTATTAACGCCTTGTTTCATTCTTAAACCAAGAAACATCTCTTCTTCAATGGCTTCAGTAATGGATACTTGATGTGTCGCTGTACACGCATGTCCGCGTTTATTAACGCGTTGTATATATTTATTGATAGGTCCGCTATTTACCACACGCTGACCATATATATAACCATGAGAACCTGCTCCAAACCCATAATAGGGTTCATTCTGCCAATATATGGAGTTATGTCTGCTTTCAAATCCTGGTTTTGCGAAGTTGCTAATTTCATAATGAGAAAAGCCTTTTTCTTCAAGTGTTCGGATCAATGTTTCAAACATCTGAGCTTCCAACTCTTGGCCAGGCAACGTTAACTTCCCTTTTTTCAACCGGTTAAAAAAAATGGTTTTGGGTTCAATTTGAAGAGAATAAATCGAAATATGTTCCGTTTGTAACTTAAGAGCTTCCTGAATCGACGATATAAGCATATCTTCCGTTTGATTGGGTAAACCAAACATGAGGTCAATGGAGATATTTTCAAATCCGGCCTTTTTTGCCTCTTCAACCGCTTTTGCAGCGTCATCAGGATGATGTATGCGTCCTATGTTTTCTAGTATCTCATCCTGAAAGGTTTGAACACCAATACTTAATCTTGTAACCCCGTTTTCTTTCATCAAATGAAGTTTTTCTGGTGTAACGTTTTCAGGGTTTGCTTCGACTGTATATTCTATAATACTTTCATTTAACAAGTATTTTTTCACTATCTTTAACAATCGATTAAATTGTTGAGTATCTAATGCTGTTGGAGTCCCGCCACCGATGTAAATCGTTTCAAGATTTGGGTGACTCCCAGACCGTGCTATTTCCTTTTCAAGAGCATCTAAATAATCATCGACGGGCTGATTTTTTATAAAAACTTTATTAAAATCGCAGTAATAACAAATGTGTTCACAAAATGGTATATGAATATAAGCGCCTTTAATCATGCAAGACTCCTTCTCTATAAGCCGTGCCATTACAACATAACAGGCTCCCTACTAAAGATACCCGGCGGTAACACTCACCGTCGGGATTTGTGATCGTCTATATCATTCTATCATCAATCAATCCTCATTAATACGAAGGACGGCCATAAAGGCTTCTTGAGGAACCTCAACTCGACCAACTGTTTTCATTCTTTTTTTGCCTTCTTTTTGTTTTTCAAGTAACTTTCTTTTCCTTGAAATGTCACCGCCATAACATTTTGCAAGGACATTTTTTCTTAAAGCTTTAATAGTAGATCTGGCTATTATTTTTTGCCCAATAGCCGCTTGGATAGGAACCTCAAATTGTTGTCGTGGGATCAGTTCTTTCAATTTTTCAACAATCGCTTTTCCTCGCTCATAAGCAAAATCTTGGTGAACAATAAGGGATAAAGCATCGATTTTTTCATTATTTAACAAGATATCCATTTTGACTAATTTCGATGGTCTATTACCTAAAAACTCATAATCAAGCGAAGCATACCCTTTTGTACTTGACTTCAATTGATCAAAGAAATCATAGACAATTTCTGACAATGGCAAATGGTAAATGATATTAACCCGATTTTCACTTAAGTAAACCATATCAATGAAGTCACCCCGTTTTCCTTGACAGAGCTCCATCACTGGGCCTACAAAATCATTTGGCGTCATGATCGTGGCTTTAACAAACGGTTCTTCAATTGATTCTATCTCTTTTTTTTCTGGCATTTTTGAAGGATTGTCGACGCGATGAGACTCTCCATCTACCGTTTCAATTTGATAAATAACACTCGGAGCTGTGGTGATTAAATCGATGCCAAATTCACGTTCAATCCGTTCTTGAATGATTTCCATGTGCAGCAAGCCAAGAAACCCACATCTAAACCCAAATCCTAGCGCTTCAGATGTTTCTGGCTCATATTGAAGAGCCGAATCGTTTAATTCTAAGCGTTCCAATGCCTCACGTAAATCATTATATTTACTCGAATCGATGGGATATAAACCGCAATACACCATTGGGTTCATTTTCCGATACCCAGGTAGCTGTTCAGCTGCCGGTTTTATTGCATTGGTAATCGTGTCACCAACATGAACGTCTTTTACATTTTTGATGGATGCCGTTAGAAAACCTACATCCCCTACCGATAGTTCATCTCTCATCACTATTTTCGGAGTCGATACGCCAAGCTCTATGACTTCAAAGGTTTTATCTGTTGCCATCATCTTAATTTTATCTCCGACCCTAACCGTTCCTTCGACAATTCGAATGTAGGCAACAACACCACGGTATGGATCATACATGGAATCAAAAATAAGGGCTTTTAAAGGTGCATTTGGATCCCCTTGGGGAGATGGAACCTTTTCAACAATTTGTTCCAATATATCTTTAATGCCAATCCCTGCTTTTGCCGAGGCTAAGACACTGTCTGATGCATCAAGGCCAATAACATCCTCGATTTCTTGTCTCACTCGTTCAGGTTCAGCATTAGGTAAGTCAATCTTATTTATAACTGGGATAATTTCCAAATCATTTTCAAGAGCAAGGTATACATTGGCTAGTGTCTGGGCTTCAATGCCTTGCGCAGCGTCTACAATAAGAAGAGCGCCTTCACAAGCAGCCAAACTTCGAGACACTTCATATGTAAAATCGACATGGCCCGGTGTATCAATCAAATGAAAAGTATACGTTTCTCCATCTTTCGCTTTATAAGCCAATTGAACAGCATTTAATTTTATCGTAATGCCACGTTCTCTTTCAAGATCCATTGCATCCAGCATTTGTGCTTTCATTTCCCTTTTTGTTAGGGCACTTGTCTCTTCTAAAATGCGATCAGCCAAGGTAGACTTTCCATGATCAATATGCGCAATAATTGAAAAGTTTCTAATTCTAGATTGGCGGTTATTTGTATTCTCTGACATCTCTATCACTCCTACTGGTATGCAAAACACAATACATAATCGATTATATCAAGGGACATGATTCGTTTCAATATTGGGCTGATCTTTGGTTAATGAGGAATTAAGAAAATGACCTAAGACTACCTAACTTTATTAAACGTCAGTTTTTGTAGAAACTCCTATCTACGTGATGCAAATGCCCCACCATTTTTTCGTTTTTTATTAACATGGTTTTCTGCCTTACATTAACAAATTGGAAATGAAAAAGCTCCCTTTTCATTTGGGAGCTTTACAAGAATAGCTGTGAAAATAAGTGAACCGTACTGCTTGCCACGTTCATCCCTTTCTTTGTAACAGTTGAGATACTATTTGATAGATGATCCCCTAAATGGGGAGATTGATTTCCCTCTTTTTTCTCCAATTGTTTCATTCGATCTGTGACTGATTCACCATTGGCATTTTGAGTCGATGTTGGTAGAGTTGTTGGTATCGTTAGATCTAGATTTATAGGACGCTGATTTTCAGGGACTTTTATTTCTTTCGTTGTGACGCCTTGTTTTGCCGTTACCATACCGTACACAATGCAAAAACTAAGGACCATAGCAGTGAGCATTATTTTAACAAAAAAATGTTTCATGAGCCTCTCCTCTTTAGACATTTTTTATTTTTATTTTATTAAAAATTAAACGTTGGTTAACACATCAAATCAATCATTTCCAAACAGCTTGTCCCACTTACACGTTTGTCTATATCTATGCATAAAACTAAAATTTAATGCGTATAATGGCCCATATTTTCTTGATTTACATCCGTATGCAAAGACGTATTTAATCCGCCAGCAATAATATTAGCCATATCTTCTATAAAATCATCCACTTCTTTTGGTGTGACCATAAGATTATGTCCAGTTGGGCCGAGAACTTCTCGAATAAGTTGCACTTTTTCCTCATCTGGCAATGTCCCAACAACACCTAAAAAAGAGGCTCGGTGTTCTGGACTAGGTAAATCTTCTTCCGTATATTTCTTCTTTTCACCAAAATTAAGCCAAGATGGTGTTAAAGCTTTTGATGGTTTTTGGTTTTTCATTTCATGTCCCAGATGTTTTAATATCAAATCTAGGGCATCACTTGTAATCGTGACCGCATCGACAACTGTCGGTATTCCGATAGCTATGACGGGAATCCCCAGTGTATCTTTGTTCAATTCCTTCCGATTATTTCCGACTCCTGAACCCGGGTGAATACCTGCATCAGATATTTGAATCGTTGTATTTACACGTTCGATTGATCTTGATGCCAAAGAATCAACGGCGATGACAAAATCTGGTTTTGACTTTTCAATAATCCCTAAAATGATGTCGCTTGTTTCAATACCTGTAATCCCCATAACTCCAGGTGATATGGCACTTACGGAACGAAACCCTTCTTTTACATTTTGTGGCTGCAAATCAAATAGGTGTTTTGTTATTAGTATGTTTTCGACCGTACTCGGACCTAGTGCGTCAGGTGTTACGTTCCAGTTTCCTAACCCAACGACAAGACAACTCATTTCTTTGGTAACGTTAATATCTTGTAAAAATTGAGCAAACTCTTTAGCAAATGTTTTTTCCACTTTTTCTTGAAATTCGGTATCTTGATTTCGTAAATTATGAGCTTCCAATGTGAGATATCGGCCAGGTTTTTTACCTAATGTTTTTGAAGCATCTGAATCAATTGTCATATGTGTGATTCGAATGCCTTCAATTTCATTCTCTTTGATCGTCAATCCGTGAATAGGATGTGCGGGTTCTTGTTCAGTGACCATTTCACGAGCTTCAACGGCTAAATCCGTTCTTACTTTATATTGGCTTAAATCAAGTTTTTCAGGCATAATCATTCCCCTTTCGAATAAAACGTGCTATATTTACAACGATCATTTTTATAAAAAAAAGACAATGAGAATTCAGGTTAAACAATCAATCTTAAACTAGTATCATTTTTGCCTTTTTTAACTTTTTTCATTCATATTGCAAAACCCCTATGTGTTTGGTACAATATTCATTGTCAATTAATGTGCCTCAAGGAGGTGAAAGTATGCCTAATATTAAATCCGCAATCAAACGTGTGAAAAAAAGCGATGCTAATCGTCAACATAATATCATGTTCAAATCTGCCATGCGTACATCAATTAAAAACTTTAACGCATCTATAGATGCTAAAGATGTTGAAGCTGCAAAAGAAACTTATCTCGTAGCAACAAAAAAAATTGATAAAGCAGCAACAAAAGGTTTGATTCACAAAAATAAAGCATCACGTGAAAAATCACGTTTAACCAAAAAATTAAACGAATTAACGGCTTAATATGCGTATTTGTTTTCTTAATACAAAAAAGAGGTTTCCCCTTAAATGGAAACCTCTTTTTTGTATTTTAAGTAAGGATAAATGGAACTAGGCCTTTGCCTGCGCCTTATACGCGAGTTTTCTTTATATGTTAAGCACCTTTTGCCGTGCTGTGAATAAACAATTCCAGAGCAAGACGTTTATCCATGCCCCCCGTTTTCATTTGATAATCTGTCTCTGTACACTTCGTAAGTACATATTCTAGCCATTTTAAATCAAAGTGCTTTGCTTGTTGGCTGGCCAGTTTGACAGCGTAAGGATGGACGCCAATTTTAGATGCAATATTTTGTTGTGTGTAACCATCTTTTTGATAAAGACCCACTTGATAGACGATCCTTATTTGTCTGGTTATTAAAGCGAGAAGCTTGATAGGATCTTCTTTTTGTTTGATTAAATCGGATAATAATTGAAGGGCTTCTCTTCTTTTATTTGCAAGGACTTGATCCACAAGAAGGAAAACGTTACTTTCTAGAGATCTAGATGCAAGAGATAAGACCACTCCTTGATCAATCTCCTGATCTGTTCCGTAGCAATAAAAAGCACATTTTTTCACTTCATTTGCTAGTTGCATTAGGTTAGGGCCAATAAAAGCCATCAATTGATCATGACCTTCTTTTGTGTACCTAACACCTAATTTAGATGCTATCGACGACAATAAATCATAGATGAATCGATCTCCAAGTTGGGATAATTCAACGATTTGTCCCTTTTTTTCAATCATTTTAACGATTTTTTTTCGTTTATCCAGTTTTTCATGAAATAGTGGAATAATCATAACTGTATCAGGTGATGGTAATTCAAGGTAAGCTTCAAATCGTTTAAGATCATGCTCTACTTTTACTTTTGGTTTTGAACCTGTTAAGAAATAGGCATTCTCCAAAATAACCACTCGTTTTTCACCAAAAAAAGGGAGAGTTTCGGCGTCTTCAATACCAACTTGTACGGAAGTCTCTAACATATCGTAACTCGATAAGTTAACTTCCATTTCTTCTTCAGATAAAGCTTCCTTTATGATTGTTTTTTTCATATGTTGTATAAGATACTCTTGGCTTCCGAATAATAAGTAAATTGGAGCAAGAGGCTTTTGTATGGATAAATCTTTCTTTGTTATAGACACTCACATTCGCTCCCCTCTTCCCATTCACTTTATCGCAAATTGTCTTAGTGAACAAGGGGCAGTTACGTTAGTTTAAGAAGGGGTTAGCCAGAAAATGGCTAACCCCTACACTTTCATCTATGTTAAACGACATCCTCATATACCCCGGGTCAAATGCGGTGTCGGAAATGGGTTTGTACTCATTATCATAACCTAAAGATACTAAAGTATTGATAGATAGAGCAGGTTCCTCCGTTTAAAATATTGGCAATGCATGAAATAATTAAGCTGACATCTTTTGGATATCCATTCGACATTTATTGCATAACAGCAAAGTCAACTCGAGTAATTTGGTCATTTGTAAAAGTCCATCGTATGGCACCTAGCTGATCTGTCCTCATTATCTTTATATGTGAGCTACTGAGTCTTTGTAGAACTTCTTGATTAGGATGTCCATATCGATTGTTTTTCCCAACTGAAATCATCGCATAGTTTGGTTTTATGACATTCAGAAATTGTTCTGAAGTTGAAGATTGGCTTCCATGATGACCGACTTTTAATACATCAATCGAAAGCCTAGGGTAGTTTTTGATAAGTTGGTTCTCCCCTTCTTCTTCAAGATCACCAGTAAATAGCCAATTAAGTCCACCAAGACGTGTGTGAAGGACAATCGAATTGTTATTTGAATCCTGATTTGTTGTAGGTGATAAGACGTGAAACGCATACGTACTAAAGTTAATGGTGTCTCCTTTTTGGACTTTTTGTATTTTTGTTCCTTGACTAACTGCTTGTTTTAACATGTTCATATCTGCAGGTGATGGATTAAACCATGAACTTATAATTAGTTTGCGAATTGGTATTTGTCCGATAAGATCTTTCACTCCCCCGATATGATCATAATCGGAGTGCGTCAAAATCAACATATCAATTTGACGTATTCCACTACCGCGCAATTCATGTAAAACAACATCTCGTCCCACTTTAAATGGATCTTTTCTCTTTTTCCAAGCTTCTGTCTTATAAGGCACAATCCCGCCCGTATCGATTAAGATCGTGCCTTTTTGATGAGGGAGTTTAATTAAAATACTATCCCCTTGTCCAACATCCAGAAAAACAACATGTCCTTGTGAAAACCATGTTCCGCTTAAAACAACTATCATATACATGAAAACGAACGGAATAATAAGTAAGTACTCCACTCTTTTCAAATGATATTCCCATAAACACAAACAACCATAGATCAATAAGATCATACCAAAAAGTTTTACAGGTGTTAATGAACCATAGGTCATAATAAAATGTGGATGATGATAAAAATAGAGTAAAACTCGATGAGGATAAATTAACAAGGAAGACATAAATTGAGATAAAACGAGGGATAAAGGTGAATAAATATAGCTAACAATATAAGTCGTCATCGACAACGGTAAAATAACGTTGGTCATTAATGGAACGAAGATCATATTCATAACGAAACTAATAAAAGAAAATTGATAGAACGATGGAATGAGGATGGAAAATGTGGCTAGCTCACAAATAACGGATAACCAAAGTAGTTGTTCAAGATAGGAGAAGCCTTTTTTGTAAATGGTATGGGCTGACAATAATATAGCAGATGTAGCTAGAAATGACAGCTGAAATCCCATCTGAAATAAGACCTCTGGATCATAAAAGATCATCACCAAAAATACAATACTAATCAGATCTACCGACGTTAGATGTATTTTTTTTATTAGTGTATAACCTAAAACGAACATACCGGTCAATCCGGCCCGAATAACAGAAGCTTCTGCCCCTGTTAAAATGACATACATGGGGATGAAAAGTAACAATAGAACCAGAACATGTTCTCGTATCATGCCGAGTCGTAAACAAATAAAGTTCACCATGGCTAATAACAGGACAACATGAAGACCAGAAACGGCTAAAATATGGACAATACCAAGGGTTTGGTAGGCTTTCTGAAGTTCTACGGGCATATGGGACTGATCTCCAAAAATGAGGGCTGACATTAAACCATCTATTGGCTCAGGAAACATGTGTTGAATCCTATAAATTTGCTTTTCTCGCCACTGCATGATCTGTTCAATGAACGTTATCGAAGATGGAAGTGAATGGGGCGGCTTTTCTGCTGTTAATATCCAATAAATATGTTTATGATCTAGATATTGTCGATAATTGAAAGAATGAAAATTAGTTGGAAAGTTGGGCTTTTCAAGCTGTCCTATGATCTGATAAGAATTTCCTACATGGAGGTTTTTTTGAAGGGATCGTTTCTCACTAATTGAGGATTGTGTGTACCGAGCAACCACCAACTCACCTTCATCCGTCTTAAATTGAAAACTGACGATATCCCCATCAAAATCTGGAATAGTTATGATTTTACCATGAAACACCGTCTTCTTTGGAGAAAGCTTTGTTTCTTGTTGCGTCACCCATAGGATGTTCATACCAAAAACAACACTTACCACAAGACACCCTATAAACAAGCTGTATGTAGATCTCATGTAGATATATCCCAAGTAGACAATAAGAATGATCAGTGGAATCCATAGATTAGTCCCATAAAACATCCACATGACAAGGCATGAGGCAAAAACAAGATGATGACACTTGCCATACATCATTTAGTTAACCCCAATTAAAAATAATTTACGTAATTGATCATATAAACGGTTAACCTCATCACTATCCACTCCTCGTTCCTCAAGTTGGGCAAACAAATGATCTATAAACGCCTTTTGCTCGTCATTAAAGTCTTTTTTAACATTTAAAAAGTCATTAAAAGGAACTTTTTCGACCTCGACATGCGCTTCTTCAAAGAGCTGAATGGCATATGGGTGATTCTTATAGTCCGTCGCATACAGAACTTTCTTCATTCCACTTTGAATAATGGCCTTACAACAATGCAAACATGGGAAATGCGTCACGTAGATTTCT
Source organism: Terrilactibacillus tamarindi (assembly GCF_009718825.1). Taxonomy (GTDB): domain Bacteria; phylum Bacillota; class Bacilli; order Bacillales; family Sporolactobacillaceae; genus Terrilactibacillus; species Terrilactibacillus tamarindi. Next base: position 72,756 of record NZ_WNHB01000016.1, on the reverse strand, counting down.
GCATTATCTGTCGGAACACCAAATTTTGAACATTGCAAAATGGCATTCATTTCAGCATGTATCGTTCTGATGCAATGCCCGTCAACAACATAACATCCATCATCGATGCAATGTGTACCTCCCGAAATAGAGCCATTATAACCGCCAGCTATGATACGTTTGTCTCTTACGATCGTCGCTCCAACAGCAAGTCTAGGACATGTGCTGCGGTTAGCTAATAAATGGCTTTGTGCCATAAAATATTGGTCCCATGATAGTCTTTTCAATTTCACTCATCACCTTTTTAAATATCGTTTATCCAAAAAAACTAACCTCGTGTGGTTCTAAAAAACTACGTTCTATTTTAACACAATCAATGAATGAACTTCTGCCCTTTTCCTTAAAGTCATAATAATTTGCCCATCGTAAGATTTTTAGCTTATTCCACACAAATGTCTGATTTTAACTTTTCAAATGACTTTTCACCTATTCCAGTGACATTCGTCAATTCCTCTGGAGTTTTAAACAGCCCATGCTCCTCTCGGTACGAAATGATCGCCTCTGCCTTTGAAGGACCGATGCCATTTAAATTCTGTAATTCATCCATCGTAGCAGTATTAATGTTAATCAATTTACTATCCTCTGTAGAAGCGGATGAATCACTATTTGCTGTGGAGTTACTTGTTGTCATCACAGCGGAGGAATCCCCTTTTTTTGGAACCAATATCACCATTTCATCCTTAAGTTTTTGTGCAAGATTAATTTTATTTTGATCTGCCTGATTGGTATACCCACCTGATTTTTGAATCACATCACTCACACGACTCCCATTTTCCATTTTATAAACGCCTGGATGTTTGACTTCACCCTTTAAGTCAACGACCAAACTTGTATCGGTCGCTTTAGTTTCTTGACGATTATCTTGCGCTTTGGCCACATTTTTCGTCGTCTCCACAGATTGAAAGGTTTCTTCTTTCAAAGAATCCGATTCAATCGATGATTCGGGATGTTTATTAATAAATAAGATGACGACAAGAATGGCTATCGCAAGACAGGCTCCAATGACTATTTTTAGCTTATTCATGGTTTTACACCTCAATTTTTTACGTATAGATTTTTAAATAAACACATACAGTGGTATAAGGTTTTAGGATTGGGGGAAGAAAAAGTGACAATTGGAGTTATTGGAACAGGCAATATGGGGACATTACTTATTGAATCCTTTATTCGTTCTAAAGCCATACAGCCATCTGAATTTGTTATTACCAATCGTACGTTATCGAAAGCGGAATCATTAGGTAAGAAATATGAGGGTATTCAAGTCGTCCCCAACGCTGAATCTGTATTTAGAGAGGCTAAAACAATATTTATATGTGTTAAGCCATTATCCATTTATCCATTATTAAAAAAAGTAGGCGACGTAACTGAGCAGGATCATCTCGTCATTTCCATAACTAGTCCAATCAGTGTGGAGCAATTAGAAAGTTCCTTGCCATGTCCTGCTGCACGTGTTATTCCAAGTATCGTTAATCAAACATTAAGCGGGTCTACGTTGTTAACATTCGGCAACCGCTGTACAGAGGAAATAAAAACCTCTTTAATCCAATTATTTCAATCAATATCAAATCCGATTGAAATTGACGAAGAGATTACGCGAGTTTCATCAGATTTATCAAGCTGTGGTCCGGCCTTTCTTTCATATCTCTTTGAACGAATGATATCTGCTGCCGTGTCTACAACAGAGATAACAGAAGAAAAAGCAACTCAATTATTGACGGATATGGTGATAGGGGTTGGTAAGTTATTCGAAGAAAAAGCCTACACTCTCGATACCTTAAAGAAAAAAGTCATGGTTAAAGGCGGGGTAACTGGCGTTGGAATTCAAATCTTAGAAGATGAAATAGGTGAAGTATTTGAACATTTATTTGAAGCGACTCAAATGAAGTTTATTGAGGATCACAAGAAAGTTGATCCACAGTTCAGCGTTTAGCCATCATCGAATGTACCTCCTTTTTCATTTTAAGAGGTTGTCATTTTAAGAGCATTAACCTAAAAATAGACTTACTAAAAAAGAGGGATATACCCTCTTTTAACTATTCGATGCTTTATGAATTTTTCCTTCAACTATTCTTCTTTGCAATGAAAAAAATTCGCTCAGAAGTCTTTGTTGGGGGATCATTTGTGAAATCGGCACAAACCCTGAGACATTGAAAACCGGTTTCCTTTAGAAGCATTGAATATGTCTCAATATCAAACGTTCTTTGGTAATGTGTTTCATCATGTCTAGTGAATAGATCATCACCTGTTTTTGTAAAGAACGTAAGATCATGATAAACACTATGTTCTTCTTCCCCAGGAAATGATTCCCATATATAAGCTATATTTTCGTCATTTAAAGCAAAGGTATGATTTATAAAAATTGAATGTATTTTATATAGTGAATGAACATCAAATAAAAGGGCTCCCCCTTCATTTAAATGTTCATAGACACGCTGAAATGTTTGCTTAACATCATCTAAAGTTTCTAGGTAATTTAATGAATCACAAAAAATAAGGACCAGATCAAACGTACTTCCCAGTTCAAGTTCTCGCATATCTTGCTGGAAAAGAGGAAAAGACAGATTCGCATGCTCTGCCTTTTCCTTAGCCATGGCTAACATGTTTTCAGACAAATCGACACCAGTGACATCAAACTTATCTCTTATTAATTTAAGTGCAAGTTCTCCTGTTCCACAGCCGACATCTAATATTTTAGCTGAGGGCAATTGATTATCATTTAATGTTCTATAGAAAAAATCCAGCCATTGATCATAAGGTGCATCATTCATTAACTCGTCATATAATTGAGCAAAATAATCGTAAGCCATAAATATGCCTATAATGGGCGTTTTTCAAGAGAAAATACGGGTGCATCTCCCCAAAGTTTTTCCAATTGATAGTAGTTTCTTTCATCTTTATGGAAAACATGAGCGATAATATCCCCCAGATCAACAAGCACCCATCTTGCTTTGTCAAAACCTTCCATACGTTTAACTTCAATATTTTTCTCTTGAGCAGCTTCTTTTAATGCACGGGCAATAGCTTGGACTTGTTTTTCAGAATTTCCGTGACAGATGATGAAGTAATCAGACATAATTGAAATTCCACTCATTTTTAGCATCACAAGATCTTGCGCTTTTTTATCATCTGCAACTTCAGCGAAATATTTTACAAGTTCTTCATTGTTCATTCAAACAACTCCTTAAGTATTTGATATAAGTATTATATGCATAAATTGTGTCAGGATAGACTTGTTGATGACGTTCAACTAAAAAAGTCACCGTGTTTTGCAAAGACTTCCCAACTGCAGCATCTAAATTTTTTTCAGCTAGATCCCGCACTTCATCTACTCCAGGAAACTCACGACCAGGTTCAATATAATCCGCTAAGAAGACGATCTTATCTAGAAGCGTCATATTCTGTCTCCCAGTCGTATGATAACGTATAGCATCCAATACTTCTTTGTCCGTAATATGATACTCCTCTTCAATATAAGCAGCACCAACAGGGGCATGCCATAATGAATGATGAAAGGTGAGAATATCGTTTGTTATATCATGCCTTCTTTTTATTATGTCTGATAATTCTTCTTTTGAAAAATATTTTGCGATATCATGTAACATCGCAGCAAGTTTCGCTTGCTCAATATTCGCATGATATTGCTCGGCTAATTTCTCTGCCGTTGCTACAACTCCAAGAGTATGACGGTATCGTTTCTCTGGTAAGATCGTTTTCACAGCCTCATTTGCTTCTTCAATCCTCATATAAATGGTTCTCCTTTATATAATCCTTGACTTCCTCATTTAATAAATACATACATGAACGATAATGTTTCAAGCGATTTCGTATGTCACTTGATGAGATTTCTATTTGAGGCATATCAATCATGTGAACTTGAGCCTGCAATGGATGTTTAGCTATATATCCAGGCCTTCTAAATCCAATAAATGATGTCAATTGACATAATTCATCTATTTTATGCCAATTGGGTAGATCACGTATCATGTCAGCCCCAATAATAAAGAAAAATTCGTATTCAGGATAAGCGTGTTTCAGCTGCCTCAAGGTATCTACCGTATATGACTTTCCCCTTCGTTCAATTTCAATTAGTGAAATTTGAAAGGAAGGATTTGTATGAATCGCTTTTCTTACCATTTCAATACGATGATGACTGTCTGTCACCTTTCGATTTTTATGCGGTGGAATGTAACTTGGAAGAAACCATATTTGATCAAGTTCACATCTTTCAAGTGCTTCTTGTGCTATAAGCAGGTGACCAAGATGTGGTGGATCAAACGTTCCGCCTAATAGTCCAATTCTTTTCATTCTATCTTTAGTCCTATCCTATGCTCTAGGTAATTCAATTTTCTTATTATTTTCAGATTCTTTATATAATACAAGAACATTGCCGATCACTTGAACGATTTCAGCACCTATTTTTTCAGCAATTTGTTCACCGGCTTCTTTTGGATCTTCAAGCGTATTTTGCAAGAAATGAACTTTAATTAATTCTCTTGCTTCCAATACAGCATTTAATTCATCGATGACTGTATGATGCAAACCACTCTTACCAATTTGAAATACAGGTTTAAGATGATGGGCTTCCTTTTTTAAAAATTTCTTTTGTTTACTCGTTAGCATGTCTTTCCTCCAATTTATTCCTTAAAAATGCGTCCATGTCATTTAGTTTCGGCAAATGACCTAACCAATGTTTGTAGCTAATCGCTCCTTGAAAAATTAACATGGGTAATCCATCTAACGTTCTCTTTCCTTGTTGTTTGGCTAGACGAAGCCACTTTGTTTCAAAATTATAGATAATATCAACAAAAATGGCACTTGATTTACTGTTTTCAATTGGTATTGGAATTAATGAATCGTGTTCTGATAAACCAATTGAAGTTGCATTGACAATCACGTCATATTTTTCTAATCCATTTTCTGCTTCAGTAAGACTGATGCCATTTGATTCACAAAAGACTTGACATGAGCGACTTAACTTAACAGCTTTTTCTATGGTCCGATTCGTAATGTCTACACATCTTGCTCCATACTTTGCCATTGTTAAAGCGATCGCTTGTCCAGCGCCACCGGCACCAATAACCAAAACCTGGGGATGGTCAGGTAGGTGGTATTTTTGATGATGTTCCAAACTTCTTAAAAAGCCAAGACCATCTGTATTATAACCGATCAATTTTCCATTTTTATTAACAACTGTGTTAACAGCCCCCAGCATTCTTGCTTCATCATCGAGGTCGTCAAGAAATGGAATAATCGCCACCTTGTGCGGTATGGTGACATTACAGCCACTGATGCCCAGTGCTTTAATACCTTGAACGGCCGTTTCAAGTTGATCTTTCGTCACATGAAACACGTGATAATGGTGAGCGACGTGATCCTGATGGTACCAAAATTGATGCATATCAGGTGAAAGAGTGTGTTCGATTGGATCCCCTATTATGCCATACAAACGCTTCATTTCTCATTCTCCTTCTCCAAAAATGCTTCTTTAATTCATGATTATTGGATAATCGTCTTTCTAATCATAACACCGATGCCATCTGGGGCGTATGCAGTTACATGGGCATCTGTGCCTTTAACCGTTATCCATCCTAGACCGGAAAAAACAATATCCATTTCATCATCTTTGATCACAAAGTCGTGTCGTTTCATTTCTGGTAATTTATATGACGGATCACTCGGGGGTTTTAGAAGTTCCCCATATTGGTTTTCATATAATTCATCTGCATTCTCTTGTTTTGTTCGGTGAATATAGAGGTCATTTGAAACGTAGACAACCAGGGATCTTCTCCCACCACGAACATAATCCAAACGAGCCAAACCACCAAGAAATAATGTTTGTGCTTCATTTAGTTGGAATACTTTTGGTTTTATTTCTTTTTTAGGCATGACAATCTTATATTCCCGATCCTGAATATAGTGAGCGACTTGATGGTGATTAACAACACCTGGTGTGTCATAAAGTGAATGACCGTCCTCCAATGGAATATCAATAAAGTTTAAGGTTGTTCCTGGAAAATTAGATGTTGTTATAACTTCTTCCTCGCCCGTTACTTGATGAATAAGTTGATTGATAAACGTTGATTTTCCAACATTTGTACAACCAACAATGTAGACATCTTGTCCCTTTCGATAATAGTCAATCGCTTCAGCGACTTCTTGAATTCCGATCTTTTTTTCGGCACTCATCAATAAAACATCTAAAGGCTTTAAACCTAACTCTTTTACCTCATGCTGCATCCAATTTTTTAATTTATTTTTATTTGTTGATTTCGGTAATAAGTCGACTTTATTGCCCACCAAAAGAATTGGGTTCTTACCAACTAGACGTTGAAGTCCAGGAACCCAACTTCCGCTGAAGTCAAAAATATCAATAATATTAACTACAAGAGCTTTTGTTTGTCCAATCTTGGATAACATCTTTAAAAAATCATCATCTGTGAGCGAAACATCTTGGATCTCATGATAATGTTTTAATCGAAAACAGCGTTGACAAATGACCGTTTCACGCTCGAGAGCCGATGGCGGAGCATAGCCTAATTGCTTTTTATCCAATGTTTGAATGGGTATTCCACAACCTGCACAAAAAATAGCATCTGACATTATTTTTCCTCCCAAGTAATCCAACCTCTACGCCGCATCTTCGTTAGTATAAATCGTTCAATAAGACGGTTAAATCGCGTGGCAATTCCATCTGACTTTGCAACAGGTACAACAAGGATGGTATAAATCCCGAGTCGATTTCCACCAAGAATATCCGTGAGTAATTGGTCTCCTACAACAACAACCTCATCATTTCTTAGATTCATGGCATGAATAGCTCGTGTAAATGAATGAGTCATTGGTTTTCGCGCACGGAATATATAAGGTGTGGTAATAGGATCGGCAAATGCTTTTACACGAAGTTCACTATTATTGGATACGATGGTAATTTTAATTCCACATTCTTCCATATCTTTAAACCATTTAATGAGTTCAGGCGTTGCACCAGGTGTATCCCAAGACACCAAGGTATTATCTAAATCCGTAATAATACCTTTTATTCCACGTTTCTTCAATTCATTAGGGTGAATATCAAAAACACTGTTTACATGTTCATTCGGTAGAAATTGTTTTAACAATAAAGACACCTCATATCTTCATCTATTTTCTCATATAACCATAATTTTACCAAGTCAAATAATTTAAAGTACATAACCTTCTTTTGTAGTATAACCGATCACTCAATTTTTGCCGAAATAGGTTTATGACAAATTATAGTTATCTATACACCCTTTAGAATGACGTGAAACTTTTAACAAGTTCTCACTTGACTATTTGGAAATACAGCATGTGTTGTAGGTTCGTATCTGTTATGTAAAAAGAGGTTGATCGAAAATCAACCTCTACAATACCTTCTCCAAAAATTCTTTTGCCCGATCTGTTTCTGGATGATTAAAAAATTCATTTGGTGAAGCAACTTCGAGAATTTGACCATGATCCATGAAGATCACTTTATCTGCAACCTTATTTGCAAATCCCATTTCGTGAGTGACCACAGCCATCGTCATTCCTTGTTTAGCTAATGACATCATAACATCAAGCACTTCTTTAACCATTTCTGGATCAAGCGCAGAGGTAGGCTCGTCAAAAAGTAAATACTCCGGATCCATGGCTAAAGCTCTCGCAATCGCCACGCGTTGCTTTTGTCCACCTGATAGACGGCTTGGATAACTATCGACTTTATCAGATAAACCGACTCGGTTAAGTAGCTTAATCGCTTTTTCTTGAGCTTCACTTTTTGTAGTCTGTTTTACCTTTATAGGTGCATACGTCAAATTATCCATGACCGTTTTATGAGGGAATAAATGAAAGTGTTGAAATACCATACCCACTTTTTCCCTGATTTTTATGACATTCCGTTGATTGAATGTTGTGATATCATCATTATCAATATAAATCTTTCCTTTGGATGGGAGTTCTAATAAATTAATACACCTTAAAAGCGTTGATTTCCCGGAACCAGAAGGACCAATAATAGCCACAACATCGCCTTTTTTTATTTCTAATGAAATATCTGATAACACTTCATTGTTACCAAAAGATTTATATAAATGATCAACTTTAATCACTTCGGCTCATCCTCCTCTCAAACAGACGTCCCAGTATGGTTAGAATCATAACAAGCACGTAGTACACGGCGAATGAAACGATGAGCGGCGGGAAATAGAGACTATTTTCTGCAGCTACAACTTGAGCACGACGCATGAGATCGAGTACCCCAATGGTTGAAACGATCGCCGATTCCTTTGTGAGTGTAATAAATTCATTCATCATAGCGGGAAGAATTTTCTTAATGGCTTGAGGTAAGATGATATCCTTCATCATTGACCAATATGGAACTCCTAGTGCCCCAGCTGCTTCAAATTGACCTTTGTCTACTGCATTTATACCAGACCGAATGATTTCAGACATATAAGCTCCAGAGTTAAAACCAAAGGTTATTATAGCAGCTAAGAAAGCTGAAATATCATAGCCTATAAGCTGAGGTGTCGCGAAATAAACAAGCGTTAATTGTAAAATTAAGGGCGTTCCTCTGAAAATAGACGTGTAAAAATCAGACAGCCAAGCTAAAATTTTTATATTTCCAATTTTGAACAAAGACAAAATAACCCCAAGGACAAACCCTATAATTGCTGAGACAAGCGCAATCTCTAAGGTTGTCCATACACCATTAATAATGTATGGGATTGAGGAGGCAATTAATGAAAACCCACTAAATATGCCCAAAACCTACATCCTTTCTATTAAAAACCATTCATTATTTATTGTTCTCAAACCATTTTTTCTCAAGCTCAGCCATTTTTCCATTTTCTTTCATTTTTTTAATTTCTTTATCAAATTGTGCCCTTAGTTTACTGTCTTTTGGAAAGGCAATAGCCACATCCGTTGGAGCTTCAAAAGGAACATCGAATTCTACTAAGTTGGGATTATTAGCTACATAACCTCTAGCTACCGTATTTTCAGATAGAACGGCGTTGACACGATTTGATTTTAATAACTCAACAAGCTCATTTAATTTATTCAATTGTTTTTGCTCAATCTTTGTTTTTTTATTAATTTCATCAGCTATTTTTTGTTGGACTGAACCTAGTTGAACACCAATTGTTTTTCCCTTTAAATCCTCAATTGTTTTTATATTACTTTTTTTCGTCGTGAGCACAACTTGTTTTGTACTGTAATAAGGTACTGAAAAGTCCACGACTTTTTTTCGTTTTTCATTCGGTGTCATTCCTGAAATGACGAAATCTGTACGATTCGTATTTAAAGAGGCAACAAGACCATCGAAATCCATATTTTTAATTTCTAATTTGTAACCCAGTTGCTTCGTTATATACTTGGCAACATCAACATCAAAGCCTTGAACGCCGTTTTTACCTTCCTTTGAATTAACAAATTCAAATGGTGGATAATCTGCACTCGTCCCCATTGTTAATGTTTTCTTTTTTGTTGCATCTGTATTTGATTGACCACAAGCACTTAATACAAGAAGCATCATGATTAGTGCAAAAACCATTGTTTTTTTCATGTTGTTAGATTCTCCTTTGGTTTTACTATTAATATGGTTTCATAAAATAATATTATGACGAATTTCGAGTAATATTTCAATGATTATTTGATAAAAATAGCAAAAGATGTCGCTATCCCCCTTAACTCTCTCTTGCTTAATAAAAATTTGTTAGCTTATTATTCCCTTCCCCTTATAAAACTTTCTAACTTTTAGAACAAAAATCGTTCGACAATATTAGACACCACTTTTTCTGTGGATAACTTTATACACATATCCTTTAGTCATTTTTCATTCTTTTTATCAACTTATCAACAAAATAATCACATGATATCCACTTCCCCTGTGGATATCAGAACGGTTGTTCTATATTCTAATTCGTGATAAAGTCAAAGAGTAATAAATAACAAAAGCAAGTTTGATCATTGCCTAGGCAATATCAAAACCATTTTAGCCTTAATTTTTCTTAGAGTGAAAAATAAAAGGAGGTGCGGCTGGAAACAGCATATGTATGGAAAAATTATCAGATGATCTCCTTATTGAATCTTATTGGAAAGCTATTGAACTTGAACTTAGTGCAGAATTTATAAAGCTTATTGAACTAGAAATCCAAAGACGCTCAATTGAACAGAAAATTAAATTCATGAACTGAATATTAAACAGTATAAAAATAAAGTCATCCTTCTCTTTTTGAACAAGTTCCCTCTATTTTTATACTGCTTAGCTGTTAAGTTTAAAAACAAGAAAAACACGTATAGGTTGTTCTTGTTTCAAACTCTATCTAGTCATCTCACCATCACACTGACTACCCTATCCAGTTGATAGAAAAAGGCCCTTCTAAATGAAGGGCCCTTCTTAACCTATTAAAATTAAATCTTAGTAAACGTACGCTGCACCAACAATAATTAAGAGGATAAACAAGACAACGATTAACGCGAAGCCTGATCCATATCCGCCTGCTCCGTAACCCATGATATCAGCTCCTTAAGTTTATTTCTAACTTACATGATTAATATATGAGTCAGTTTCCTAAATGACTGGGCTAACGTATAAAATGAGATAAAAATTCCATTAAATAGTTAATAGTTCTTGATATAACCTAGCTTGCCTAACCAGATGTGTCACTTCTATTTCTCCCCCCTATTTGACAGGACATCGTTGATAAAAATTCACTGGGACAGACACCGTACAGCCCCTCTGGTACATATGATTAAAGAGAAGTGCCTAAGCCCAGAAAAAGGGGGGAGAACATGCTATCCTTATTTGGAGGTATAGTGTACTTATTTAAAGAATTTTGGTTGTTTGTATCTTATGTGAAGAACAATGCCTTTCCTCAGCCTCTTTCAGGACAGGAGGAGCGAGAGTGCCTTGAAAAAATGGCACAAGGGGATCCTGAGGCAAGAAATAAGCTCATTGAACATAATCTTCGTCTCGTCGCTCATATAGTTAAGAAATTCGAGAATACAAAGGAAGACAGCGAAGACCTCATCTCCATTGGCACTATTGGCTTAATTAAAGCGATTGAAAGTTACTCTTCTGGTAAAGGCACAAAACTGGCCACTTATGCTGCTCGTTGTATTGAAAATGAGATACTCATGCATCTTCGAGGTTTAAAGAAAACAAGAAAAGATGTTTCTTTAAATGATCCAATTGGACAGGATAAAGAAGGTAATGAGATATCACTCATTGATATCCTAAAATCCCAAAGCAAAGATATTGTAGATGAAATCACCCTGAATATGGAAAAGAAAAAAGTATATGAATATCTTCATATACTAGATGAAAGAGAAAAGGAAGTTGTGATTGCTAGATTTGGTCTTGACCACCAAGATGAACTTACCCAACGCGAAATTGCTAAAAAATTAAACATCTCAAGAAGTTATGTTTCACGTATCGAGAAAAGAGCCTTGATGAAGCTATTTAATGAATTCTATCGTCAACCACATAAAAGATCGAAAACATAAATAAATCCTGGGATTGACTTGAGTCTACATTTCAAGCAATCCCTATTTTAATGCTGTTTCTTAAATTTGACTTGTCATGCATCATCATTATATTTGGAACATCTTTTTATTAATAGAAGATATGGATTTCACAAATTACACACAGGAAACATTTCTTTTCATGAGCATATTGAGAGATGAATACGATCATCTTCGTTATGATAGATTTAGACCTAAAAAACAGATGATTTCAGGAGGGGTAAACTTATGTATGACATTATTATTGTAGGTGGAGGGCCTGCTGGACAAAGTGCTGCTTTATTTACAAGTAAGGCAGGACAAAAAACACTTTTGTTAGATAATGAAAAAGGATTGACACAACGAGCCCTATTAAAAAATCACTATGGTGCAAAAGAGCTAAGTGGCAAAGAATTGGTCTCAATAGGAAAAGAACAAGCCCAATCTTTTGGAACTAAGATTCAAAAAGCACAGGTCATCTCAATTGAAAACAATAAAGGTGCTTTCCTTCTTCAAACGGAAGACGGAGAAACATTTGAAGGCAAACAGGTAATTCTGGCTACCGGCTCGAATTCAAAACTTGCTGAAAACAGCGGATTAAAGACTATGCCAGGAAAAGAACCTTATGTAAAAACGATTATTGAAGTCGATCAGGATGGACACACCAATATACCAGGAATATGGGCGTGTGGAGTAGCCGCCGGTGTTAGTGTTCATACTATTATTACGAGTGGTGATGGAGCTCGAGTGGCCGTCAATTTACTCAGTGAAATAAAAGGAGAACGTTTTGTTGATCATGACAAACTTTGATCATGAAATATGTTAATAAAGTGATCCTTCCATCAGTGGGGTGCTTACTGCCCGGATAAATTACTTAAGAGACTGATTATTGGCCAATGAAGGTCATAATTAGTCTCTTTATTTAATCTATTATAAAGTCTTACTGTACAACTTCTGTACAAAAAGACTTTCTTTATTCGGCTACGTTATGCACGATTAGTAAAAATTGTGGAAACCATTTTTCAATTGTTTCTGAATAACTTCTTCTTTCAATTCTTTCATTCTTTTATCATCTTCATATCGCTCTGCAGCGTTACGGTGCTTAATAGAAACGGTAAGGGTAACGATAAATAAGTGAAGTTTAAACATACCGATCCCTCCCTTCTTTACTTGAATTTAGTTATAAAAAACTTGTATCCTCTACAAACCATGCTTTCATCCCTTTGGTTAGTTCTTTTATTTTCATCATTTCATTATTTCCTCCTTTATATTTGCTCGATCGGACACGAGTTAAATTAAATATGTGGCATTTGTTTTAAACGTTTTTGAAGCATTTCTTCTTTTAACTGTTTGACACGCTGGTCATGATGATACTTCTTCGTTAGATCCGTCTTTTGTTTATTTACTGTTATCGTGAGGGTTATCGCAAATAGTTGAATTTTGAACACCGAGATCCCCTCCCTTCTTATTAATTTGTCACAAGAATGATTGTTTACCTTTTTTTACTGCAGTTGATAGTCTTGTTACAATTGGTTCCATAGTTATATCCGCTCCTTTATGAAGATTTATATATTTATATAAAAGGAAGGCCGGCTAGGGCTACTTCACTTTATATACTTGGGTAAGAAAAAAACGATCAACGAGAAGTACAACCTCATTGATCGTCTTTTATTAAAATTAGGCATAAAAAGACCACAGGTGTACAACACGACCTGCGGTTATTATATAACAGTTAAATGACTGTATGATTACCGTTCAGTTTGATCACTAATAGTAGCCATCCGCGAGGTCAATGAAAAATGATATTCAGTTGCTAAAAATATAGACATATGGTTTACATTAGTTAATAACATTTTCATTACCTCCTTTAGATGTATTGGTGACCTTTCAATTAAAGTATACCTTTGTCAATTCCGAATGTAAAGCCTATAAATCCACTTTTTCCATTTTTTTCTGAAACCCTTTTTATAATAACATCATGTTGGTTAATACCTAAAGAAATCTTGTCGATTGCAGGACCTATAAGGCGCAGACAGAGGCGTAGTTGCACAAATACTTTATAACTTAAAGTGCAAAAAAGCACTTACTCTAGGGAAAAAGTAAGTGCTTTTATATTTCATTTAATTTATTTTTAGCGACTCTCATACGCCAATATGTGAAAAGGGCCAATATAATGCCGGCTAGACTGATAACCAATAGTATTTCAACTTTACCTTGGGTTTTCCCCTCAAATGGGATAACCGTTCCCGAATATAAAAACGTGCTAAGAAAGGTAAAGATAAAGCTTAGACGTTGGTAATCTAATACTTTTAATTCTAAATTTCGACGCTCTATATTCATGTCTCCACCCCTCCAGTCCTACTTTAACATGATTTTGAAAAGGTTAAAACTAGTAAATGTTACTAGCTTATGTTTCAAACTTTTTAATATCATGGTAACATTAGGTTGGAGTTCAATAATTCGCATACATAACATATGAATAGGTCATAGGTCATTTTATCCCGCCTAAACGGGCAGTAAAGTACCCCCACTGAGGAAGTTTCACTTTATAAGGAGGTTTATCATTTGATCAAGAGAACAGGTGAATTGACGCTCACGATACTAGGTATGGTGATCGCCCTTATGGTCTTTGCTTTTGGAATCTTTGCTAAAACACTTAAAAACACACAAGAATTACAAGACCTGATCAAACAGAGTAATGCGACAAACAATGCATCCATTACAGCTGATGATATGGTTCAAGCTGTACACATGCTAGGCACCTCATTAATTCTATCAGGTATTATCGGGTTTATTATCGCACTTGTTGCTAGTTTCTTTATTAAAGGTAATAAAAAACCCAAACTTGCAGGAACACTACTTATCATCGCTGCTCTTATTACCGTCATCTTATCTGTTGGTATTGGGTTACTGGTTGGAATATTATTTTTGATTGCTGCTATTATGTGCTTTGTTCGGAAACCAAAGACAACCTAAATTTAATCCCTCCTTCAAATGAAGGAGGGATTGCTTTCTACAGAGAGATTAATTTAATGCCTTGGCGAGATCTTCAATTAAATCATCGACATCTTCAATTCCGACGGATATCCGTATGAGGCCATCGGTAATTCCGAGTTTATGACGAATATTCTTTGGGATCGAGGCATGTGTCATTTTTGCTGGTACCGATATTAAACTCTCAACGGCACCTAGACTTTCAGCTAATGTGAAATATTTGAGTTTTTTTAAAACCTGATTAACACGCTCCTCGGATCCAACATCGAAACTGATCATACCGCCATACCCTTGGGCCTGTTTAATCTGGATATCATGACCGATATGATTTTCTAAACCTGGATAATAGACTTTTCTCACTCGGGGATGTTGGTTAAGGTAGGTGGCCAATTTTTTTGCATTCGCTTCAATGGCTTCCATTCGAATACCTAGTGTTTTGATACCTCGAATAAGAAGCCAAGCATCTTGAGGCCCTAAGATACCTCCAACCGAATTTTGAATAAAATGAAGATCCTTACTAAGTTTCTCTGAATTGACGACGACTAATCCTGCAACAACGTCACTATGTCCTCCAATGTATTTAGTCGCACTGTGAACAACAATATCTGCACCATGAACGAGCGGTTGCTGCCAGTATGGTGTACTAAATGTGTTGTCGACAATTAATAGTAAATCTCGTTTATGAGCGAGATTAGAGACAGCCTTTATATCTGTAATTTTTAGTAACGGATTCGTCGGTGTTTCAAGATATATAGCCTTCGTATTTTCTTGAATGGCTGAAACAATAGCTTCTATATCACTTGTATTAACAAATGTTGCATCGATGCCAAATTGACTAAACACTTTTGAAATGACCCTATAGGTTCCTCCATAAACATCATCCGTTAAAATAATATGGTCGCCACTCTTAAAAAGCATCATCACGGCACTTATTGCAGCCATACCAGATGCAAATGCATATCCGGCTTTACCACCTTCAAGGTCTTTTATTAAGGTTTCTAAAGCATACCGTGTGGGATTTCCCGTTCGAGAATAGTCATAACCTTTATGCTTTCCAACTGCTTCTTGTTCGTACGTACTCGCTTGATAAATAGGCACGGATACAGCTCCAGTGTACTCATCTCCCGTTATTCCTGAATGAATCATTCTCGTTTTAGGCCTCATATGATTAGTCTCCTCGGTAAATATTTTGACTTAAATAGCGTTCACTTGAGTCTGGAAAAACAGTGACAATGTTTGTTCCTTTAGGCGATACTTGTGCTTCTTTCCAAGCAGCGTGAAATGCAGCCCCCGAGGAACTTCCCACGAGTAATCCCTCTTTCTTAGCTAATTCATGGACCCGTTTGAATGCATCATCGTCTTTAATCGTATAAATTTTATCGAAATAGTTGGTTTTAAGGTATGAAGGAATAAATTCCATACCAATACCTTCTGTTCGGTGGCTACCTTTTGGTCCACCATTCAATATAGACCCTTCTGGTTCGACGATCATCGTCTTAATGCTTGGATTTCTCTCTTTAAGATATTCAGCAGTACCCATAAATGTACCACCGGTTCCACCACCAGCTATAAAAATATTTATTTTTCCATTAAGATCGTTCCATAACTCTGGACCTAAAGTATTGTAATAGGCTTTTGGATTAGCGGGATTTGAGAATTGCTGCGGAGAATAAGAATTAGGTATTTCTTTCAATAATTCATTTACTTTGTTAATGGCACCTTGCATGCCTTCTGAGGTAGGAGTATGAACAATTTTTGCACCAAGAGCTCGCATAAGTTCTTGCTTTTCAACACTGAATTTCTCTGGAACACAGAAGATAACATTAAGACCTTGACCAATGGCGGCTAGTGCAATACCGATGCCTGTATTTCCAGCGGTAGGTTCGATTATTGTACCTCCAGGTTTTACTTTACCATTCTTTATCGCATCTTTTATAAATGCCAAACCAAGACGATCTTTAATACTACCACCGGGGTTAAACATTTCCAGTTTCGCATAAATATGAACATCTTTTGGAAGTGGAAACGCCGTTATTTCAAGCAACGGCGTATGTCCAATCAGCTCATGTACACGATGATAGACTGTCATTTTCCCTCATCCTACTTTTTTAAGCGAACACTTCCGTCCACTCAGATTTATGTTCAAGCATTTTTTTCGCAATGGCTTGTGCTCCTTCTAAACTATGACTCGCAGCCCAGCCGCATTGAATTTCATTACAAGCAGGTACCTCTGTAGCCGTTAGAACGTCATTTAACGTTTTCTCTATAGCTTGAAGGATAGCTTCATAACTATCATTATTTAGAATTGAAACATAGAATCCTGTTTGACATCCCATTGGACCCACATCGAATATATTATCAATATGATTACGAATAAACTCAGCCATTAAATGTTCAAGAGAATGGAGTCCTGGCATATCCATGTGCTCTTTATTCGGTTGGCAAAAGCGAACGTCGTACTTATAAATCTTATCCCCATGTTCACCTTGAGTAACGCCAACAAGCCGAACATAAGGTGCTTTAACTTTTGTATGATCTAAATTGAAACTTTCTACATTCATTTTTTTAGGCATGTTCTTTCAACTCCTCTAACATAGATAATATCAATTCTGCTGAATGTTTAGCTGCCGTTACTAAATATTGATCAAACGAGATATTAGCCTCTTTTCCCGCAATATCCGAAAGGGATCGAATAATAACAAAAGGAACATGAAACTGGTAACAAACTTGAGCTATAGCTGCTGCCTCCATTTCACAAGCCTGAATCGATGGAAATTTTGATTTTACAAAGTCTACGCGTTCGCCATCAGACATGAATGAATCTCCAGTTGCGATTAATCCTTTAACAACTTGAATAGTGTGATTGTTTTTCGCGGCTTTCTCTGCTATCGAAACGAGTAAAGGATTGGGTTCAAAGCTAGGTGGCATTTGAGGTATCTGCCCATATTCATAACCGAAGACTGTCGCATCAGCATCATGATAACGAACTTCTGAGGAGATGACAACATCACCAACATTTAGGTCTGGATTGAAACCCCCAGCTGAACCCGTATTAATAATGTAATCTGGCTTCTCTTCGTGTATAAGTAATGTTGTACCAATGGCTGCGTTTACCTTGCCGATACCTGATTGTATTAATACAATATCAAAAGGTCCGATCTGGCCTGTATATCGTTTGCTACCTAATAGCTCTTTCTCCGTTCGATTTTGTAGTTTTTGTTTTAGTATTTCAACTTCTTCTTCCATTGCTCCAATAAGTCCTAATTTCATTACAAACCTCTTTTCCATGATTATTATATTACTATGATTTATTCATTATATGGTTACATCTACCTAACATCAAGTCGTAGGATTAAAACATACTTTTTTAAAAGTCCGTGTGTCTCATTCAATGGAAAGGATACAGTGAAACTTCCATCAGTGGGGTCTTTACTTGCCGTTAAGGCGGGATAAAGGATAGATTCATAACTATCTTGATAGCTCATTTTAAAATTAATTAAGCCTTAGCAAAATAAAAATGCCCTCCAAAAGAAGGCATCTTTTCACTTATTCAGAAGGTTTTTTTACACTTTCAGCTTCCCATTTTCCATTTTTATACTCAAGGTGTACAACATATTTTTGACTTGGGGCATCTTTAGGTGCCACGCGACCAAGTGAACTATTTGGGCCTCCTCCGTTACCAAGCCAGTACACCGTCATATTTGATTCAGGTATTCCAGTAGCCTCTGACATGGCTTTAATCTGAGCATTCCAGTCCGCCGTTCCTTTATCATATGATGTGACATGGTCTTCTGTAGATGGATCATTTGATTCATTTGATTCTTCATCGCTGGTGTCTGAACTATTATCTGTCGTTTCATCTGGATTATTTGGTGCTCGATTATCATCATTTTTACTTGACGGATCATTTTTTGTATCTTTAGTATTAGAACTAATGTGTTTATCATTCACTTGTTGGTGTGTAGGAGCAGATTCTTCACTTGATGTTTTTAATAACATGGCTACGAATATACACCCTACAGCTAGAATTAAGATTGAAACAATGGAAATCGACCATTTTAATGCTCGATCAGACGTTCTTTTATGTCTAGAAGAACGCGATGGAGACTTGTCCGTTCTCATAAACGATGTCCTCCTTGAATCATAATAACCTTATTGTACCACTTCTTAAGGCGTACAGACTTAAGATTAATAGTTTAGAATATTAAAGAAACTTTTACTCGATGATTAATTATCGAGGAAATACTTATAAGTTTTTCGTCTCATTTGTATGAATAATGACCGCCAATCATTAAAAACTTCTTTTAATTCCATATGAATCTTTGCTATTACTTTTAATATATGCAGATGAGTTCACTACATTCAAGTTTCTGTTCAAAAAGGTGACAAATTAGAAGCAAGAAAAATTATAAAGTTATTGTCTAAAAAACACTTTTTTTGGCATATAGCAGGAAATAAAGCATATGATCTATAATATGTTATGTACAGGGAGGGAAAATGGTTATGAATTATACCACTTTTAATCGAGCACTTTCCGAATTGACGAGCTTTGATACCATTGGTTACGATCGGAAAACGATGCAATTAAAGGTTTTATTTTTCGATGGGTCAACAAAGATTTTCACAGAAGTCGCAGAGAAAATCATCTATGAATTTCTATTAACAGACGATAAAGAAAACTACTATCAAACTACCCTGAGACAGTTTCCAACGTTATAATTTGTGGTGACTAAATTCATTTACTTTTTCATACAGAGGTTAAACTCTTATGAGACTATTTCGACAACTATATACTGAATTAAAAAAGATCCGTTTAGACTGAATGACCTCCTTTCATCATTCAATGTTAACGGATCTTATTTATTTATAAGCTATAATGGAAAAATCTCCATTTTTGGCTCATCATGTAAAGTAAGATTTACTCGGCTTTTAGCTGAGCTAAAAGGTTGGCTCCATATCAGGTAATGGAATGAGTTAGCTTGCTACCATCCCAAAAACTCGACATGGATAGTTTATCCCGCCTTAACGGGCAGTAAGACCCCCACTGATGGAAGTTTCACTTTATTTGACTGAAACAATTTTCACTCGGATGTCGCCACCAGGAGTGGCTACACTAACTTCTTCACCGACAGAAAGTCCAATTAAACTTCTTGCCATTGGTGAATCATTAGAAATTTTTCCTTCAAAAGGATCAGATTCAGCACTACCGACGATCATGTATGTTTCTTCATCACCATCAGGTAATTCTTTAAATGTCACTGATTTACCAATTTTCACAACATCTGTTGATTCATCATCCTCAATAATAACCGAATCACGAATCATTTGTTCAAGTTGTGAGATCCGTGATTCAACAAAAGCTTGTTCATCTTTTGCGGCATCATATTCAGAGTTCTCTGAGAGATCACCAAAACTACGAGCAATTTTAATTCTTTCAACAACTTCTTTTCTTTTTTCAGTAATTAAATGTTCCAATTCTTGTTCAAGTTTCGCTTTACCTTCAGCTGTCATATAGTGCATTTTTTTTTCAGCCATAATGAAATCCCCTCCTCAGTCTTCTAAGTAACACAGTCTTATCGTTAATTTTTTTAAAAAATGAACCTCTTCTTTGAGTAAAATGTATGTCTGTTTAGTGTAAATCCTTTATGAAAAGGAATCAACTGATTCAAGCACAGATCTTATTTTAGTCACCATTAAATCAATGGCAACCAAATTTTGGCCACCTTCTGGAATGATAATATCTGCATAACGCTTGGTTGGCTCAACAAATTGAAGATGCATCGGTCTAACGACGTTTAAATACTGATCGATAACCGATTGTACGGTACGCCCACGCTCCTCCGTATCACGAAGAATTCGCCTCACAATCCGTATGTCTGAATCCGTATCAACAAAAACTTTGATATCCATTAAGTTACGGAGTCTCTCATCTTCAAGAATGAGAAAGCCCTCCAAAATGATGACATCTTTTGGTTCGACAGGAATAATTTTATCAGATCTTGTGTGTACTGTATAGTCATATATAGGCTTTTCAATGGACTTGAATCGAAGGAGGTTCTGAACATGTTCAATAAGTAGGTCATTGTCGAAGGCAAAGGGATGATCATAATTGGTTAGAAGACGTTCCTCCATGGATTTTTCATCCTGTGCTTTATAATATGCGTCCTGCTCTAGAACAGCGACGGATTGCTCTGGAAAGCTTCGGCATATCTCCCTTGCTACGGTTGTTTTACCTGAACCAGATCCTCCAGCAACACCTATAATAATCGGCTTTCTATCCATTCCGTCCCTTCCTTTCTAATTAATCTTTAAAATCTTTGTCCCTCTTTTTTGTACTGAGAGCAAGTCCATCCCCTAATGTAAGAAAAACAGTTGAATACTCATGCTGTTTGCTTAACCATTGATTAAATTGATTCATCTTTCGCCCAAGCCGTTTTGCACGTCTATTTTCCAAGTTGTCAGGATCAATCACAAGACCATGAAATAAGATATTATCGGAAACAATGGTTCCTCCATCAGCTAAAAGTGGGGAATATAAATCAAAAAACTTTTGGTACTGAACTTTTGCGGCATCAATAAAGATTAAATCGAAAGGTCCGTTATTTTTTATTTCACTGATTAACTCACCTGCATCACCTAAAATAGGGTATATGGCTTCTTCAAGTTTTAAATTCTTTACATTTTCACAAGCTTCTTGATACATAGCCTCATCTCGCTCAATTGTGTAGATCAAGGGCTCTCGATTAGATAAATGCATTTTAATGGCTGAGAATCCTACCGCAGTCCCAATTTCCAAAATACGTTTTGGTTGTAACCAACGAATCAACTGCTGCAAAAAAGCCATGGATTCACGCTGCATAATCGGGATGCCACGTTCTCTGGCCTCTTTCTCAATTCTTTCAATGGATTCATCGTCCTCTGGTACAAAGGAGGCGATGTATCTTGACAACACTTCATAATCCAGTTTTCACTCACCCCTTTCAGGCACAATGGTTATTTTATCCCGCTAAAAGCGGCTAGATAGACCACACACCCTCTAATTAAAATTTCACTTTATTGAGATTCCCATTCATGTTTATACTTATTAACTATGGCTTCATGGTCTTTGTAAGAATTAGCAAATAGAATTTGACCATTCGGTCTAGCATAAAAGAATAATGCCTTTGTATTTACAGGATTTAGAACAGCTTTCAATGAATTTTCACTTGGATTATTGATAGGACCAATAGGAAGGCCTTTAACGTGATACGTGTTATAAGGAGACTCTATTTCTAATTGATGATAAAACACTCGATTCAGGTGCTCTTGGAATGCATAGGCTACGGTTACATCACTCTGTAAATGCATATTTTTTTTGATCCGATTTTCAAAAACACTAGAAATTTGTTGTTGCGCTTTATAATCTCCAGCTTCTGCTTCGACGACAGATGCAAGAGTTAGGGCTTTATGCAAGGAACCTAGATCGCTTTTCTTAATTTGGTCTATGTATGGTTCATAAACAGACTTCGATGCTGATAGCATTTTATTAATGACATCATCGAGTGTGACATTATCTTTCTGAAACCGATAAGTCGCAGGAAATAGGTATCCTTCAAGTGGATATTTAATCCCCTTTTGTAGGATATCTTGTGATAAGAAAGGATACTTCGTCATGTAATGTGTCTTAATATATGTCTTATCACTCATTAAATGAAGAATCTGTTCGCTGCTCTCACCTGTGATTTGAGCAATTTTGGGTGCAATATCTTTTAACCATAAACCTTCAGGAATAGTCAAAACGTACTTGTATTTTTGCTTCCCTTGATGGATATCTGAAATGATTTGTCTAGATGTCATGGAAGGTGACAGAAAATAAGAACCTGCAATAAAACCGTTCACATGTTCATATTTTACATAATATTTGAATAACCACGCATGACGGATAAGCCCCTCCTTCTCAAGGATTTTACCAATATCTTGCGTTGTTGCGCCAGATGGAATGGTGATTAATTTTTCTTTTTTATTAGCCACTTGCATAGGTTTCATGGAATGAAAAAAATAGGCCACCCCAGATCCGATAAGGACCGCAATAACAAAGAAACACGAAAGAATGACTATAATACGTCTTTTACGAAATACTTTTTTTGAATTTTGATCGGCATTCAACAAAACGTGAACTCCTTTCAGCCATACAAGGTAACGAATAGCTCAAATAAAGTGAAACTTCCATCAGTGGGGGTTTTCTTCATCCCCCACTGATGGTTTTAGTTGAACCAATCGGACCTTTACGGGCAGTTGATCCACCACCTATCTTCTTTAAATACTCAGAATCTTGAGGTGGGGATCTCTACTTGGCCGTTAAGGCGGGATAAAAATTAAATGAAACCATAGGAAAAGGCTCCTGTGAGTTCCACAAGGAGGCCTTTCCCTAGCATAAAAAATGTTTAATAGGTCTTGTAACCCACATGTGATGTGATTCTATTCGTCCTCTTCAGAAAATGTATTGATCATTTCTTCGACCATTTCCCATTCAGCGTCCGTTTCTATTGGGAAAAGTTTAAAATTACCATCATTGTCTTCATATCTAAAACCAAAAACTTCTTGTTCGTCATCTTCTTCATCTGTTTCAACAGGGGTAACAACCATGTAAGATTTATCCGTCTCAGTTACGTCAAATGTAAAGAGAATATCAAAGAGATGGTCTTCTCCTGTATCAGGATCTGGAATAATAATTCTTTCCTGTTCTTCTTCGTGTCCATGTTCATGATCATGGTGTTCATGCATATTATTTCATCCTTTCATGCCATGCCGATCGAGATAACTTTGTAGAATCAAGACCGCCGCCATTTTGTCAATTACTTTTTTTCTTTTTTTTCGACTCACGTCTGCTGATATTAACATCCGCTCAGCTGCCATCGTCGTTAAACGTTCATCCCAAAGCTCAACTGGTAAACGGTATTTTTTTTTGATTCGTTCCGCAAAAGTTTGACAAGCTTCACCAGTGGGACCAATCGTTCCATTCATATTTTTTGGTAATCCAACAATCACCTTGTTGACGTCATATGTTTTGATTAAACTCGTTAATCTTTCATCAATGACGTGTTTATTATGTTGTTCATAATGTATTGTTTCAATTCCTTGAGCTGTAAAACCAAGAGCATCACTAATCGCTACACCTATGGTTTTACTGCCGAAATCAAGACCCATCGTTCTCATTGGTTTATCTAAAGTCCTCTCATTTTTCATTAAGGTAAGCTGTAACCAGTTCCTCTATGATCTCATCCCTTTCAATCAAACGGATAAGTTTTCTTGCATCTTTATGCCTTGGGATATAGGCTGGATCACCAGAAAGTAAATAACCTACAATTTGATTAATTGGATTGTATCCTTTTTCTTGAAGGGCATTGTACACTTGAAATAATACGTCACGTGCATCATGTTTATCTTCTTCATTAAAATTGAACTTCATGGTTTTGTCCAATTCATCATCCCCCAGGTGAAACTAATTTTAATTACTGTATCCTAACCTAATCATGTTTTATCATGATCTTGGTTTCCGTCACAATGACTTGGATACTATTACTTAATTTTGGCCGCATCCTTAATGAATTCTGAGACACTATTTAAAGCCTCTTGTATTTTATCCGGGTTTTTACCCCCTGCTTGTGCCATATCAGGACGGCCGCCACCTCCACCGCCGCAACGGGAAGCTGCTTCTTTTATAATTTTACCCGCATGGAAGCCTTTATCAATTAAATCTTTAGATACCCCGCATACAAGACTAACTTTACCTTCGTTGCTTGCAGCAAGCAGGATAATACCCGATTGTAATTTATTTTTTAATTGATCCACCATCGCTCTAAGTTGGTTCATGTCTGATACCGAAACTTTCTTGGCAATATATGGAATACCATCTTGCTCAGTTACAGAATGAATTAAATCACCAGCTTGAGATTGACTGATTTTTGCTGATAAAGCATTATTTTCTTTTTCCAGTTCTTTCACTTGTTTTTGAAGAAGTGTGATCTTATCAGGTACATGCTCTCGATTCGTTTTCAAAAGCTCGGCACCTTCATCAAGCGTGTGAATCTCCTTATTGACAAATTCATAGGCAGCTTGTCCTGTTACAGCTTCAATTCTTCGAGTTCCTGCACCAATGCCGCTTTCAGATACGATCTTAAATTGACCGATGAAGGCTGTATTTCTAACATGACAGCCTCCACATAGTTCTAAGCTGTAATCCCCTACTTGTACGACTCGAACTATGTCCCCATATTTTTCACCAAAGAGAGCCATCGCCCCCATGGCCTTTGCTTCGTCAATCGGTTTCTCAGAAATGTTAACCTGAAGTTGATCCCAAATTTTCTCATTAACAATTCGTTCAATCGTTTGTAGTTCTTCCTCAGTAATTTGTCCAAAATGAGAGAAGTCAAAACGAAGGCGATCAGGTGTCACAAGAGATCCCGCTTGATTGACATGCGTTCCTAACGTATCTTTCAATGCTTGGTGAAGCAAATGTGTGGATGTATGATTTTTTTCTGTATTCATCCGTTTTTTTCGGTCAACGACAGCCTTAAATACATCCCCCGTGTGAACAGAACCTTGTTTCACAATGACCATATGCATATTTTGACCATTAGGTGCTTTGTGCACAGATTTAACTTCTAATATCGCTGAATCATTGACAAATTGACCTTGATCCGCAACTTGGCCACCACTTTCTGCATAAAACGGTGTTTGATCGAAGAAGGCAAGAACTTCCTCACCTTGCTTAGCTGAGTCTACTTTCTGATCACCTTGAATAAGAACATTTAAGGTAGATGAAGCAGTCAAATGATCATATCCTACAAATTGGCTAGGGACATTAATGGACCCAAGAAGTTCATTTTGGACATGCATAGACCCTTGATCTTGTCTAGCTTCTCTGGCACGAGATCTTTGTTGTGCCATTTCATTTTCAAATCCTTCATGATCCACCTCTAGACCTTTTTCTTCTGCATATTCTTCCGTAAGCTCAACAGGAAATCCAAAGGTATCATATAAACGAAAGATATCTTTTCCAGAAAGTTTCGTTTCGTTATTTGCTTTTGCTGTATCAATCATGCCTTCTAAAATAGCTATACCTTCAGTTAGTGTTTCATGGAAGCGTTCCTCTTCAGTACGGACCACTTTTTGAATGAACTCGGTGTTTTTTTCGACTTCAGGGTAGAATGAATTCATGATACGACCAACAATAGCGACTAGTTTATACATAAACGGATCCTTAATATTCAACTGAAGGGCATATCGCACCGCTCTTCGAAGTAACCGGCGGAGTACATATCCTCT
This sequence comes from Terrilactibacillus tamarindi, assembly GCF_009718825.1. Lineage (GTDB taxonomy): Bacteria > Bacillota > Bacilli > Bacillales > Sporolactobacillaceae > Terrilactibacillus > Terrilactibacillus tamarindi. The sequence goes on along the minus strand of NZ_WNHB01000016.1, from coordinate 46,911 downwards.
TCCTTCATTGGATGGAAGCGCCCCATCACTAATTGCAAATGTCACGGTTCGAATATGGTCAGCAATCACTTTGAAGGCCATGTCATCCGCTTTATTTCCAGCACGATATTTTTTTTTCGACAGACGTTCAACTTCATGAATTATGGGCATGAATAAATCACTGTCATAGTTGGTATCTGCTTCTTGAAGAACACATACCATACGTTCAAATCCCATTCCCGTATCAATATTCTTTTTAGGCAATTCAGGGTACTCACTTCTTGAAAGAGATGGAATGGCATTAAATTGAGATAATACAATATTCCAAATTTCGATATAGCGATCGTTTTCAATATCTTCTTGTAACAGTTTCAATCCTAAATTCTCTGGATCGTAAGCGGGTCCACGATCGAAAAAGATTTCGGTATCCGGTCCAGAGGGGCCTTCTCCAATTTCCCAAAAATTATCTTCCAAGAGAACAATATGATCCGGTGAGACACCAAGTTTAATCCAACAATTATACGAATCTTTATCTTCTGGATAGACCGTCACAAAAAGTTTGTCTTTTGGCATGCTAAACCATTGATCTGATGTTAACAATTCCCAAGCCCAAGTAATGGCTTCTTCACGGAAATAATCACCGATAGAAAAGTTTCCAAGCATTTCAAAAAACGTATGGTGTCTAGCCGTCTTTCCGACGTTTTCAATATCATTTGTTCTAATCGCTTTTTGAGCGTTTACGATTCTTGGATTTTCGGGTATAACAGTTCCATCAAAATACTTTTTCAAGGTTGCAACACCACTATTAATCCAAAGTAGGGTTGGATCATTTACAGGAATCAAAGATGCACTCGGTTCAACTTTATGACCTTTTTGTTTAAAAAAATCGAGATACATTTGTCTAATCTCTGTCGAACTAAAATGTTTCATATTAAAAATACCTCCAAAACCTATTTAACACTACATGATGTAGTCAGTCTTCAAATTTATAATCAAAGGATGATAGTAAAAAAGCCTTCATCCCGTTCTCCAATGAAGGGACGAAAGCATTCTGCTTACGCCTTATCACCTTAAATGTCGTTCACCAAACAGAGAATTTTGATCCTCTTAGTTCTGTTTGGACCCTATGTAGTCATTCCCCGCAAGTATCTATGAAATGCTAATAGATCCTCTATATATAGTGTTATTCTAACATAATTCAACAAGAGTATCCAAACGATATTATAGGTGAGTTGGATTTATTTTGTCAACGCTCTCGTTTGCCTGTAACTCTTAATTATGACACGAAGAACAATGAAAGCTGGAACTGCAAACAGCATTCCAACAACGCCACCTATTTCCCCTCCAATAATTAGCGAAAGTACAATCAGTAACGGATGGACTTCGACACTCTTCCCAACAACGAGAGGTTCAATCACATTCCCTTCTAATAACTGAATGATACCGATTAATAGTAAAACAAAGATCACTTTCTTAACCGAAATCGTAGCAGCCATAAAAACAAGTGGAATAGCGCCTATTAATGGACCAAAATACGGAATGACATCGGTTATACCAACAAACGCTCCAAAAACAATGGGATACGGTATTTTTAAAATCCATAAACCAAAGAACGCAATCCCCGCAAGAATGGCACAAACATAAAGTTGTCCCCGTATGTACTTTCCTAAAGAATCATCAATCTCAAACAGTACTTTTTTTGAAGAATGTACCAATCGTTCAGGTAATAGTGCCTGACAAGTTTCACCAATCCGTTCTATATCTTTTAGAAAATAGAAAGATAAAAAAGGAATAATCAATAACGTAAGAAATGAATGAAAAAACCAAGATAATGCCGATAACGCTTTTTTAACAAAACCATCGAGTTCATGTTCGAGGTTAGCCACAAAATGGTTAACATGATCATGAACAGCTTCTGGCGTTGAGTCATAGACGTGATCCACTTGGTGATGGTACATCGTTCCGTATTGGGATAATTCGTAATCAAAGCCCCTTAATTCTTTAATGAATATGGGAACGCCTTTGTATAATCCAATACCTACTAAACCAAAAAAAACCACATATATTAAAAGAATCGCTATTGTCTTTGGTATGCCATTCCTTTGTAGTAATTTAACAATGGGGTGCAATAAATAACTAATTAAGGCTGCTACGACAAATGGAAAGAGTATTTTAGTTACAAAGTGCAAAATATCGGATAAAAAGGGTATTAAACGATAAAATACATAACAGTTTAAAAATATAAATAGTAAAATAGCGAGACGTTTGAGCCACTCTAGCGATGACCACTTGACCATAGTTGATCCCCTCCATAGCTTATTTTTGCCAAATGACGTCTTTATATGCACGATGACAAAAACGTTTTCACTCATATATGGAGGAAACGCCCAACTACAAAAAGATAGGTTAACTAAGGTAGGTATCGACAAAGCAGCCCTTAACAAAGATATGAACGGTGAATAAACAAAAAATCGGTGTACACACACCGATTTTTCCATCCTAGCTATGTTATTCTTTTTTTAAAAACCATTATTCTCTGCTTTCAATTGATTCTCATCAAACAAATCGTTAAGTGTGGTAAGAGATCCATCCTCTTCGACTTGGTTGAGTGATAGATTTCCTTCGACTAGTGTTAATTCTATGAAACAATTCCAGCAGTAATATTGGTTCATGCCTATTTTTCCAAGATTAGAACTTGAACAGTTTGGACATTTCATCTTGTGATCCACCTCTTTATCTACGTTCCGAATGATAGTAATCACAGGATGTCCAATTTGCTCAAATTTATACATGTTTTGGATTTACATCAGGGGATGAAACGGAAGGTTCAATGTCTTCTATTTTGGATGATAATGGTTCTTTCCTATTTTCATCAGGAAGTGGAAAGGGAATATTATCTTCTTCCAAAGGAAAAGGTAGGTCATCGTCTCCTTTAACGGCCATGTCTGTGTCTACTGATACGTTTAATCTTTCTTTTAATTTATCGGCCAGATGGGAGTTTCTATTCTCATCGGTTCGTTTTTCTATGGCATACGTAAATGCACCGATATCTCCACAAAGAATTAAAAATTCTTTACTTCGTGTGACTGCCGTATAAAGTAAATTTCTTTTCAACATACGTCGATAACTATTAACAACAGGAAGAATGACGATTGGAAACTCACTACCTTGTGATTTATGAATTGAACAACAATAGGCAAGAGTCAATTGACCAAGATCTCGTTTTAAATACGAAACCTCAATGCCATCAAACGAAACAACCACCGTTTCCTCATGATCAGTGGTTTCCTTTGCTGTGAAAATAGCAACAATCTCACCAATATCGCCATTAAAAACTTGGTCATCTGGATTATTCACGAGTTGAAGCACTTTATCACCGATACGAAATAGTCGGTCCCCAAATTGAAGCGTTCGTTTTTGCTCTGATGGAGGATTAAATAATTCTTGAAGCGACTCATTTATTGCTTCAATACCCGCATTTCCCCGATACATGGGCGCTAAAACTTGGATATCTTTTGTCGTATATCCTTTTTTAATCGCACTATCACAAACTTGACGAATGGCGTTGACGATTTGAGATGGTGGACATGAGAAAAAGCTTCTGTCCTCCATTTGTTTTGCTAGATCTTTTGGTACGTGTCCTTGTTTAATTGTATGTGCAAGATCGATAATGGAAGATCCTTCAGATTGACGATAAATGTCGGTTAACCGAACAATTGGAATGGCTTCTGATTTTAATAAATCCTTTAAAACTTGACCGGGTCCCACGGATGGCAACTGATCTTCGTCTCCTACAATGACAAGTTGAATTTTATCTGGCAATGATTTTAACAGTTGATTAGCAAGCCAAATATCAACCATGGACATTTCGTCAACAATAATGAGTTTACCTTGGATGGGGTTATTTTCATCTCGCTCATATCCAGATCCACCTTTCCATCCTAACAATCGGTGAATCGTAACGGCAGGTAATTGTGTCGATTCACTCATGCGTTTTGCTGCACGGCCTGTTGGAGCGACTAATAATACAGGAAATGGATTCTCCTCATCGTAATCTTTTGGATTTAAAGAAATACCATGTAAATCGGCATAAGTATCGACAATACCTTGAATGACAGTTGTTTTTCCCGTACCCGGACCACCAGTTAATAGCAAAATGGGGGATTGAATCGCTTTTTGGATGGCATCCTTTTGGCTAGATGCATATTGCATGCCTAATTTTTCTTCAATGCGACCTAAAGCAGAGAAAAATTCAGCTTCCGAAAATTCATTTTGATAATCGGTTTGTTCCGAGAGACGTTTTATATTTGATACAATACCTTTTTCAGCATAATATAATTCTGGCAAATAGACATTTCCATCCTCTAATACGAGTCGATCTTCTTCTTCTAAGACGCGAATTTCATGCATAAGCTCTGAATCTTCAATTTGATGACCTTGTGTTGAAAGTAATCCTTTTACTGAATCAACTATATCATTTTCGTTTAAGAAAACGTGTCCCTCATTCATCGCATTTTCATTCAGCCAGTATAAACATCCAGCTTGTAAACGATAGGGATGCTTTCCAGAAATACCAAGACTTTTCGCTAATTCATCTGCCCGTTGAAACCCAATTCCTTCAACATCTTGAATGAGTTGATATGGATTATCTTGAACAATGTCTAACGTAACGTCTCCATATGCTTGATATATTTTCATGGCCAGTTGTGAACCAAAACCGTAATCTGAGAGAGCAATAAGGATTTTTTCAAGTCCTTGATTTTTCATTAATGTTTCATAGATAAACATCGCTTTATCTTCAGGCAATTTAGGCACTTGTCTCAAACAATCTGGATTATCTAAGATCATCGATATGGTATTTTCACCGAGTGTATCGACGACCTTTTCGGCTGTTTTTGTGCCTATTCCTGGAAAAAGATCACTGGATAGATATTGAATGATTCCCGCTTTTGTTTGAGGCAGACATTTTCGGAATTGCTGAATTTCATATTGTTTCCCATATCGAGGATGATTCTTTATTTTTCCAACGAATTGATATCGTTCATAGAGGTGGACAGACGGAAAATATCCAACGACACCTATCTCTTTTTCTTGAATCGATTCATTTGTCTCAATAATTTTAACAAGAAGTACAGTGTAACCATTGTCACTATTTTGAAAGATTATGCGTATCGGTTCACCGATAATATATTTTTGATCTTCGGAGAATAGATCCAATGCGGGTTGATTATTATTTTCTACCTTCATGAAAAGCCGTCTATCCCTTCTTCATCTCATTCTCTAATTGTTTCAATCCGTATGATGCAAGCATATGGTCTTTATTATTTTCTAAAGCTTGTCTAAAATGAGTCATCGCCTCTAGATGACTTCCCTTTCGAACGGCTATAACACCAAGGTTATAGTAAGCATCTGAATGAGTGGAATCTTCATGAATCACTTGTTCAAATTGCTCCCTTGCTAAATCAAGTTGATTCATTTGAGCGAGCAGCAGGCCATACTGAAATCTAGCATCAGTGTCTTTTGGATTAAGTTCTGTTGCACGCAGAAACGCAGCTAAGGCTTTTCCATCCTGATCAATATGGTGATATGAAAGACCCAGCATATAATAGAGGTCCCCTTCATGGATGCCATTTTGATTTGCACGTTCGAACAAGAGGGTCGCTTCACGATACTTTTCTAATTCAAATAAAGCATTTCCCAACCCAAAAGCCGCAGAAGCATAATTTTCGTCTAATAATAAAGCTTTATGGAAAAAAGATACAGATTGTTCTGGCTGCTTTGCGGCAAGTAACAGATTTCCAAAATTAGTATAACCAATCGGGTCTTCTGGGTTTTTTTCAATAAAATCATTAAATGTAGAAGCAGCCGCTTCGAATTGATGATTTTTCATCAATTCAATTCCCTCTAAAATTTTATTTTCCATTCGTTGAACCTCCTCACTTACCGTTCAAGTGTCTTTCTTCAGTATAACAAATATAGGGTTAAGATTTCATGGAATTTAATGCAAATCGTGTCGGTTAAAAGAAAAAATTGAGGCGATTTTGCCCCTTAATTGATTCGAATAGTTGGGTTTCTTCGTTTCTGCTGATTGTTAGTTGAAGTAGGCAGTTATCCCCCAACACGCATTACCTTGAGGTGGGTTCAATCTTCGCCGTTAATGCGGGAGAAAAAATGATATATTATGTCATTTTGAATTTTGAATGCTGGCGATAAATGAATAGTTAAAGAAAACTTGCCGATTGCGGGGCTATAAGGCACAGACAAAGGCGTATACTTTATACTTAATACCTAATTTTTCTTAAAGTGTTAAAAAACTCAACAATCAAATGACTGTTGAGTTCACAAAATCAATATCAACTTTTGTTTCTTGATTTAATACTGTGCTAATTGTTCCACCACCGAGACATTTTTCCCCATCATAGAATACAACGGCTTGGCCCGGTGTAATCGCCCACTCTGGTTGATCAAAAATAACTTTAGCCTCTGTATCCGATGTTATGACGACTCGTACTGGATGATCTTCTTGCCTGTAACGGAACTTAGCTGTACAGTTTAATTCCTTCTCTTTTGGAATGCCATTAATCCAGTTTATTTGTTCGGCAAGCAGCCCTTCTGATTTCAATGAAGGGTGATCAATTCCTGGAGCCACATATAATATATTATTTTTTAAATCCTTACCGGAAACAAACCATGGTCCTCCGGGGCCTCCAATACCAAGACCTTGCCGTTGACCGTTCGTGTAATACATTAAACCATCATGCATGCCCTTGTATTCCCCGTCAACGGTCCGAATTTCACCTTTTTGTGCTGGGAAGTATTGGCTCAAGAATTCTTTAAAATTACGTTCGCCAATAAAACAAATCCCTGTGCTATCTTTTTTACCTGCCGTAGCAAGATGGTGTTCTCTCGCAATTTCTCGTACTTCAGGTTTTGTTAAACCGCCTAAGGGGAAGAGAGTTTTCGATAGTTGTTTTTGTGTTAATTGATTAAGAAAATAGGTTTGATCCTTGTTTCGATCAATTCCTCTTAACATATTTACACCATTTTCAGTACGTTCAACTCGCGCATAATGACCTGTTGCAACATAATCCGCACCTAAGTTCATCGCATGGTCAAGAAAAGCTTTGAACTTAATTTCCTTATTACACATGACATCGGGATTCGGCGTTCTACCTGCTTTGTATTCATCTAAAAAGTACGTAAATACTTTATCCCAATACTCTTTTTCGAAGTTAACCGAGTAATACGGAATATCTAGTTGGCTCGCTACTTTGGCCACATCTTCATAATCTTCAGTGGCTGTACATACCCCATTTTCATCCGTATCATCCCAATTTTTCATAAAGATACCAACTACATCGTATCCTTGTTGTTTCAGTAAGAGGGCAGTGACAGAAGAATCAACGCCGCCAGACATCCCTACAATAACCCTTGTTTCACTGGGTGACTTTTCCAAAAGTTAAGCACCACCTTTACTCTTAATTAGTTACAAGATCTTTCACTGATTTGGCAATAATTTGTCCTGCTTCTTCTACTTGATCTGCTGATAAGTCACGACCGAAACTAATTCTAATCGAATGACGACTTTCATCAGCGTCTTTTCCAAACATAGCACTTAATACATGTGAAGGTTCTATTGAACCTGCCGTACATGCCGATCCGCTTGATACAGCGACACCTGCAAGATCAAGTTTTGTTAATAGCGTCTCCACATTAGCACCAGGAAAGTAGACGTTCATGATATGCGGGAGAAAATATTTCGGATGCCCATTTACTTTATATATTATGCCGGATTCGTCGAATATATCTAAAAGACATTGACGAAACTGCATGTATTTCTCTGTACGACGTCCTAAATCCTCTTTAGATAAGAGAACGGCTTTAGCTAAGCCCACAATTCCAGGTACATTTTGCGTCCCAGCACGTCGTTTGCGCTCCTGTTCACCGCCATGCTGATAGACATCAAGTTGAACACCTTTTCGAATATATAAGAATCCAATTCCTTTTGGACCATTAATCTTATGTGCTGTCATGGAAAGTAAGTCTATTGGTGTGTCTTGAACATCAATATCTATTGATCCATACGCTTGTACGGCGTCCGTATGGAAAACCGCTTGATGGGATTCTAATAAATGAGCAATATCACGTATTGGCTGAATAGATCCAACTTCATTGTTACCATACATGATGGAAACTAAAATGGTATCATCTCTGAGCTTTTTCTTCAAATCTTCCATACTGATAACGCCCTGTTCATTGACGTCCAAATAATCAACTTCAAATCCTAACGTCTCCAAATACTCGCACGTTTTTAATACAGCATGATGTTCAATCTTTGTTGTAATTATATGCTTTCCTTTATCTTTTCTCGAAAAGGCTGTACCAATAATCGCCATATTATCCGCTTCTGTTCCCCCACTAGTAAAGACAATTTGTTTACTTTCTGTACCTAGATCTTTTGCAACAAGATCACGAGACCGCTCAATTAATTTTCTTGCATCTCGACCAAATCGATGAATACTTGATGGATTACCTGGCGTTGTTTCATAGACGCGGATCATTTCTTCAAGTACCTTCGGATGAATGGGGGTTGTAGCTGCATGATCAAGATAAATGGGTTCCATTTCGACACTTCCTTATGATAAGCCATATCAAATTGACTGCCTGCTAACTATGATTCATTATTCGTATATTTCATTAAATTGAAATAAGCTAACAACAGATGTTTAATATAGGCATGATTAATTAATTTAACCAGAACTAAGCTAAATACTATATCAAGTCGAATTTTTTCTCAACTTAAAGAATTTTAACCTGCCATTTCATACAATGACAGGTTTCATGGTTTGCTTAATTATATATTGTATATGGATACATTTTGATAATCCAGTGACCCGACTTTTGATGTTTAAATATAAAACATGTAAGGATCTTGAACATGGGGATCATCATCAAAATGAATTAAATCATCTAAAGACGTTCCTTCAAGGACACCTTTAACCGCATCTCTGATTCGAACCCACAGCTCTTTCTTAGCAGGATCATCATCGTCCATAACTTCAACAGGTTGTATCGGTCCTTCAAGAACACGAATCACATCAGCCGCTGTGATTTCTTTAGGATCTTTTGTCAGTACATACCCACCATAGGCACCTCGAATACTTTTTACTAAACCCGCATTTCTAAGCGGTGCGATGAGTTGTTCTAAATAATGTTCTGATAAATGATTAGCCTCTGCGATAGCTTTGAGAGAAAGGGGGCCCTGACCTACATTTCTACCTAAAGCCATCATAATGGTTAGCCCGTATCGGCCTTTTGTGGATATTTTCAATGTGTGCACCTCTTCTCAAGATATGTTTCACTATATTTTCGCATATCGGAAGAATTTTTCCTACTACCGACCCAATAAACAAACCGAAAAGAATCGTTCCTACAGATACTGGGCCACCTAAAAACCACCCGATAATTAATACTAAGAGTTCCATTAATCTACGCGTTGTTGAAAGCTTCAGACCTGTAACCTCTGTTAAGTATAACATTAAAGTATCTCTAGGACCCGCACCGCGCTTAGCCGATATATAAATACTAATACCAATACCATTAAACGCTAATGCTATGCTAAGCATAATTATTTGATCACTTAAGAGAGACGGGGTTTTCATAAAAGGTAAAGATAGGAAGAAATCTAGCATGACCCCTCCTATAAACATATTTGCAAAAGCCCCTATTTGTGGTCTCTCTTTTTTTAATATGGCTGTAAGTCCAAGAATAAACAAACCGACGATAATCGACCATGTGCCAATAGTAAGACCTAATTTCTGAAATAACCCAATATGAAAAACATCCCATGGGGCGCTTCCTAAGCTCGCAGTGATCATAAGTGCAATTCCAAAGTTCATAATAACAATACCGATAAAGAAAACTGTCCAATAGACCAATTGTTCATACAAAAAACGATGACGTGCAATAAAACGAGCTTCCAATTAAAGATGCGCCTCCATTAATAATGTTATAGAATGAAATAATGAGTGAGCTTTGATCAGTTAGAAAATTTATTATTTTTTAATCAACAAAGAGCTCAATTTTATACCTGATTGCAGCTGTTAACCTCACATTAATGCCGTTGTTTTTTAGAAATTTTGAGATTGACTTTTTCTTTCTAGGATAAACTTTTGCTATTATAGCACGAAAGAATAGGAACGTATATGGGAAAAGAAAACTTTAACAAAAAAGTTTGATCATCATCTATTGAATTAAAAAAGTTGATTATATTCACACAATAATCAGGCGAATTTTTAAACAAAGGATGACTAATTTTTATAATAACTTTAGATAAAAGTGGCAAATGGTAGATAATATCTAACTTCACTATGAATTCCCATAAAAAATTAACTCTGCTAAAAAACAGATTGAAAGGTTGATAATATGGATTTATTTGATTTCTCTGATAGATCAAAAACGAATCGTGGACCTAGACCACTTGCTAGCCGTATGCGTCCAAGGTCCTTAGATGAATTTATTGGACAAGAGCATATCATTGGTCATGGGCGGTTACTTCGTCGGGCGATACAAGCCGACAAGCTCACACCGATGATTTTCTTTGGACCACCTGGAACGGGAAAAACGACACTCGCTCAAATTATTGCCGCATCAACTAAAGCGTATTTCACTAAATTAAACGCTGTGACGTCGGGAGTCAATGATATCCGAAAAATAATTAATGAGGCAAAAGATCGACTTAAATATGACGAGCAACGGACCATCTTATTTATAGATGAAATACACCGTTTTAATAAAAGTCAGCAAGATGCCCTCCTCCCTTCTGTAGAAGAAGGCACCATCATCCTAATTGGTGCGACGACAGAGAGCCCGATGTTTGAAATTAATGCTGCGTTACTCTCGAGATCACGATTATTTCGTTTTTTACCTTTAAGTCATGACGATATAAAACAAATACTTAAGAATACCCTTGAAGACAAAGAAAGAGGCTATGGCCATTATCATATCAAAGTGGATGAGGATGCGATGGAGCATATTGTTCAAGTTGCGAGTGGTGATAGTCGGACGGCGCTACATGCCCTAGAATTAGCTGTATTAACGACTCCACCTGACTCTGACGGAACCATTCATATCAATAAAGAAGTAGCCGAAGAATCGATTCAAGAGAAAATGCTTCAATATGATAAAAATGGTGATAATCATTATGATACCGTTTCTGCTTTTATTAAAAGCATGCGTGGATCAGATCCTGATGCAACGTTATATTGGCTTGCAAAAATGATCGTTGCCGGCGAGGATCCTAATTTTATTGCGAGAAGAATTTATGTCCATGCCGCCGAAGATGTTGGACTTGCTGATCCAAATGCTCTTCTCATTGCACAAGCCGCTGCGTACGCAGTTCAATATGTCGGTTTTCCAGAAGCTCGCATCCCTCTTAGTGAAGCCGCTCTTTACATTGCTACTGCCCCAAAAAGTAACAGTGTGATCACGGGGATAGACCAAGCTATACAAACCGTAAAAAATGAAAAAAATGGTGAAGTGCCTCGTCATTTACGAGATGCTCACTACAAAGGGGCGAAAAAGTTAGGTCATGGGATTGACTACCAATATCCTCATAACTTTAAAGATGGGTATGTTCCACAAGACTATTTACCTCGGCATCTTAAGAATCGAAGCTTTTATAAACCTGTCAATAGAGGTTATGAGAAATCGATACAAAAACGACTTGACTATTTTACCCAACGAAAAAACGAAAAAAAGTGAGGAATAAAGTGCGTGTTCAAAAAGGGGACAAATTAGAAGCAAGAAGGTCAAGGCGGCGCCGTTTTGAGGACCGGAATGTAGGTGTTTACTACATGAGGACCGGAAAAACAAGCCAACGCCGAGATTCGCAACTTATCATTTGGTAGCTTTTTGAACAACCTCTAAATCTTGTTTATAAACTCTTTTAAACACCAAATTTACCAATACAGTGTATAAAACTCTCTTCTTTTGTCAATATTTCTAGCAAAGACAACAGAAGGAGCGGTCAGAATGACAAAAGTAAGACAAGATGCATGGTCACATGAGGATGACCTCCTATTAGCAGAAACCGTATTAAGACATATCCGAGAAGGTGGGACCCAACTTGAAGCTTTTGAAGAAGTTGGCGACCATCTTAATCGTACTGGAGCCGCTTGTGGTTTTCGGTGGAATGCTATTGTTAGAAGAAAATATGAGCAAGCGATTGCGATTGCAAAAAAACAAAGAAAGCAGATGAAGCGGGCTGAATTAAAACAGGCTAAAGCCGCTCGAAAATCAACTGGGCTTCGCCGTCAACCTGAATTTTATACAGAAAGTCTTAATCTCGACGTTGAAAATAAAAGTACGTCAATTCAAAATACATTAACAGATTCTCAAGTAGTAGAAACGGAGTCTTATCCTGTTGAACCTACTTCAATACAGTTACATGACGTGATTCATTATTTACAAACACTAGATTTGCATGGCCAATCAAGTGATAGATTAACAAAAGAAAATCAGCAATTAAAAGAAGAAAATAGCAAGCTAACCAACAAGATAAAAGACTTAGAAACTCAAATAGTCAAATTAAAAGAAAAACAGTTAACCATAGAAGAAGATTATCAATCACTCATTGGTATTATGGATCGTGCAAGACGGATGGTTGCTTTGAAGGACGATGAGGATGAGTTAATGGGATCCACCTTTAAAATGGACAAAAACGGTAATCTTGAAAAAATTGCCCGTTAAAGAGTCTTTATTAAATTAACTCATATTGGAAAGCTTTCAGAGTTGTTTGGCCTTAAGCCATCGACAAAAATATTTAAACCGAAATAAAAAAACTCCCTTAATTTTGGGAGCTTTTTTAGTGTTCACATCATTGAAGATACTATTTTTAATTTCAGATTGTCGACAAAAGGTATCGAGAGCACGCTCTTAGGTGCTTTTGTTTAATTTCTGTATATGAATGGTAGGAGAAAAGCTTGATTTCCGCTCCACTTGCTTTCCGGGGGCGTTCGCCGAGCCTCCTCGTCGCTAGCTCCTGCGGGGTCTCGTCTGTAACGCTAATCCCCCAGGAGTCAAGCGCCTTCCGCTCCGATCAACTAGTAATCAAACAACTTGCCATGTCCAAGTTGCTAGTTTCTTTAAATTTATGGTAGTAAAAGTAAGCGTCTCCTGCATAGACAATTTAATTAGCCGCCCGCGGAAAGCATCCAACCGCAGCGGCTTACCAGACTGATTCTTTTACACCTTATTTTAAAGTAAAAAAGACTGTAGACATACTCGAAATTCTCGAGATTGTCTACAGTCTGAATTTATATCTTTACTATTAGATTTACGTATTTATAAGTAATAGAAAAACAAAAGTCCCATTATGTGCCGTCTTTAACAACCGTTGTTTTGAAACCCGCACTCAGCAGGTGGGTGCCCTGTCCCATCATTCATACGTCCTCGTAGTTCAAGGCATGTATTCCTGATGAAAACACAAGCTCCCGATCAAAAATATGTTCGGTCAAAACATAGCGGTCTCTGGCGAACACTACAGGACTCTTGTTGCTTGAATAAAGCATAGCACATGCAATCTTGCATATCAAGGGAATACCCTTAGGTAAAAATGGCTATTTTTATGGATTCAATTGATGAAAATTTGTCCCTTTTGCTCATATTAGTAAAAGATGATCATTTGGTTATTTTAGGTTTGTCTATTTCCAGGCTCAATTCTTTGAGTTGATCTGGACTCACTTCACTTGGTGCATTGGTCAATAAGCATGATGCACTTGCTGTTTTAGGGAAAGCAATCGTGTCACGCAAGTTCGAACGACCAGATAAAATCATCACTAGACGATCTAGGCCTAAAGCAATGCCGCCATGTGGAGGCGTACCATATTCAAAAGCATCGAGCAAAAAACCAAATTGTTCAGTTGCTCTTTCTTTTGTAAAGCCAAGTGTTTTAAACATTAATTCTTGAATATCACGTTGATAAATCCGCTGTGAGCCTCCACCAAGTTCGTAACCATTTAAGACAAGGTCATACGCTTGCGCTCTTACTTCACCTGGTTTTGATTCTAATTTTTCGATGTCTTCCATCATTGGCATTGTAAATGGATGGTGTTCAGCAACGTAACGTCCCGCCTCTTCGTCATACGATAGCAACGGGAATTCTGTTATCCAAAGGAAACTTAAAACCGATTCGTCAATAAGACCAAGATCTTTCGCTAATTTCACTCGAAGAGCACCAAGGCTATCAGCAACGATTTTTGCCTTATCAGCAACAAATAATAAGAGGTCGCCATTTTCTGCTTGAGTTTGAGCGGCCATCTTCTCAGCCGTTGATTCATCAAAGAATTTACTGATAGGTCCTTTGAATCCTCCCTCATCAACTTTGAGCCAAGCAAGTCCTTTCGCTCCATAAGTGCTAACAAACACCGCAAGTTCGTCTATCGCTTTTCTAGAATAAGCCTCAGCCTGCCCTTTTACATTAATAGCTTTTACTTGCCCTCCTCCGAGTACCGCTTGTTGAAAGACTTTGAACGAGGAATCCTTTACGATATCTGATAGGTCCTTCAATTCCATGTCAAAGCGAATATCTGGTTTATCACTGCCATATCGTGCCATAGCCTCTCTGTGAGTCATTCTTAAGAATGGGGAAGTCACTTTTACCCCTTTTACTTCATCTACAAGTTCAACCATCAGTTGTTCCATCATAGACATAAAGGGTTCTTGTTCAAAGAATGACATCTCGATATCGACCTGAGTAAATTCTGGTTGACGGTCCGCACGTAAGTCTTCGTCACGGAAACAACGAGCAATTTGATAGTATTTTTCCATACCTGATACCATGAGCAATTGTTTAAATAGCTGTGGTGATTGAGGAAGGGCATAAAATTCGCCAGGATGTACGCGACTAGGCACTAAGTAATCACGTGCCCCCTCTGGTGTACTTTTTGTCAAAATAGGCGTTTCAATGTCTAGAAATCCTTTTTCATCAAGATATTTACGGATTTTCTGTGTAATCCGATGTCTCATTTTTAATGTTTCAACCATTTCTGGACGTCGTAGATCCAAATAACGATATTTCAATCGGACATCATCAGCCGTATCGACTTGATCTTTAATCGCAAATGGTGGGGTCTTCGCTTTGTTAATGATAGCCATTTCTTCCACCAAGAGTTCGATCGTCCCTGTCGACATTTTTTCATTAACAGACTGTGGATCACGTTTAACAACATGTCCGGAAACAGATATGACATACTCACTTCTAACTGTGTCAGCAATGATAAAGGCATCCGGAGCCGTTTCCGTATTAACGACAATTTGAACAAGTCCGGAACGATCTCTTAAATCAATAAAGATGACGCCACCCAAATCTCTTCTTTTCTGAACCCATCCAGCTAATTTAACTGACTTTCCAACGTGTGCTTCGGTTAACTCACCGCAATTCTCTGTACGATACATCTACGTCCACCTCATTTAAGAAATATGTTCTTTTATATAGCTAGCTAATTGCTGAATCTCAACTTCCTGTTGATTTCCAGTTTCCATTGTTTTAACGTTAACAACGCCTTTTTCAATTTCTTCATCACCTATAACAACCACGAAAGGCACGTTTAATCGGTCTGCTTGTTTAAACTGTGCTTTAATTTTCCGATCCATATAATCTTGATCACAAGATATTCCTTCTCGTCTCAAATTATATATAATGACGGGAACTTCTTGTTTCGCCCGCTCGCCAATCGTGGCTATAAAGCAATCGATTGGCTTCGGTTGACCAATTTCTACCTTTTCTGCTTGAAGAGCAAGAATAAGTCGTTCGATACTAAGTGCAAACCCAATTCCTGGAGACTCTGGACCACCTAGTTCGCTAACAAGACCATTGTAACGTCCACCACCCATTAATGTTGTAATGGCACCAAATCCCTCACCCATGACTTCAAACGTTGTGTGATTGTAATAATCAAGACCTCTGACAAGAGTTGGATCGACTACATAATGAATTTCCATAGCGTCAAGGTATTGACGAACGTTCGCAAAATAGTCTTTCGATTCATCATTTAAAAAATCTAAGATGGATGGTGCCGTACTCATTAGTGGATGATCGTGATCGACTTTACAATCCAAAATTCGCAGTGGGTTTTTCTCTAATCGAGCTTGACAATCACTGCAAAATTCATTTATCGATGGTTTAAAGTGATTGACTAAGGCTTCTTTATGTGCCTTTCGACTTTCAGGATCACCTAAGCTATTGATCACTAATTTTAGTTTTTTTAAACCGAGACCTTGATAGAACTGCATGGCAAGTGAGATGACTTCAGCATCAATAGCTGGATCCTTACTCCCGATCGCTTCAACACCAAATTGTGTAAATTGGCGCATTCTGCCTGACTGAGGGCGTTCATAGCGAAACATTGGACCATTATAGAAGAATTTAGCCGGTTGATCAGGAAGACCGTAGCGCTTATTCTCAACAAAAGAACGAACGACTGATGCTGTTCCTTCCGGCCGTAACGTTAAACTACGTCCACCTCGATCTTCAAATGTATACATTTCTTTTTGTACGATATCAGTCGTGTCCCCAACGCCTCTTTGAAATAAATCCGTTGATTCAAAAATAGGTGTCCGAATTTCTTGATAGTTGAATAAGTGGCATAATGCTTTAGCGTGTTCTTCTATCTTATGCCATAATTCGACTTGTTCAGGTAATATATCTTGAGTACCTCGCGGGATTTGAATCATTATTACTTCCTCCTTCATGACTTAAAAAATAAGCATCACCTAGGGTCTTAGATAACTTAGACTGTCTTGTTAGCCAACCTGCGATGAATTGATTCTTCATTCGTCACCGCCTTCTTATCAAAAAAGCCTTTAAATTAAAAAATCCCTTGCTTATCACGCGTGTGACAAACAAGGGACGAAAGGTCGATTCGTGGTACCACCCTAATTCAAAGCTTGGTAGAGCAAGCTTCCTTCCTCAGTTAACGCCTGATCACGGCCCCCCCTACTTTATTCAGGAAAGCACCTCAAAGAGTGTCTTTTCACTAGAACTGATCGGAACTGCTCTCAACCTATGGCATTCCTCTCTTGTGATCAGTTTATCCTAGTTACTTTTCTCTATCATCGGTATTAAGTGTTGTCTTAAAATAAGTCATTTTTTTCATCATACGAATGTTAACGAATCTTGTCAAGGGGGATAAAATGATCTCCCTTGAATAAACACTATTTTATATAATGATATAGCCGTTAAAAACGATGACTTTTTCTTTTTATCGTTCTGATATCCTCATATTTATGCTGACTTGGATCTATGACGGCATTATTTTCAACAAAAAGGGCCATTTTTTCTATTAGGGAGGCATTGATCCCCATATGATTCAATTGTTTATCATTACATCTCATAAAAACGATCCCTTCTTTATTACTTGATAATAAATTAGGATCGCCAAATCATCGGTTATTTAATCACTTTTTCTTTACTTTCAACAATTAACGTAAGAGGACCTGAATTAGTAAACGAAACATCCATCATAGCTCCAAAAACACCTGTTTCAACAGGAATCTTTTTCCCTCTTAAATAGTCATTAAAGGCATCATAGAGAGGTTCTGCGACGTGTGGTTTAGCGGCTTCCATAAAATTTGGACGTCTTCCCTTTCGTGTATCCCCGTATAAAGTAAACTGAGACACTGATAAAATGCTTCCTTTAATATCTATCACGGAATGATTCATTCGCTCATCTTGATCTTCAAAAATACGTAAACCTGCAATCTTATCTGCTACATACTTTATATCTTCTAATGTATCATCTTGTTTTATACCAACAAGAAGGAGTAAGCCTTCTTGAATTTGGCCAACTGTTTCTTGATTTACAATCACCTTGGCTTCCGTTACTCGTTGTACTACCACTCGCATAGTGTCACCTCATAAAATCTTTCTCTTTATCCCGCCTTAACGGCAAGTAAAGACCCCCACCTCGATTCTGAGTAGTCAAAGAAGATAGGTGGGGGATGAAGGAAACCCCCACTGATGGAAGCTTCACTTTATTGCATCATCCGTTTAACTGAATAAATTTCAGGTATCCGTTTAATTTTTTCGACGACCCGTCTTAAATGACTCGTATTATTGATCGCAATCGTCATATGAATATAAGCGACTTTGTTTTTATCTGCTTTTCCAGATACGGCATTAATCAATGTATGAGTCTCTGAAACCGTTTGAAGGACCTCATTTAATAAGCCATTTTTATCAAAACCGATAATTTCAATATCCACATTATACTGTTTTGATTTCTCGTCCACAATTTCCCATTCAACGTCAATTAAGCGCTGATCATTCTCTTCACCATGCGTAATGTTTGCACAATCCACTCGGTGAATCGAAACGCCTCGACCCTTTGTGATATATCCAACAATCGCATCACCTGGAACTGGATTGCAGCACTTTGATAATCGAATGAGGACATTGTCTACTCCTTTAACCTTGACACCGGATGTTGCTCTGCGGTGATTGGTATACGTGCTGACATCCGGAAATGATTTTAGGATTTCGTCAGGATTTGTCTCTTTCTCTTTACGTTCTTTCTCTGTCAAACGTGAGACCAATTGCTTTAAAGGTACTCCATTATAACCGACAGCGGCATATACTTCATCTTCCGTTGTAAAGCTATATTTACTTGCTACGTCTAATAAATTTTCTTCGGTTAAAATTGTTTTAGGATTGAATCCTTGTCCTTTTAGTTCTTTTTCAATAAGTTCTTTCCCTTTGATGACATTTTCTTCACGTCGCTGTCGTTTAAACCACTGTTTAATTTTTGCTTTTGCTTGTGAACTTTGGGCTATCTTGATCCAGTCTTGACTTGGGCCATAAGAGTGCTTTGAAGTTAAAACTTCAACAATGTCACCTGTTTTAAACTTGTAATCTAAAGGAACCATTTTTCCATTAACTTTGGCTCCTACCATTTGATTTCCAATTTCTGTATGAATGCGGTAAGCAAAATCTATAGGAACAGATCCTGCTGGCAATTCAAAGACGTCACCTTTTGGTGTAAAGACAAACACCGTATCTGAAAAGAGATCAACTTTTAATGATTCCATAAATTCACGGGCATCAACAGTTTCATTTTGCCATTCAAGAATTTCTCGGAACCAGGTTAATTTATCCTCAAAATTGTTATTGACGTTCTTTGTCTTACCTTCTTTGTATGCCCAGTGAGCTGCAATTCCATATTCAGCAATTTCATGCATTTCTTCTGTTCTTATTTGAACTTCTAAAGGATCACCTTTTGGACCAATGACGGTCGTATGAAGGGATTGATACATATTGGCCTTTGGCATCGCGATATAATCTTTAAATCGTCCAGGCATCGGTTTCCAATGTGTATGAATAATCCCTAAAACAGCATAACAATCTTTGATACTTTTAACCACAATTCTTACGGCTAACAGATCATATATCTCATTAAATTGTTTATGTTGATGAACCATTTTCCGATAAATACTATAAATATGCTTAGGACGTCCCGAAATATCAGCTTCAATATGAACATCCTTCACCATATTTCTGACATCTTTAATGACTTCTAGAACGTAAGCTTCTCGTTCATTTCTTTTTTGCTTCATGAGATTAACAATTTTGTAATATTGTTGAGGATTTAAATAGCGCAAAGAGATATCCTCTAGTTCCCACTTTATAGCAGAAATCCCTAATCGATTTGCTAGTGGAGCAAAAATTTCTAACGTTTCATTGGCTTTTTGAATCTGTTTTTCTTTTCTCATATACTTTAATGTCCGCATATTGTGCAAGCGATCCGCAAGTTTAATAAGGACGCAGCGTAAATCACGTGCCATGGCTACGAACATTTTCCGATGGTTTTCCGCCTGTTGATCCTCTTTTGATGTAAATTCAAAATGTCTAAGTTTTGTTACGCCATCGACAAGAAGAGCCACATCATCACCAAATCGTGCTTTTATATCATCAAGCGTTACAGCTGTATCTTCAACCACATCATGGAGAAATCCTCCAATAATTGTTTTAACATCCATGTTAAGATTTACTAAAATTCCAGCCACTTCGACTGGATGATAAATGTAAGGTTCACCAGACTTTCGATATTGTCCAGTGTGCGCTTTTTTTGCATATTGATAAGCCTCTTCAATTTCATCCACATTTTCTTGAGTTAAATAGGTTTTGGCTTTATCCAATATTTCTTCAATTGTCATATACACATCACCTTATAGGAAACTTTAGAAAAACATCATTTTTCAGTCTTATTATTTTTCTATATAGTAAAGATCTTCATTGCTTAGTGAATCACTTCACCGAATCGATGGTTTTTAACTAAAATCGACATTGAAAGCAAGAGCTATTCGGTAATAGTTAATTAAAACGATGGACTACTGTGATCAAATGAAGAATTAACAATCATAGGAAAAGAGTCCAATGATAAATGGACTTACTCGTTTAAGAAAAAACAGACAATTGCATTAAGTTTTGAAAGTAATAATGTTTATATTATCAAAGAAAAAGATATAATTGTAAAGTTTTTTTCATTGATATTACTTTATAATATTTTCCAAGACCTTTAGATTCAACATTAAAATGACGAATGCTCATCAAATGGGTAAAATAGTACCGAAAAGAGTGCTCTAAGCGAGCACTCTTTTTTTGCTTTACAATCTTAATTTTCCATTAAAGTAAATATTTCATAGTTTTGAAGCTTTTCTCTGCCGTTTAAATCGGTTAATTCAATTAAAAAGCAAAGACCGACAACAATACCACCCAATTTCTCTACAAGTTCAATCGTTGCTGAGATGGTGCCACCTGTTGCTAATAAATCGTCAGCAATAACCACTTTTTGGCCAGGCTTTATCGCGTCTCGATGAAGACATAACACATCTTCACCGTATTCTTTCCCATATGTAGCTTCAACTGTTTCCCGAGGCAGTTTCCCTTTTTTTCTTACTGGTACAAAGCCAATCTTGAGTGACGTCGCAATTGGACACCCTACAACAAATCCTCTTGCTTCTGGTCCAACGATGACATCCGCATGTAAACGATTAGCGTAATTAGTGAATTCTTCAATAGCGGATTGATAAGCTGGGCCATCTTGAAGCAACGGGGTAATATCTTTGAAAACAATGCCTTCTTTAGGAAAATCTTTAACAATTGCAATATAATCCCTATAATTCATATTTTTATGGTCTCCTTTTCGGAACTATCTTGATAAAGTTTATTATCAAACCACTCTTTTAACGATAGATATGAAGAATAGCTAAAGAGTTCTTCTACTTTGATTTGTTCACTATTACGTTGATAATATTTAGACTCCGTTAGAGGTTTTTTTTGAGGTTCCTTGTTTATAGTTAGGATTCCTTGTTCTATTCTAACAAAATCTAAATCACAAAACACGTTTATCATGAATTTCAATGTAGAAACGGACCATCCTTTATATTTTGCCACTCGTTCTATCGTTCCATTCAATGGAAAACGTTCTTCTTGACTGATATAAGCATATAGCCATTTAAACTGATCACGCGACGGTAAAGCTGAAAAATAATGTTCCTCTTTATGATGGAAAACAGCATAAATTCTTTCCACGCCTTTTGCCCAAAGGACTAATTCTTCCATTTGCTTTAGGCTGTCAGGAAGGTCGAGTAAGACTAAGTACTTCCCTTTTTTCGATGTAGTCTCTTTCTCGGCTAATATATCGGTTATTGTTATAATATCTTCTGCATAATCCTGCAAGCCAACTTCATTTATTGACTTTTTATTAAAAACCAAACAGATGCGCTTTTCAGCTGGTAATTCCTGAAGCCGTTGATGGAGTCGTTGTTCATTACGCCAATCAAACAGTTGCCATTCATCAATCTTCATGTCACGAATCATAAACTGTGGTTTTCTAAACCCGTTCCACTCATTAATTGTTAATTCACCGATGGCAGACACATTGGCTATTGGTGAGATTTCAGTCGAAATCCCGCCTAACCCAAAACCAATTCCATCTAGATTTGCCTCGACTCCATTAAAAACACATTTTAAATGATTTTTTGCCTTACCAATGGTCCTCAATTGTGATAGTTTCGTTTGCTCAAGTTGAAAAAAAGGTTTGGGGTTACTCACACCAAATGGACTTAGTTTATTGATCCATGTTATTAAGTCGAGGTTAATATCCTCAACTTGAAGCCTACAATCAATGTCTACTTGTGGAAGTAACATATCACTTGTTAAAACTTGTTCTGAATAATTGTTTAATTGATGCCTTAATTCATTTATTCGGCTAATTTGGATCGTCATCCCTGCCGCCATTTCATGACCACCAAATTTTTCAAAGAGGTCACCACATGAACTTAGCGCTTCAAACAGATTAAAGCCAGGAATACTTCGCGCTGATCCTTTTGCTAATCCTGTTGTTTCATCCATACTAAGGACTAGAGTTGGACGGTAGAATTGCTCTACCATTCTTGATGCAGCAATACCAATCACACCTTCATGCCAGCCTTTTCCTGCTATGACAAAAACCTGTTGATGTTTTGCCTGCTGCTTAATGGCCTCTATTTCTGCCTGAACCGTAATTTCATCAACGGCTGCCTTTCTTTCGATATTTAATTCATCTAATTCATGGGCCAGCTTATCTGCCTCACTTGGATTATCTGAAAGCAATAGTTCAACGGCTATTTTGGCATGTGCCATTCGACCAGCCGCATTTAACCTTGGCCCAATGCCAAAACCAATACTATCACTATCACATCCATCTTCAAACCCACAGATTGACCTGAGAGACTCGATCCCATGAAATGTGCCGCCATTGATCTGTTTAATTCCTTCTTTAACAATCCATCGATTTTCATCGGTTAATGGAACAAGATCACTAACCGTTCCAATAGCTGCCAAACTAAGCAACTTCTCTGGAAGTCGTCCATATAGCCCATGAACAAGTTTTAAAGCCACCCCAACGCCTGCAAGCGACGAAAAAGGATAAGTACACATTGTTTTTTTAGGATTAAGAATACAATAGGCTTCAGGTAAATTTTCTGGAGGTTCATGATGGTCTGTGACGATATAATCAAGACCAAGTGATTTTGCAAAGACAGCTTCATCATGAGCCGCAATTCCTGTATCTACCGTAATAATTAGTTTGATTCCATCTTTAGCAGCTTTTTCGATAGCCGGTTTATTCGGTCCATAACCTTCTCGAAAACGATCAGGTACATAATACGAAACATGAGCCCCTAAATTTTTCAAGCCTCGAACCAAAAGGGCTGTTGAGGTCACCCCATCGGCGTCATAGTCACCAAAGACTAAAATAGACTCTTCTTCTTTAATGGATTGATGGATTCGATCAACAGCTTCTTTCATGCCGTTCATCAAGAATGGATCATGGTACATTGAAGCTGGATTTTCTAGAAATCGTTTTGCTGCATCGACTTCCGTCATTCCACGAGCAAATAACAACTGTCCAATAATCTCAGGTACATGTAATTCATTAGCAAGCTTATTTGCTTTGACTATATCGATTGTTTTGGTATTCCATTTTGCACGTGAAATAAGCACGTTTTCATCCACCTTTACTTCCAAATATCAAGATTCGTAAATAACTATATTAAAAGGGATTGTTAAAAACTGTATTTTACGCGTGAACCGTTCTTAATCTTCTTGATCCTTGACTGGTTCATCCGTCTTTTCTTGAGATAAATAGGACCTATTCTTTAACTGGCGAATCTTTTTTTGCAATTGAATAATTCGAAGAGAACTGATGATGCCAACAAGTAATGCCCCAATAAGTAAAGATACTATGATCACAACAATCAATGGTAAGTCAACCATACCAAATAGATAGTTTACAGAAACAGGATCAACATTTGCAACTGACAAGAGGGTGATAATTAAGACAAGAATTAATGCAAACAGAATTCGCCATTGTTTATTCATTGTAACACGACCTTTTCGTATTTTATGATAGTTAAATCGAAATAGTTTGCTGATTCGTATCAAACACAGATATCTCTAAACAGACAATTAAACGTGGAATAGGTATGGTTTATTTAATTTATACCTAATCCAATGTCTGCTAAAACAGAAAAACAAAACAAAAAAGCGGTAAAATAGATGCCGCCTTTTTGTTCATAAGCTTTTTTATTTAGGCTTGAGGTTGAACGGTTCTTTTTTTCTTTCTTCTTGCAAGATGCTTCACTTTAAGCACGGCCCATAGCGGACAGGCAATAAAGATTGAAGAATACACGCCACAAAGAAGTCCAATAAATAAAGCAATTGTAAAGGTACGAATCGATTCACTACCAAAAATCAGTAAAGTAATAACCGGGAAAAGAACCGTTAATACCGTGTTAATTGATCGGGTAATGGTTTGGTGAATACTTTGGTTGACAATATGGCCAAAGTCGCTAAGTGTCGTCAGTCTTTTCTTACTTAACTTTACATTTTCACGTACACGGTCAAATGTAACAATCGTATCATTGATGGAATAACCAATGATGGTTAACACAGCTGAAATAAACAAGATATTCACTTCAATGTGCAATAAACTAAATACCGTAATAATAAAGAAGGCATCATGTAATAAGGCAATGACCGCCGTTAAGCCTTGTAAAAATTCAAAGCGGATCCATACATAGGCAATAATGAACAACGAAGCTATTATCACTGCATATAGCGCTTTTTTCGCAAGATCACGTCCGACTTGAGGTGAGACAGTACTCATACTAACATCCACATTCCCAAAGTCTTGTTTTAAGCGATCGCTAATGGTTGCTGATTGTGTCCGGTTTAATTCCCTGTTTAAACGAATGGTTGTGACTCGATTATTTTGTCCGGATTGAACCGTTTGTTCAGTATGATAACCCAAATCTGTAAATGTTTGTTCAACTTTTGTCGTTGATAACGCTTGGTTAGCTGTTACATCAATCCGTGTTCCACTTGTAAAATCAATGCTTAAATTTAATTTAAATATAAACAAGGAAAGAATCCCGAGTAGCGTTATAACAATGGATATCGTGAAAAATATGTTGCGGTGTTTAATAAAATCAAAATGTTTAAGAATCATGAACATCACCCTTTTTTACACCGAGTAATCCTGGTTTTTTATCTAATGCACGTCCATGAACCCATAGACCTAATAGCCATCTAGCGCCAAATACTGAAGTAATAAAAGTAACAACATTACTGATGATCAGCATAATAGCGAAACCTCTAACCGCACTTGTTCCAAATACGAATAACACAGCAGCAGCAATAATGGTTGTTAAGTTGGCATCTAGAACCGTACTAAACGAACGGTGATTCCCCGCTCTAAACGCAGATAAGACACTTTTCCCGCTCCGAAGTTCATCCTTAATCCGCTCTAGAGTAATGATATTGGCATCAACAGCCATCCCTATCCCCAGGATCAACGCCGCTATACCCGGTAACGTTAATACAGCTTGAAGTCCGACGAAAATAGCGATAACGACATAAATATAAACACACAAGGTAATATTAGCTATTAACCCGCCAAAACGGTAAAAAACAAGCATGAAAAGGAAAATAATCGCTACCCCGATTGTTCCTCCATACAGGGTTTCAACCATGGAATTTTTTCCAAATTGTGCGCCTACCGATTGTGAATAAATTTCATCCATTTTAACAGGTAATGAGCCTGCATTTAAAAGTTCTGCTAAATTTTTAGCTTCTTGAGTAGTGAAATCACCTTGGATCATTACATTTTTTCCTAGTTCTTCATTAACTGAGGGGGCAGAAATATAAGCAGGTTTTGCCTTCTTTGATTCAGCTTTATAAGTCTGACCTTTGTGCCAGTCGAGCCAAATGACAAGAACATTATCCGGCATGGGTTTTTTCATTATTGTACGTGTGACTTGTTCCATTTTTTTAGAACTCTTCAATTGCAACGTAACAATGGGCTCGTTGGTCGTACTATGAAATTCCATTTTTGCTTTTCCAGGTTCTAGTTCCGATCCATCAATCATCAATTTGTCATTTGAATCTCTAAATGTGAGGTTGGCTGTTGTTGATAACAATTTTCTTGCACTTTTTTCATCTTTAACGCCTGGCAACTGCACACGAATACGGTCATTGCCTTCAATTGAGATACTTGGCTCACTAACACCAATCACATTAATCCTTTTTTCAATGGCGGTAACCGCATTATGTAATGTATCAGGCGTTATTTTATCCCCTTGTTTTAATGGTTTTACTTGATAAAGAACTTCAAAACCGCCTTTTAAATCTAGTCCAAGTTTCATATTATTGACAATAGGCTTAGCTGTAAACCCAATAATTATGGCTAATACGACTAGAATTACAAAAAAGGAAATGATCCTTCCTTTTTTAACCATGCTGCACTTACTCCCTTCTCAATAAACCATCTTATACCCTTTTTTGTGTACATTGGCCATGTTATAAAATAATGTTAAAAATTAACATTGCCAATTAATTAAATGACGAAAATAAATCATCAGTCAATTGGATCTCTGTTCCTTTAAACATATCGACACGTAGTTTATTCATGTAATCATTTACAGACAAAGACATCACATGATTGACCAATTGATATAGTCTTGAGGGCTTGTCCGCTTTTTTCTTTTCAATTGTAAAAAGAACAAAGTCCCATAGATCATCTATTGATAAACGTTCTATTCCTAATAATTGAAATTCCTCATGCTTACTTCTAAGAAATGGTTCTATGTAATCACGCATCTCGACATAATTAAAGTTCTCAGACATCGCTCTATCACTCCCATAAAACCTATCATAGCATAATACGACGTGTTAATAAAACAGAAAATAGGGAACATAAGGGAAAACTATCCCGCCTTAACAGTATGTAAAGACCCCTACCTCAGGATTCTGAGTATTCAATGAGGATAGCCGGGGAATCAACCGCCGATAAAGGTCCGATTGGTTCAGCTAACCATCAGTGAGGGGTTGAAAGAATCCCCCACTGATGGAAGTTTCAACTTAACAAACAATGCTTGTCATGCTTTGTCCACCCTTTTGCATATATATCTTATTAATAGACACAATCAATGATGGGATCACTATGTAAAGGCGGGAAAAGTATGTCAAAACAATCCTTCTTAAAAGGTTCATTTATACTCATGCTAGCAGGTTTGGTGACGAAAATTCTTGGAATGATAAATAAAATTGTCCTCTCTCGCGTTATTGGGAATGAAGGCGTTGGAATTTATATGATGGCTTATCCAACCCTTTTATTAACTGTGACACTCACTCAATTGGGACTCCCTGTTGCTATTTCAAAAATGGTAGCAGAAGCAGATGTACTCGGAGATAAGAAGAAAATAAAACGAATCCTAGTCGTTTCGTTTACCATCGTAACCGTTCTTTCTATCGTACTTGCTACCGTCATGGTTATTCTTGGACCATTGCTTTCACATACCGTCTTTACTGACTCACGTACCTTGTATCCACTAATTGCCATTAGCCCCGTTATTCCAATAGTGGGTATAGCTTCAGTTTTAAGAGGTTACTTTCAAGGAATGCGTCATATGACGCCGTTTGCTTTTTCAGAAGTGATAGAACAAATTGTCCGTATTTCTCTTGTCGCTTTTCTAGCGACCATGTTAATGCCGTATGGAATCGAGTATGCGGCGGGTGGTGCGATGATTTCAGGTGTTATTGGCGAATTCATCTCACTTCTTTATATGCTTTCCATGTTTAAAAAAAGTATTGGCAAACCAATAAAGTTAGATTATATGAAAACATTAAAAAGTGGAAAAAAAACTTGTCGAGAGCTGATGGATATCGCATTACCATCTATGGGAAGTCGACTTATTGGTTCCATCTCAAGTTTTCTAGATCCAATTATTACAGCTCAAAGTTTACTTATAGCAGGAGTGTCCACGGTGGTCGCAACGAAGCAATATGGAGAGCTGGCAGGTTACGTAATTCCTTTTTTAACATTACCAAGTTTTATCACCCATGCTCTCTATGTGTCATTAATTCCGACCATTAGCGAGGAACATGCTAAAAAAAATTACCATATTATTCATTTCAGATTGAATCAGGCTTTAAAAATGTCGATGCTATCCGGAGGCATTTCAATTGTTATTTGTTATGTATTTGCTGAACCACTCATGGCACTTTTGTATCATTCACCTGGGTCGAGCCACTATGTCTATCTCATGGCACCCTTTTTCATTGTTTTTTACCTTCAGGGACCTCTCCAAGCTGTCTTACAAGCCTTGAATCTTGCCAGGGCCGCATTAATTAATAGCTTTTTAGGTGCGGTTGTTAAGCTTGTGATGATTTGGGCCCTTGCATCAAAACCCGAGTTTGGCATTAATGGGGTTGCACTAGGGATAGTGATTAGTATGCTTCTTGTTACTTTACTGCATTTGGCTACAGTCATCAAAGTCATTGGTTTTTCACTTGAAATAATGGATTTCGTCAAGGAAATGTCGATTATTATTGCGTCTGGAATGCTGGCAACTTACCTGTTAAATTCCGTTTTTACAGATTGGGCCATGCTACCACGCACATTAACCTTGATCTTTATTGTATTTGCTTTTTATCTCTTATTGGCGTTTTGGCTGGAGCTTATTTCAAGAGAAGAGTTATCCAACCTGCCTATCATCGGCAAATGGATTAAAATTGAAGATTAATCGTGATTAAGATCCATATAAAAAGTCCCTTTATCATCCATCACTAGATAGGCTATTTCCTTTATATCTCTGTAACCGAGTTTTCTAAGTTCTTGCCTGAGCCATAAAGAGGTCTGATGAATCTTTTTCAAATTGTCCTCTTGAACTTTTCCGTTGATAATAAGAGGAAAAGGCATTGTATCTTGCTGTTTATTGGATGATTGACGTGAATTTGGCGTGATCGACAATTGACCATTTGGTTCAAGTATAGCAAATTCAACATCTTGAATGTTTCTGATATTATGACGTTGCAATTGAGTCATTAAATCATCAAACGTCATTTTCTGGCGTGAAAGTTCTTTTGAATTAACTTCTCCATGATCAACTAGAACAGCTTCTTTAAAACTTACTTTTTTTGAGAAAACGAAAAGGATCACACTACGTAAAAGAATGATGATAAAAATAGGTGCAATCATCGTGAGAAGAGGTTGTAATGGGTTTGTTATGGATATGATAGCAAGTTCTGTAACCATTAAAACCATGACGAGATCCAACAACGAACAATCTTTTAACTGTTTTTTACCTGAAAAACGAATCACTATGGCGATCATTATAAACATAAAAACAGTTCTTAAAATGATTGTAGGCATGTTAGATCTCCTTTCTTATAACTCGATTAGGTTCAAAGATTAGTATGAGCAAGTTGTGAGTGATTCATGTACGCATTTTGTCTTGAAACATTTTGTCCAAATTAATATTTGTTTAAGATTCTATTTATGACAAGCTCGAAATAAGATGTAATAAAACATGTTTTCGAGGTGAAGTTAAATGTCAAAACGTTTTATTACAGCCGCTAGCTATGGAACCATTGGATCATTCATTGTTATCCTATTTTGCACCTTAGGTTTATCGTCTATACTTAGATTTACATCGGCTACAGAAGAATCTATTTCAATGGCGCCCATGATAATTTCATTTGCAGCTTTATTTGTTGGCGGCGTTATTGCAGGGACAAAAATGCAGGAAAAAGGCTTGATTATTGGTGTTGTCACAGGGGTTACTTATTGTGTGCTCGTCCTTTTAATCCAGTTTCTTGGATATAATCACACGGGGTGGGCGGGTAAATTTCTCTATTATGGTGAAAATATTATTGCGTCAACCATTGGTGGAATTATAGGAGTGAATTTTTTCTCGCGCAGCTATAAAAAATAACTTCAATTGATCCAGTCATATCTAAAGCGGCGCAATTCATGTCTGGAGTGGCGCAATTCCTCTCGAAGTTGCTCAATTATGGTTCAGAGTGGCGCAATTTCTCTTCGAAGTGGCTCAATTATGGTTCGAAGTTGCTCAATTATGGTTCAGAGATGAGCGGCGAGCCGAAACCCCCACCCCAAAGTATTGAGTATAAACGAGCCTTTCTAGACGGTGGGTAACGGCGCGCATGAGCCTGATTAATGGGGATGATGAAACCCCCACTGATTGTAGTTTTACTTAATAAAAAAAGGGGCTGCCTTTATCGACTTTTCGATAGGCAGCCCTTTTACATTACTCTTCAGATTTATCTTCGACTTTTTCAACAACTTCTTTCTTA
Organism: Terrilactibacillus tamarindi; assembly: GCF_009718825.1. Lineage (GTDB taxonomy): Bacteria > Bacillota > Bacilli > Bacillales > Sporolactobacillaceae > Terrilactibacillus > Terrilactibacillus tamarindi. The sequence goes on along the minus strand of NZ_WNHB01000016.1, from coordinate 16,739 downwards.
GCTGTTGATTTAGAAACGTCACGAATAGCTCCACGGTCGAATGTGAGACGTGCATTTCCTGCTTTAAGTACGATTTCAGCATCCGTAATGGAATCGATCGTCCCATGTAAGCCACCAATCGTTACAATTTTGTCCCCTTTTTGTAAACTTGATTGCATTTGACGCGTTTCTTTTGTTCGTTTCATCTGTGGTCTGATTAACAAGAAATAGAAAATCGCAACAAACACTATTAACATAATAACTTGTGTAGGCATGGTCTTGTTTCCTCCTTATGTATCAAAAGTTTTTGGCATTTGGTTTATTAAAGCCGTATGATTCAAAGAACTCCTCTTTAAAATCAAGCAGGCGATCTTCCCAAATAGCAGCGCGTACACGCTCCATTAATTTTATCAGAAAATAGAGGTTATGGTAAGAGGTTAAACGAAATCCAAATGTTTCGTTTGCCTTTACCAGGTGTCTGATATACGCTCTTGTATACGTTTTACAAACATGGCAATCACAGTTGTGATCGAGCGGTGTAAAATCTCTTGCATATTTAGCATTTCGAATAACAAGTCGACCCTCGCTTGTCATACAAGTCCCGTTACGTGCAATACGCGTCGGTAAAACGCAATCAAACATATCAATTCCTCGTATAGCCCCGTCTATCAGTGAGTCAGGCGATCCAACCCCCATAAGATAACGCGGCTTATCTGAAGGCAATAATGGAGTGGTATATTCAAGTATACGATTCATAATGTCTTTAGGTTCCCCAACAGATAAACCACCAATTGCATAACCAGGAAAATCAAGAGACGTAAGTTCAGATGCAGATTGTTTACGTAGGGCTTCAAACTCCCCACCCTGTACAATTCCAAATAAAGCTTGTCTTTCTGGATTTTCATTGGCTGTAAGGCATCTTTCAGCCCACCTGCTTGTCCGTTCAACAGAATCTTTCATATAATCATAGGTTGCTGGGTATGGGGGACATTCATCAAATGCCATCATAATATCTGATCCTAATGAATTCTGAATAGCAATGGATTTTTCAGGACTTAAGAAAAGTTTTTCGCCATTTAAGTGGTTACGAAAATGAACGCCTTCTTCTTTTATTTCTCGTAAATCACTCAAACTAAAAACTTGAAATCCACCAGAATCCGTTAATATACCTTGGTCCCAATTCATAAATTGATGAAGCCCACCCGCTTCTTCAACAATATCTTCACCTGGCCGTAGCCAAAGATGATAGGTATTACTTAAGATGACACCTGCTCCCATCTCTTTTAGTTCTTCCGGGCTCATTGTTTTAACAGTTGCTAGAGTTCCAACTGGCATAAACATCGGTGTATCAAATGTACCATGTGGTGTATGCAATTTTCCAAGTCTCGCCCCAGATTGCTTACAAACCTTAATCAACTCATAAGTTACAGCACTCATACTTTCCTAATCCCTTCTGTAATAAACATCGCATCTCCAAAGCTGAAGAAACGGTATCTTTCTTTGACGGCGACTTGATACGCGTGTAAAATAAAATCTCGTCCCGCAAACGCACTAACAAGCATGACCAAAGTCGATTTTGGTAAATGGAAGTTTGTAATCATGCCATCAATCGCAAGATAAGTATAACCAGGATAAATAAAAATATCCGTCCAACCTGAATCTGCTTGAAAGGTCCCATCAAATTTAGCTGTAATTGTTTCTAACGTCCGTATAACTGTTGTACCTACGGCGATAATTCGATGACCCGATGCTCTCGTTTGTTTTAGCAGCTTAGCTGTTTCCTCTGACATTTGATAGAATTCAGCATGCATCTTATGTTCTTCAATGTGGTCTACTTTTACAGGTCTAAACGTCCCAAGGCCAACATGTAGTGTTATATAGGCAATGTTAACACCTTTTTCTTTTATTTTTTCGAGAAGTTCTTCTGTAAAATGAAGTCCTGCGGTAGGTGCTGCTGCTGAACCTCGATGTTTTGCATAGACCGTTTGGTAGCGTTCACTGTCTTCTAATGTTTCCCTTATATAAGGGGGGAGCGGCATCTTCCCAAGTTCGTCGAGAATTTCATAAAATACACCTTCATACGAAAAGGTCATCAGACGTCGACCTTCATCTAATTCCTTTGTACATACGGCTTCTAACTTCCCATCACCAAAGGATACAGCAACATCAAGGTGAACACGTTTCGCTGGTTTGACAAGACATTCCCACGTATCTCCCTCAACTTGCTTTAATAACAAAACCTCGATATGAGCCCCTGTCTCTTTTTTTTGACCAATAAGGCGTGCCGGAAGGACTCGAGTATCATTTAGTACGAGACAATCTCCTGGATTAAGATAATCGAGGATATCTGAAAAATAATGATGTTGGATCGATTGTTGATTTGGATTTAGTACCATTAATCGAGAAGCTGCTCGATCTTTTAATGGGGTTTGAGCAATTAATTCTTCAGGTAATTCATAATCAAATGATGAAACATCCATAATTTAAAACACACTCTCTTTCGAAAATTAAACAATTAAAGACCGTCCATTTATGTTTATTAACAGATTCTACGATCAAGAGAACCGATGGCCTATCTTTTAAAAAAGACATTGACAATATAAAGAAGGAGGGATATTCCAATACTAAGGATAATAGATGTTACTATCGGAAAAAAGAAGACTGTATTTCCTTTTTTTAAAACGATATCCCCTGGGAGTTTTCCAATAAATCTCCAGAGAAGTCCAATGAGAAAGAGAATGGCACCAACAACCATCAACATTTTCCCTACAGAACTCATTTACCTATCCCTTTCTTTCTAAATTAAAATGATGATAGCCAGCATTTGTCACTATACGACCTCTTGGTGTCCTTTGAATAAAACCAATTTGAAGTAAATAAGGTTCATACACATCCTCAATCGTATGTCGTTCCTCACCAATTGTCGCTGCAATCGTATCGAGTCCAACTGGACCACCGTTGAATTTTTCAATAATACCTAATAGTAACTGATGATCAACATGATCAAGACCTAAATCATCAACTTGTAAGCGAGATAATCCTTTCTTCGTCACTTCTTGATCAATAACTCCTTTATTTGCCACTTGGGCAAAATCTCTGATACGACGAAGTAACCGATTCGCAATTCGCGGGGTTCCTCTTGAACGTCTCGCCATTTCGCTAGCTGCTTGTTCATCCAACTCTGTATTCAACACTTGCGCCGTTCGTTTCAGTATTTGTGCAAGTTCATCCACATCATAAAATTGCAAACGACTCATCACACCAAATCGATCTCGTAAAGGCGGAGATAGAGCCCCCGCTCTTGTTGTTGCTCCAACTAAAGTAAATGGTGGCAAATCGACACGAACGGAATGTGCCGTTTCTCCTTTACCTAAAATGATATCGAGGCAAAAGTCCTCCATTGCAGGATACAATACTTCCTCTACATGGCGGCTTAGACGGTGAATTTCATCAATGAAAAGGACGTCTCCTGGCTCAAGCGCCGATAATACTGCCGCTAAATCTCCTGGTCTTTCAATGGCTGGCCCAGACGTTGTCCGTATGTTGACCCCCATTTCGTTTGCAATAATCATGGATAGAGTGGTTTTCCCAAGGCCAGGAGGACCATATAATAAGACGTGATCAAGTGGTTCACTTCGCTGTTTTGCAGCTTGAATAAAGATGCGTAAATTTGCTTTCACCTGTTCCTGACCAATATAGTTTTCTAATGTATGTGGACGAATCGTGGTTTCTTCAAATTCATCATCGGCTATTGTACGACTTGAAACCATCCGATCGTTATCCATAGGCTTCCCCCTCCTATCTTATCCATTTAGCATGAGTTTCAATGCCTCTTTGATATATTGCTCGGCCGTATAGTCTTTATCTTTGAGTTTTGGAACAACACGTTTAACCTCTTTATCTGAGTATCCCAAGGCTTTCAGAGCTTCTAACGCTTCATCCAATCCATCGTTTTGAACACCATGATCATTAAATAGGCCTGTTTTCGTTTGATCGAGTTTGCCTTTTAAGTCTAATATAATTTGTCTTGCTGTTTTTTTACCAATGCCAGGGAATTTTGTTAAATAGGATTCATTTTCTGAATCAATCGCTTGAATAATACTTTCTGGCCGACCTGATGCCAGTATTGCGAGTCCACCTTTGGGCCCGATACCTGAAACACTTAACAGTTGGATGAAAAGTTCTCGTTCTTCTCTACTCTTAAATCCATAAAGTGCCATCAAATCTTCTCGAACGTAATGATATGTAAAAATCGTGGTTTCTTCACCAAATACATCTTGATACAAAAAAGGATTGGCACATAGAACTTGATAGCCTACTCCATGAGTTTCAATGACAATGCATTTGCTTGAAATATGTGATATTTTCCCTATTATATAATCAAACAATTTATTTCTCCTCAATCTTGACGAATTAAAAAAAGACAAGAAGTACGCTATATTGTCTCACCACCATCATACCATAAAAAGCCTCAAGCATGATAACGGCTTAACTTTCATGTCCAAAAAAAATAAGAGGGCCCAAACCATCGCCCTCACATGTCCATTACTTACTCTTCTTCTAAATTATGGTAGATATCTTGCACATCATCGTTGTTTTCAAGCATATCTATGAGACGGTCCATTTTCGCTTGATCCTCATCAGATAATGTTGTTGTCGTTTGTGGTATATTGGTTACTTCGGCTTCTTCAATTGAATACCCTTTTTCTTGAAGGGCATTTTTCACATCAGAAAAAGCTTCGGGGCTTGTTAAAATCACAAAACCTTCTTCTTCTGTTTCGAGTTCATCAGCGCCTGCATCTATCGCGTCAAGCATGAGTTCCTCTTCATCTATAGTATCAGATGCAAGAATGGTGATGACACCTTTTTTTTCAAACATAAAGCCGACACAACCGGTTTCACCAAGATTACCACCATTTTTTGAGAAGGCATGTCTGATCTCAGAAGCAGATCGGTTTTTATTATCTGTTAAAACTTCTACAATAACAGCCACCCCTCCTGGGCCATACCCTTCGTACGTAATTTCTTCGTATGTGACACCATCCAAGTTCCCAGTGGCTTTTTTAATTGCACGGGAAATATTGTCATTAGGCATGTTAGCAGCTTTCGCCTTTTCTACCGCTAATCTAAGAGATGCATTCATTTCCGGGTCGCCTCCGCCCGTTTTGGCTGCAAGAAAAATATCTTTGGCTAGTTTCATAAAAATTTTTCCACGCTTAGCATCTTTTGCATTTTTTTTATGTTGAATGGTTTTCCATTTGGAATGTCCTGACATTTTTTGACCTCCCCATTGTTGATATCTCTAGAAGGATGAACCCATTATATTATACATGTATTTAAACCATAAAAAAAGGGCAAGGAATGCCCTTGCCCTTTTTTTGTGATTATGTCTATCTTATCTTGCATTATTTTGAAATGGTCTTTGTACAGCATTCCCTATATCACTGAGAATACCGGCAATATCATTGCCCACTTCATTCGTTACATTACCGCCATCATTCAAAATTCTATTATTGACATTGGTGATACGATCAACTGTTCGACGATCGGTAGCAACTCTTACGCGTTTATTCGGTGTAATTGATTTAGCTTTATCATATACATGCTCACGTAATTTACCTAAATTTCGATTGTTCTCTGCATTAATACCAATAAGCACATCATTATTATAAACCACGACATTTGCGTTACGAACGCCGTCAATTTTTCCAACTGCTCGTGCAATTTGTCTAGCGTCCCTTTGGTCATTTGTTGGGTCATATGCCATATTGTTGTTATTATTAGCGTTATTGTTATAACCAAGGTTATTGTCACGTGCTACACGGTTATTAAAGTTATCCGTGTTTTGCATATTTCTTCCGTTTCGTCTAGTAACATCGTTGTAGTCAGCATTTCGATCTGTGTAATACCCTACATCTCGCATATTATTTCGCCCGTTATTATCAAAGGCTGCGTTACGATCATTATTAGCTCCACACCCTGCAAGTACACCCGTCATCATTAACGCTGTAGAAAATGTTAAAATCGTTTTTTTCATTTTAAATAAATACCCCCTTTCACACACTATCTTGTGTAAAAGGGGATTATCTTAGTCAGTTATTGATAGGATACATAGTTAAAATTTAGGAGGTGCCGCTGCAAGTGAACGTTTATGTTCTGTTCTCGCATGCATTTCTTCAATTATTTTCTTATCTTTTTCAGGAATTTCTTTTCCTTCTAAGTAAGCATCAATCATATTATAGGTTGTACCCATTTCATTTTCATCTGTTTGTCCTTCCCATAAACCTGCAGATGGTTTTTTGTTAAGAATGGATTCTGGTACACCAAGTTCTTTAGCCATTTGACCAACTTGTCCTTTTGTAAAGTTAACTAAAGGAACAAGATCCACACCACCATCACCGAATTTTGTGAAATAGCCCGTATACCATTCGTCGGCATTATCAGTTCCTACGACTAGATAATTTTTTTGAGACGCAACGGTATATAACGTACTCATTCTTAGACGGGCTCTTAAATTTCCATCCCCTAATTTAGCTCTTGTTTCATCCCAATTTTCGCCAAATTGTTTTTTTACTTGATTAAAGAGTACTTGATGTGTTTCAGTTAAATCAACTTCAATAAAATCGATACCCGCACTATCAATAACTGCTTTGGCGTCTTTTTTATCTTGAGGGTTACTTTTACAAGGCATAATGACACCCAGACTATTTTCTGGAAAAGCTCGTTTGATTAAGTGAGTAACTGTTGCCGAATCGATACCGCCACTTACTCCAACAAGAAGGCCATCAACATGGGCTTCGTTTGCTTTTTCTCTAAGCCAAGAAATCGTATTGTCGATTGCTTTTTCAATATTCAAATGATTTCGCTCCCTTCTTCATCTTTCTTAGTTTATCACAATCAACAAATGAAAACCAAAAAAAAGAGTGACGATTTCGCATCGTCACTCTTTTGATTTATCTTCGCTATCCTTTGTTAAAGAAGGTTGTAAAGGCTGTTCTGAGTGGTTATCATAACTATACCATCGCTCTTCAGGAGATTTTGTTTGACCATCCCAATGGGTATATGAACCAGCTAACTGTGTTTCTTTGCTTTCGTTTGAAGGACTTACTGGCTTAGCGTCTGCTTTCCCATAATAAGGTTGTTGATTGGGGTAAGATGGAAAAGGTGTTAAAATCGGTTTAATTCCTTGATCTCCACATCCGCAGGGCCGTTGTGGTTGAGCATATCCTCGATATAAATCAGGACTTGGATACGGTGACATCGTACCTTGATAAGCCGGACCTGCACTGCCTGGTTTTCCTCCTTTTGGTGGCATAGGCGACTGGTAGGCCGGGCTCACACCGTTTGGATATCCTGGATTTGGTGCTACCGGGCCTTGATATGCTGGACTTACACTGCTTGGATATCCTGGATTTGGTGATGCCGGGCCTTGATATGCTGGGCTTACACCGCTTGGATAACCAGAATTTGGCGATGCTGGTCCTTGATACGCCGGGCTTACATCGCTTGGATATCCTGCATTTGGTGATGTTGGACCTTGATACGCCGGGCTTACATCGCTTGGATATCCTGGATTTGGCGATGCCGGACCTTGGTACCCTGGACCTATACTATCCGGTTTTCCTCCTTTTGGTGGCATAGGCGACTGGTAGGCTGGGCTCACACCGCTTGGATATCCTGGATTTGGTGATGTCGGACCTTGATATGCCGGACTTACACTGCCTGGTTTTCCTCCTTTTGAAGGTATAGGCGGCTGATACGCTGGACTTACACTGCTTGGATATCCTGGATTTGGTGATGTCGGACCTTGATATGCCGGACTTACACTGCTTGGATATCCCGGATTTGGTGATGTCGGACCTTGATATGTCGGACTTACACTGCCTGGTTTTCCTCCTTTTGGAGGTATAGGTGGCTGATACGCTGGACTTACACTGCTTGGATATCCTGGATTTGGTGATGCCGGACCTTGATATGCCGGACTTACACTGCTTGGATATCCTGGATTTGGTGATGTCGGACCTTGATACGCTGGACTTACACTGCTTGGATATCCTGGATTTGGTGATGTCGGACCTTGATATGCCGGACTTACATTGCTTGGATTAGCAGGACTTACATCCGTTGAAGGCATTGTAGGCATTGGACTTGAAGATATGGGACTTTCCATTGGTTGACCTGGACTTAATTGGGTTCCAGAATATTCTCCCCGTTTCATCCCACTTATTAATGGAGAAGGCGTAGGATATGGAGCTGGATAAGGTAGATTCCAAGGTGCACCTTGAGTTATTGATTTAGGCGAATTTACTGAATTATCTTGATCGTTACCTTCTGAGCCAATTGGATAAACTTGAGCTGCATTAGCTTCATCATTCCAACCACTAAGATAGGATGGTTCTTGATAAGTATTAGGAAGACCTTGGTTAGGCTCATTCGGAGCCTCTGTTGATGGATATAACATTTCATTATCAACAGGTTGTGTATAGAACGGGTTTGTTTGAGGCAGTTGATTTGTATTTGATAATTGTTCTGGCATTGTTTGATTAGTTGAAGGCATATCTTGATTAGCTGGTGACGAAACATTTGGCCATTGATACATTGGTACTTGCTCTTGATCAGGCTCAAGCATTGGATAATTTGTCGATTGATTAGGTGCAGGACTAGATGAAGGTGGTGCTAGGTTGGTTGGGCTTTGTTCTGTTATGGGACTTGTTTCAATACTAGGCTGTGTTTGGCTTCCTTGTTGGACTTCTGAACGTGTTTCTACTTCTTCAACTTTTTCTTTGGTTACTTTTTTTACACCTAAAGGAACTTTTACTTTTGAACCTGGAATAAGCTCATCAGTCTCATTGAGTGAAGGGTTTAATTTTTTTAAATCTTCAATCGTCGTCCCTTGTTTTTTAGCGATGATCGCTAGCGTATCACCTTTTTGCACGACATAAATTTTCACGACATCTATACCTCCTAGGAAAATTTCATTTATCATTATATGTGTACATGGGCAGATTGCCACACTTTCACAAATAAAGAAATCTTCATTAAAGCCTCTGTCTTGAGCTGGCCCCGCAATCGGCAATTTTTCTTTACACTGATTTTATCTGCGCCTACGGCTTGCCAATCGGCAAGTTTTCTTTATAATGAAAGTGTGTTTGTTCGTGTGAGTCGATGATGTTTCTTCCTCACCTCGAGCATCCTTTTCCATTATATTGTTTCAGGGGTTGTTTATATGCGTGATCATGTAAAACAAAATGGTTCTGATCGAAGAGCTTATTTATTAAGGTTATTAAAATCTAATCGTGAACCGATAACCGGTAGTGAACTTGCCAAACGTACGAATGTCAGTCGCCAAGTAATTGTTCAAGATATTTCTTTACTTAAAGCCAAGAATCATCCCATCATTGCAACCTCACAAGGATATCTTTTTTTATCTCAATCCGATTCTACAACCAAACAACGTGTCATTGCTTGTCAGCATCAGCTTGAAGATACACAAAAAGAACTCAACATTATGGTTGATTGTGGAGCCGTTGTAAAAAATGTGACCATTGATCATCCCATCTACGGTGAATTAACTGGATCTCTAATGATAAAAAACCGTTTGGAAGTAGCCCATTTTATAGAAAAATTAAAAGAGACAAACGCTCCTCTCCTATCAACATTAACAGAAGGCGTTCATCTCCATTTGATTGAAGCTCCAACCGAAGACATTCTTAATACTGTATGTAGTGCTTTGGCAGAAGCGGGTTACTTATTGTAGCCCCCTGTGCCAATTATATTGACTTGATCCACAGAATCTAAGTTCTTCAGTTCTTCGATAAATTGATTAAAATTCCAAACTACAGCACTCGTATCAAGTGATAAGGTTACATTAGCCGATCCTTGTAAGGGTATCGTTTGATGGATCGTTAAAATATTACACCCTGCTTTTGCAACAACTTCCAATAATTGTGTCAAACTCCCTTTTTGATCTTCTAAATGAATTAATAAAGTGACAATATTTTCCTTCATAATTTGATGAAATGGAAAAATTCCATCACGATATTTATAATAGGCGCTACGACTTAAACCTACCATCTTCACCGCTTCCGTTACGTTTTCAGCTTGCTTTCTTTCGATTAATTGCTTAACTTGCAACACTTTTTGCATGGATTCGGAAAGAACATCTTCACGAACTAAATAAAATTGTTGCTTCTCTTTCATTGTACAAGTCCTCTAATCCATAAATTCAAACTCATAATCTAAAATACGTACGATATCTCCATCTTCTATTCCCTTTTCACGAAGAGCATCGTCAACGCCCATCCCTCTAAGTTGACGGGCAAAACGCCTGATCGCTTCATCGTGACTAAAGTCTGTCATTTTAAACAGCTTCTCAATTTTCGGACCACTGATCACATAGGTTCCTTTATCATCCCTATTAATAATAAAAGGTTTTTCTTCTTCCTGCATCCTATAGACCACTCGTTTTTTCTCGTTTTCCTCTTCATCATATATAGGAAAGACTGGTGCCGTTTTTAGAGCTTCAGATACAGCATGAAGTAAATTGTCCAAGCCTGCTTTTGTTAGAGATGAAATTGGAAAGATCGGAATATCTTCATTTAATTGAGATTTAAATTTTTCCAAGTTCTCTTCACTCTCTGGCATGTCCATTTTATTGGCTGCTATAATTTGAGGTCTATCTAGCAAGCGCCATTGATATTCTTTTAATTCATCATTAATTTTCACAAAATCTTGGTAAGGATCTCGGCCTTCACTTGCAGACATATCAATGACATGCACAATGACACGTGTTCGTTCAATATGTCTTAAAAATTGATGTCCTAAGCCAGCCCCTTGGCTTGCTCCTTCAATTAATCCCGGTAAATCAGCGATGACAAAGCTTTCTGTCTCACTTACGGAAACCACTCCGAGATTCGGCTTAATCGTCGTAAAATGGTATGCGGCTATTTTCGGCTTGGCTGCGGATACAACCGATAATAGAGTGGATTTTCCTACACTAGGAAACCCAACGAGGCCTACGTCCGCTAATAATTTTAATTCCAAACGGATTTCCCGTTCCTCACCAGGTTCTCCATTTTCGGCAATATACGGAGCAGGATTTTTAGGTGTCGCAAAGCGTGTATTTCCACGACCGCCACGGCCACCTTTTGCTATAACAGCTTCATCCCCTTGTTCTATTAAATCAGCTATCACGCTGTCTGTTGCTTTGTCTTTCACTATTGTTCCCGGTGGAACTCTCACGATCATTGGTTTTGCTTTTCTACCATGCTGATTTTTTGATGCGCCATTTTCTCCTCTTGGTGCTTTAAAATGACGTTGAAAACGAAAATCCATTAATGTACGTAATCCTTCATCCACACGAAAGATCACATCTGCTCCGTTTCCGCCATCGCCACCAGCGGGTCCACCATCTGGCACATATTTTTCTCGCCTAAAAGCAACCATGCCATTTCCGCCATCGCCACCTTTAACATAAATATTGACTTGATCTACAAACACATTGAAACACCTCATTTATTCTAATTCTAAAACGATATTTGCTTTTGTCTCATTGATATAATGTTCAACAAATCGAACTAAACCATACATTTCGGATGAATGAATCGAATTCTCTATAACCTTAACATTCTCAATTTCGCCTGTAAAATCAAAGATTATAATTGGTTTTTTTTGACTTACATCGAACGTTAGAAACATCCGATTGTCCTTGTATTTTAAAACATGTTTATCAAATTGACGAAGCGTCTTTTTTATGACTTGGACCATTTTACGATCATACTTTGATAAATCATTGTCATTTCTCCCAATAACTTGAAAAGAAAGATGAAGATGATGGTCCAACCAGTTATATGTCATGATATATGTCGTTAGTATAGGAACTTGTAAATTCGATAATTTTGATTCATTTTTAGCTTTCGTAATAATTTGATCGATGATTCGATCAACTTCATGATAATTTTCAAGCGATAAGTAGCCTTTAATGAGTTGAACATCATTTAACCAATCGTGCCGCATATGACGAAAATAGTCGATTAATTTCTTTTCGTTAATCATCACAAAATCCCCTAAGGTATCACTTTTTTATCGTAAATATAAATATAACAGAAAGGAAAATCAAATTGTGTATGCGTTAACATAATTTTAGATTCATTATTCTAAGATAAACACGTATTAAAATTAGAATATTCCAATCTATTAAGGCAAACTAAGCCCTTATGGCTTTCATGTCTCATTTATTTATAAGCTATAGCTAGAATAACCATTGCTACATATTCTTCCAAGTGTGATCGAATATGTATAAAAAAACAGTGGATGCATTATCCCGTTATAAAGGAAAACATCCACTGCCTACCATTTGACATTATAATAATGGAAATGGGCTTATGCTTCTTTCACTTCTGGATATACACTTACTTGTTTGCGGTCACGACCAACGCGTTCAAATTTAACAACGCCAGCTACTTTAGCAAAAAGAGTGTCATCTCCACCACGACCTACGTTAACGCCTGGATAAATTTTTGTTCCGCGTTGACGGAAAAGAATAGATCCACCTGTAACGAATTGTCCATCGGCACGTTTAGCACCAAGACGTTTTGAGATAGAGTCACGACCGTTTTTTGTGCTACCTACACCTTTTTTAGATGAAAAGTATTGAAGATTTAATTTTAACATGCAAAAGCACCTCCTTAAGAATGAATTTGAATATGTTGACCGTAGGATTCTTCAATCGTTTTAAGAGAAACAATCATGCCTTCTAACAAAAGTTGAACCTTCATCCAAGCATCTTGATCAATATCTTCAGGAAAATGGCAACTTAGAAAACCACCATTCTCAGTGTCTTGGATATCTGGAGTAATTCCTGTCAAAGCTTCGATGGCATTTAGTGATCCAAAGGATACAGCCGAAACACCCGCACAGACAAGATCATATCCATAAGGACCGCTATCAGCATGTCCTTTTATCGTGAAGGATAAAATATCTCCTGTATGGTTACGCTTGATATCTACCTTAATCACGAATGAAAACTCCTAGGCATTAATTTTATCAATCGTTACTTTAGTAAAAGGTTGACGATGGCCTTGTTTTTTACGATAATTTTTTCTTTTTTTGAATTTAAAAACGACAACTTTTTTATTGCGGCCATGAGCATCAACTTTTGCTGTAACTGTAGCTCCTTCTACTGTTGGGGCACCAACTTTAACATCTTCACCACCAACGAAAAGAACTTTGTCAAAAGTAACCGTTTCTCCAGCTTCAGCTTGAAGTTTTTCAATGTAAAGAACTTGACCTTCTTCAACTTTAAATTGTTTTCCACCAGTTTCAATAATTGCGTACATCTCTGCACCTCCTAATATCTCAGACTCGCCAAACTCTAAGGTAGCATTTTATTTATGCATTTATAAGACCTCGTTTGCGCGGTTGGAGCGGGGGCTCCATGTAGGTGTCATGAGTAAAAGACAGACCTTTACCTTTAAACACTACCAAAATAGATTACCATAGTATGGGCAGACTGTCAATTATCTATTTTAATGTTTCTTCTCTATGACAGCATCTTGAATTCCATATCTCTTTTTCTTTCTTGTAAGTTCCATAAGCCCAAGGTTAGAGTAGCCAAGAACTTTTGTGGTCATAAAATCATTTTGAAAACAAGATTTAACGTATTGAAGTAATTTTTTTTTATGATCTTCGTTTGTTAAACGGATGAAATCGATAAGAATCATTCCACCAATTTGTCGCAATTTAATTTGATTTACTATTTCAGTTGCCGCCTCTAAGTTAATAGCATAAGCTGTTTCTTCCCAGTTTCTCTTGGGTGATACGCCAGCTGAATTAATATCTATAATGGTTAATGCCTCCGTATAATCAAAGATACAAACAGCACCTGAATGAAGAACTAATTTTCGGTTGATTGCCGTCGCATAAGCCCTATCAATGATTCTTCTTTGCTCTAACCCAACTTTTCCTCTACTGATAATAGTGACCTTTGGTAGGATAGCTTCACTTATTTTCTGCGGATGATCGGTATATAGATTTATGATACCTGAGATATGATGCTCAGAAATAATGTCTTGAAGCAGTTGATTCTCTTTTTTATGGATAGCCCCCAGACGATCCATGTCGATTGTCTTCGTCAGTTCGATCCACCTCTGCTTTAAGGTTTCTAACTCGCAGATGAGATCACTTTTTTCTATATTAGCAGCAGATGTCCGTATAATGACGCCTTCAGGGGCATGACATTGGTCTTGAAGAAATGATTTTAGTTTTTCACCTTGATCGATCGAGAGTTGATGTGAAACAGCTATATAATGACTATAAGGTAAATAGATGAGATGCTCGCCGCGGATTTGAATATGTTGGGTTAGTCTAGGGCCCTTACTGCGAACAGCTTCTTTTTCAACTTGAACAATCATTTTCTGTCCTTTTTGAATATTCCCCTGTTGCAAGGGATTCATCTTCACATCATAAAGAAGATCTTTTTGGTGAATAAACCCCTTTTGGGGAGATCCTAACTCAATAAACACGCCTTGTAACCCTTTGACCATATTGGTCACCTGTCCCAATAAAATATCCCCTATGTGATCGGTGGCATCCTTCGGTTTCAAATAAAACGTTTGAACGTTATCATCAATAAGGACCGTCCATTTCTCAAATTCTTTAGTATTTTCCACCACAATTGTGTATGTATGTGTTTCCATTTATGAATCTCCCATCAATCCGAAGAGGCGCCGCTCTTGTCTTCTTGCTTTTCACCTTTTTGAACACATTCTGTAAGTATTATTTCAAAAAAAAAGACAGGAGGCAACTCAAGTTACCACCCCGTTTTTTATATCATTCAATGTCTTACCATTATATTGCCCATTAAAATAAGCATTTAAAATATCTCGTTCCTCTATTTCGTTTATTTCATTGTGAGACATACCCATAATCCGGTATCGACTTTGCGAACTTTTATAAAGAAGATGAAGAGCTTTTACAATGGACAGGTTACCTTGTATATACCGTGTACGAACTTTCTTCGTTCCTACCGTATTGTTCCATTTCGATAATAAAAAGCGTATAAAGATAAACCGTCGCTCGATCCAATCCCGATAGATGGAAATTAAAATAAAACCACTTATAACAAAGTAATTTAATGTGAAAGGGAAATTCAAAAGGACAAATGTCGATAAACAACCTAATTGTAGACACGATAAGAGGAGGGTCCATGTATAAGCTTTCATAAAAGGAAGATATTTCTGCAAGATAATACGCAAAATTTTTCCTCCATCTAAAGGCCATATTGGTAACAAGTTAAATACTAGAATCATTTTATTATAAAACAAAAAAAGTTGATGATTTTCAGAGTTCCAAACGCCCGTATTGAGCAGTAAATAAGAAACTAACGGTAACCACAAATGCTGAATGGGACCTGAAATGGTCACAATTAATTCCTGATAGGCCGGCTTATCGACATGATTATCTACTTTCGCAACACCGCCAAAGGGCAATAATTGAATGGATTCTACATGCCACCCAAAAATTAAGGCTGATATACCATGACCGCATTCATGAATAAAAACAATAAAAACGATGGTACAAACTTCCCAAAAATGACCTGTAAAAAGGCCTATCCCAACGACTATCCAAAAAACTGGATGAATCCTGATTTTTAAGAATAAATGGCGCATGATAGCCATCATTGAAATAAGGTTGCTGGATCAACAAATTTTCCGTCTTCTTTCAGTGCAAAATAGAAAGAACCATGTTTATCATTTGTATCATCAGAGACAATCCCAAGATCCTGCCCTTTCTTCACATTATCATATATTTTTACGTGAACTTTATTTAACCGCCCATACCAAGATTCAGCTCCATTTTGATGTTGAACAATAATGGTTTTTCCGGTTTCTTTTTTTTCTCCAACAAAAACCACTATGCCATCTTTCACTGCTTCAACTTTTGATTTTGGGGTTGTTTGGACTAAAATACCTTGTTTTAAATCTGAAAACTGCTCTTTTACCTCACCAGCTACAGGTTGAGAGAAAGCAATAGCGTTTGAACTGGTGCTCTTGGTTGTCTTTTGTTCAGACCGATTATCTGTTTTCGTCTGACTTGGGAAAAAGGCTAATGGTTGTCCAAATTTGGACTCATACCATTTTGATACTTCGGTAAATTGAAAATCATTTGCAAATGATTTTTCCATCACGCTTCTTACGGTATTAAATCGACTATCCATCGATCTCTCTGAAATTATGGCTACTAATATGAGTAAAGCTGCCACTATACATTTGAATAAAAAGCGATTGGTTTTAAAAAGTGGATATGATTCACCTGTTTTTTGACATTCTTTCCCATAAGGAACCCTTCCTGATGCAACAGGATCATTCAATCTTATAGGTCTCATGTCGCTCTTCATCTTTTTTCGATCTAGGTGACGCTTTTTAATTTCGTTGAGACGACTCATATGCACCCTTCCTTTAGCAATATATCTAAAAGTACGACTAGTGATTGATATAGTGTATGAGGAAAAGGGACGAGTTAGAACTCATACTAAGAGGATGTTCAAAAAGCCACCAAATGATAAGCTACGAATCTCGGCGCTATCCAAGAGGATCTTCAACTAAAACCACTCACGTCCTGTGAGTAACGTTGAAGCTACCACATCCTGTGGAATGCCGGTCCTCAGGAACTGCGCCGCTCTTATCTTCTTGCTTCTAATTTGTCACCTTTTTGAACAAGTACTAATAGATAGAATAGAATAGAATAGAATAGAATAGAAT
>NZ_WNHB01000015.1 GCF_009718825.1 Terrilactibacillus tamarindi | reverse complement strand
ATTCCATAAATTATCTATAAAGTATTTGTTACACTAGAATTTTCTGCTAATACACAGAAGTCTTAAAAATTCGGAATTTCTGCTGAAGAAGCAAAAAGAAGCACCAATTCCCAAAAAGGATATTGATGCTTCTTTGAATCATATCTCAACTTACGCTCCTTTGCCCAATTCATTTTCCATTTGGTCAAAGTGATCTTGTATTTTGCGGGATGGTTTTTGGGTTAATAAACTTATAACGAAAACACCGATCATACTTAAGAAAAATCCAGGTATCATCTCATATAGGAAGTTTTTCAATACAGGAACATTTGCCCAGATAAGGACTGTCACAGCTCCGATGATCATACCCGCAAGTGCACCCGATCGAGTCATACGCTTCCAGTGTAAACTTAAGAGAATGACCGGGCCAAATGCTGAACCAAATCCTGCCCAAGCATAGCCGACGAGACTTAAGATGGTATCGTTTGGATATAATGACAGACCGACACCGATCATGGCAACAATAAGAACAGCAAGTCTTCCAATAAGAACAAGCTCTTTATCACTCGCTTGGCGGCGGAAGAAGGTTTTATAAAAGTCTTCTGTTAGTGAACTTGCTGTCACAAGTAGTTGTGAAGATATGGTACTCATAATCGCTGCTAATATGGCAGCTAATAAGAATCCTGTAATATACGGGTTGAACAAAATATTCGAGAAGACGATAAAAATCGTTTCAGGATCTTTTAATGTTTGACCATGAGATGCATAGTAGGCAACACCGACTAGACCTGTGAGTACAGCTCCTAGAATCGAAATACCCATCCAGCCCATACCAATTCGTCGTGCTGATTTTAATTGATCTGGATGACTAATCGCCATAAATCGGACAATGATATGGGGTTGACCAAAGTAGCCAAGTCCCCATGCGAGTAAAGATACAATTCCTAAAAAGGACGTTCCTTTAAAGAAGTCGAGTAAGGAAGGATCAACTTGTCTAATTTGATGAAAAGTTTCCTGCACGCCACCCACATCGGTAAAGGCAACAACTGGGACGAGTACAAGAGCGACAAACATGATGGCACCTTGAACAAAGTCCGTCATACTTACGGCTAAAAATCCACCAAATAAGGTATAAGCAACAACAACAGCTGCTGTGATAAATAGACCAACTTTATAATTCATATGGAATGAACTTTCAAATAGTCGTCCACCAGCGACGAAACCTGATGATGTGTAAATGGTAAAGAAGACTAAAATGACAAGTGCTGAAACAGAGCGAAGTACTTTCGAATGATCATGAAATCGATTTTCAAGAAAATCGGGAATCGTAAGTGAATCATTCGCGACTTCGGTGTACGTCCGAAGACGAGGGGCAAGAATGAGATAATTTACATAAGCGCCTAACATCAGCCCTATAGAAAGCCACAAACCTGATATACCTGTAGCATACATGGCCCCTGGTAAGCCCATCAACATCCAGCCGCTCATATCAGCTGCGCCTGCGGATAATGCCGTGACAGCTGGGCCAAGTCCACGTCCACCTAACATATAGTCATTTAAATTGGATGTTTTTTTGTAAGAGTAATAACCAATTAGCAGCATGACAAGGAGATACACTCCTAAAGAAATGAATATTTCGATCTGCACTATATCATCTCCTATTCTTTCTCGTTTATTTTAAATTTAAAATAGCAGGAACAAACTTAATAGAGAATGCAACAAATATTTATTTGTAAAATAATTCCGTTAATTTGTTCAATAATTCTATTAGTACGTGTTCAAAAAGGTGACAAATTAGAAGCAAGAAGATCAAGGCGGCGCAGTTTTGAGGACCGGAATGTAGGTTTTTACTACATGAGGACCGGAAAAACCAGCCAACGCCGAGATTCGTAGCCTTATCATTTGGTGACTTTTTGAACAACCTCTATTATACTTTAAATTTATAAGAGACGGATCATCTAAATAAGAGTAAGCCTTGAACTTTTCAAGGCTATTTGTTAAAAGTTTATTCCGCATTAACGGCGAGTATTGTCCCAGCTCAAGGTCATGAATGTAAACGAGCATTTTTAGTGAAGGGTAACTGATCGCATGAGCCCTTTCAATCAGAGTGAGATGAAGTAAACCCACTCCGATTGAAGTTTCACGTTATTTTGAGAAAAAACCTTTAAAAGCAAAGGAAACATTTTGCGGGCGTTCAGCAAGACGACGCATGTAATAACCGAACCAGTCATTTCCGAATGGAACGTAGATACGCATTTTATAACCTTCACTCACTAAACTTTCCCACAGTGTTCTTCTAAACCCATAAAGCATTTGAAATTCGAAGAGATTCTTCGGAATGTTATTTTCTTGAACAAACTGTTTCACTTTTTCAATTAATATATGATCGTGACTCGCAATCGCTGTGTAGGTGCCTCCTAATAGATGCTCTTTCACAAGGTTTAAATAGTTTTCATCAATATCTTTCTTTTCTTGGTAGGCGACCTCCGGTGATTCTTTGTATGCGCCTTTGACGATTCGTAAAGGAATGCCTTTTAGGTCTTTTACATCATCAAGTGATCGAAAGAGATAGGATTGAATCACGGTGCCGACATTTTGATAGCTTTCATGGAACATTTTTGTGATGTCAATGGTGTCTTGGCAATGTGAATAATCTTCCATATCAATTCGAACAAAGAGATCATGCCGTTTTGCTGTCTCTAAAATACGTTTGATGTTATTTATGCAAAAGTTTCGATCAATATCTAATCCGAGTTGTGTAATTTTAATAGATAAACCTGTTTTAACACCAGAAAGTCCTATGGCTTCGAGTGTTTTGATGCAGTAATCCGTTGCTTCAAGCGCTTCTTTCTCTGTAAAGACAAATTCACCCAAATGATCTAATGTTGCGACAATACCTTTATTATTTAAATGTCTGACAGCTCCAATGGCGCTATCTATCGTTGAACCAGCTACAACTTTTGTGGCGCCAAAATTAAGACCCCATTTTTTAGCTGCTTTATTTAATGATTTGTTATTGGCAAGCGACATAAAAAAATTTTTTGATATTGTTTCAATCATTTTCATATCCCCCTCTATTTTATAAACACAATATTCAGAAATCTGGGTGTTTAAGTGATGGGGTTAGATGTGAATGAATCTAACCCCATATTTAATCATTAAAGCGCTTCTGATGTTGTTTTTCCTTGTAGATGTAAAAGTAAATATTCTGGTCCGCCAGCTTTTGAATCTGTACCTGACATGTTGAAACCGCCAAATGGTTGGTAACCAACAATGGCTCCTGTACAACCTCGGTTGAAATATAGATTACCTACTTGAAAATCTTCACGTGCTTGTTCAATGTGCATGCGGTTGTTCGTGATGACAGCGCCTGTTAGTCCATATTCTGTATTGTTTGCGATATCAATGGCATGATCGAAATCTTTTGCTTTTGATAATGCAACAACAGGACCAAAGATTTCTTCTTGCATTAATCTTGCTGTTGGCTCGACATCACTGATCACGGTTGGTTGAATGAAATAGCCAGTTGAATCATCGCCTTCACCACCAGCAACAAGGTGACCTTCTTGCTTACCGATTTCAATGTAACTCATGATTTTATCAAAAGCATTTTTATCGATGACAGGTCCCATGTATGTTTCTTGTGTGGTTGGGTCACCGACTGTTAATTCTTTTGTCAATTGGACAACGCGATTCAGAACGTTATCGTAGACGTCTTCAACGATGATTGCGCGTGAACAAGCCGAACATTTTTGCCCGCAGAATCCAAAGGCAGAAGCGACGATGGATTTGGCAGCGAGCTCTAGATCTGCCTCTTTATCAACGACAATCGTATCTTTACCACCCATTTCAGCAATGACACGTTTTAACCAGATCTGTCCATCTTGAACTTTCGAAGCTCTTTCGTATATACGCTGACCGACATCTCGGGAACCTGTAAAGGAAACGAAGCGTGTTCTTGGATGATCAACTAAGTAATCCCCAATTTCTCCGCCACTACCCGGGATGAAGTTAAGAACACCTTTTGGCAGGCCTGCTTCTTCAAGTGCTTCAACAAATTTAGCTGCAATAATCGGTGTTGCAGAAGCGGGTTTTAATAGAACGGTGTTGCCAGTTACAAGGGCAGCGACAGTTGTTCCAGCCATAATAGCAAAAGGGAAATTCCAAGGCGGAATAACTACGCCGACGCCGAGAGGAATGTAATCGTATCGGTTGTATTCACCTGGACGGCTTTTCACGGGTGCGCCATCTTTTAGTTGAAGCATCTGTCTTCCATAATACTCCATGAAATCGATTGCTTCTGCTGTATCAGCATCCGCTTCAACCCAAGACTTTCCTGCTTCTAATACTAATAAAGCAGAGAATTCATGTTTGCGGCGGCGAACGATAGCAGCTGTATGGAATATGATATCTGCTCGAACTTCTGGTTTAACTTTTCTCCATGTATTAAAAGCTTCATCAGCCGCTTGCATCGCTTGTTCAGCTAATGGTTGCGTAGCCTTTGAAACATAACCAACAATTTCTTCTGTATTTGCTGGATTAATTGACGTGATTTTATCTTCAGTTGTCACTCGTTCACCATTAATAATTAGTGGATAGTGTTGACCGAGTTCTGCTTTTACTTTGTCTAAACTTTCTAAGAAAGATTGTTTGTTTTGTTCATTTGAAAAATCAGTAAGTGGTTCGTGTGCATATGGAATCATCTTAAAGCCCCCTAATAATTCATTGTTTGTTCACAAGTTTATAAGCAATTTCCATGCCAAAACGGAATAGTTTGAGATTTTTTTATGAAAAAAGGGAGTAGATCGCAGATGGAAAATGAAGAAAAAAAGCGGTATTTGTCGTCTGTTTACGCACGCCAGATTAATAGAAGGTCCATTTTTCTTTTTATGTTCAAATTGAAATAAAAAGGGGTAAAAAAAATAAATTTTAACGTTTTTATTGAATTTGTCGTGTCTTTATGTAAAAGAAAATGTATAATAAATTTAAACAGAATTGTTCATTAATTTGTAAAATTTACAATTATGTAAAGGGTCTTTTTAAAACTGTTCTATATGTGCGAATCAAAAAGGAGACAAACTGGAAGCAAAGAGCGGCGCCGTTTTGAGGAACGGAATGTAGATTTTTACTACATGAGGACCAAAAACAACTAAGCATCAAGATTCGTAGTTTATCATTTAGTATGTATTTCTTTTGTGGGGGGTAATGAAGTTGTTCTACCAAAATTTATTATCTTCGATTAAACGACCATGGGTGGAGACTTTAGATGTTCATAATATGAAGATTGTACAGGAAGATGATTCGAACTGGAGTCTAGAATTGTTAGAAGAA
Organism: Terrilactibacillus tamarindi; assembly: GCF_009718825.1. Lineage (GTDB taxonomy): Bacteria > Bacillota > Bacilli > Bacillales > Sporolactobacillaceae > Terrilactibacillus > Terrilactibacillus tamarindi. Next base: position 90,808 of record NZ_WNHB01000015.1, on the reverse strand, counting down.
CAAAAGGACATTGCTCTTATAGATGAAAGAGGAACATGTACGGGCTGGATTCTGTACTCTGACATACTTAGAAGCTTCATGGATTACTGTCAAAAAGTGACGTCTATTCATCAAACTCTAATGAATACAATTGACGATGCTGTCACGATTGTTGATAAAAAAGGGAATGTTATATCTTGGAATTCAAAAGCGGAAGCTCTGTACCAGTATTCTCAAAAAAATATGTTAGGTCAGCCTATTACCCATCACTTTAAAAAAGAGACCATTAAATTAATGGATACATTAAAAAAAGGGGAGGAAGTAAGGAATCAATACAATCAACCTAAAGAACATGTTCATGTGTTAATCAATACATCACCTGTTCGTGTTAATCAGGAGATCGTTGGTGGAATTTCTGTTGAACGAGATATAACAGAGATGGTCAAATTAAACGAAGAGCTGTCTTCATCAACGGCTTACATAAGACATTTAGAAAATCAATTTGATAACGAGCACTTAAGTGATCCATTTCAGAAGATTAAAGGAAAAAGTCCCATGTTAAATTCAGCTGTAAAACTTGCAAAAAAGGTGGCCAAAACGGATGTCCCTGTGCTTATTACAGGGGAGAGTGGCGTTGGGAAGGAACTCTTTTCAACGGCTATTCATCATTTTAGTCATCGTTCGAATAAACCTTTTATAGCCATCAATTGTGGGGCCATACCAACAGCACTCTTTGAAAGTGAGTTGTTTGGGTATGAAAAGGGAGCCTTCACGGGTGCGGTAAGAGAAGGGAAAAAAGGGAAAATCGATGCATCCAAAGGAGGGACTTTGTTTTTAGATGAAATCGGTGAACTTCCTTTAGATCTACAAGTAAAATTATTGCGTGTATTGCAGGAAAATCAGTTCTATCGCGTAGGCGGTTCAAAGCCAATTCCAACAGATATCCGCATCATTACTGCAACCAACCGTAGTTTAGAACAAATGATTCAGGATGGGAATTTTCGTTTGGATTTGTATTATCGATTAAATGTCGTCACGATTCAGCTTCCGGCTTTGCGAGAGCGAATTGAAGACATACCTGAATTTATTCACCTATTTTTAGAAGAATTTGCTTTAAAATATAACAAAAAAGTGCCATCCATAGCCCCTGAAGCCTTGAATTTATTAATGAAACACCGCTGGCCAGGGAACATCAGACAACTTCGAAATACGATTGAACGCATCATGATTCTATTAGATGGAGATGTCGTTAGACCAGATCATTTACCTGAATCTTTTTATTCAAAGGAAATATCTACTATAACAACAGAAGAGGAGCACGTCGATTCAATCTCTGAAGACGTCTCGATTGAATCTGAAAGGGAGAGAATCAAAAAAGCATTAAAGAAAACTTACGGAAACAAATCAGCAGCAGCAAAATTACTAGCCATTTCGCGCGTCACGTTATATAACCGTATGAAGAAATATCGTTTGGAGTAGGTTTCCGGGTGCCTGGCACCGCAAAAGGACACTTTGTTCAATTAGTACACCCCGGATAGACACGGAGTTTTGGGTGCCAGGCACTACCCGAAATCATGAGATGAGTATAAATTCATGAAAGCGGCATCATAAAACAGGAAATAAATGAATGGATATGTTAAAATGTACCTGTAAAAACAAATATATATAATCTTTTTCAGAAAAGGGTAGAAGCTTGATAATCTTTTAAACTATCATTATTGAAAAGAGGTATTTGTTATGAGTAAAGTAGCAGTTGTTACAGGTTCTGCTGGAGGATTGGGAAGAGGCATCGCTGAAAAGTTATGTAGCAATGGGTTTAGCGTTGTTCTTCATGATATTAACGAGGAGTTATTAAATAAGACAGTAGAAGAACTAAAAGGGAAAAACTTTGACGTAATCGGTGTTAAAGGAGACGTCTCTATACGTGAAGATCAATTTAATTTAGTTAAAGAGGCTGTTGATAAATTTGGTCATTTAGATGTCTTTGTCAATAACGCAGGTATTGACGCTGTAACGCCATTTTTACTAATTAAAGAAGACGAGTTGAATAGATTATTTAGAATTAATGTGAATGGTGTCGTGTTTGGTACACAAGCGGCAGCCGAACAATTTATTAAACAAAAAACAAAAGGAAAAATCATTAACGCATGTAGTATTGCAGGACATGAATCCTATGCCATGCTTGGTACATATTCCGCAACGAAACATGCCGTTCGATCTTTTACACAAACAGCTGCAAAAGAATTAGCAAAACATCAAATTACTGTTAATGCTTATTGCCCAGGCATCGCGAAAACAAAAATGTGGGATCGAATTGATCAAGAGATGGTTAAATATAGTGATGATTTAAAACCAGGAGAAGCATTCGAAAAATTCTCCTCAGAAATTGCCTTACAAAGATATCAAACACCAGAAGATGTGGCTAATCTCGTGGACTTCTTAGCATCAGAAGCTTCTGATTACATTACGGGTCAAGCTATCTTGACTGATGGTGGCCTTGTGTATAGATAAGGGTGCTAGTTACTACCCGAATTATGAACCCCGCTATTCCCAAAAACCAATGGGAATAGCGGGGTTTAGAGTGCCTGTCACCACCCGAAATTTGTCGAATTAAGGGGATTTACTGATAGTTATGAAACTTCCATAGGAACAAAATAACAGATTGACTAATCAGTCCCTTGTAACGAGATTACACTGTTGAGGACTGACTGTATCTGATGGTGTGGGTTAAATATTCCGGAATATACTTTCTAAATCATGATAGCCTTTTAAATCTTCTTTTTGGGGATCATCGGTTTCAACTGTCCATTCATTTTGTATCTGCGTTAAACCACCTTTTCCATTTTTCGAGTAAGGGGAATGGATATGGTAGGTCTTTCCGTCTTTATTAACCGTAAAGCCGACATAATATCGATCATCTTGACCTTCTTCTTCAAAAATGCCGATCTCATCAATATCATACTTATCGATATAGGACTGAAAAGATTGTTGTAATTCATTAATAATTTGTTCCCGAGATAAGAATTCCATTTTGATACCTCTTTCCTTGTACGAGTGCCTGTCACCACCCGAAATTTGTCGAATTAAATGTAAGGAACCAGAAAATGACATTCACACTATAACAATTCAACTCATATAGACACTGCAAATTAATTTAAATCCGATATAAAGTTAAGGCGGTGACAGGTACACATTAGCGATACTAAGTAAGTAGCAACCATACTTGGGGTGTTAAAGCCGTAACCCGGATATTTATGCTTTCGTACATCTATCATTAGTGATTCTGTCAGACCTAGTACAGTAAAAAATGCGCTGTAAGCACTTTTGTCCAGTAGTATAAATATTTACTAAAGCCTTGTTATATATTCATGTTGAAACCATCCAAAAGATGGAGAGAACGTGGGTGACAGGCACCACAAAAAGACATCTTGCTATATTAGTCCACCTCATATAGACACCATAAATTAATTTATATCCGATATAAAATTCGAGCGGTGACAGGCACCACATTCATGTGTTTGCTTTTTTAGAGAATAAATAGGCAATAAATAAAATAAGAAACCAAACCGGTGTAACAAGTAGGGCAAGTCGTGTTTCAGACGAGAAAGCTAATATAACGACAACAAAAGCAAAAAAGGCAAGGACTAGCCAGTTAGAGACTGGAGCAAAAGGCATTTTAAATGTACTGATGTGATTAGGATTTAAATATCGAAATCGTAAATGTGCAATGAGGATAATACCCCAAACCCATAAAAAACAAATCGTTGCAATACTTGTCACTAGTGTAAATACGGCTGTGGCATCTAATAAATAATTTAACAATACACCAATTAGTAATACCGACGTAGAAGCAAATAGACCCGCCGAAGGGATATTTCGACGATTAAGCTTACCAAATAGTTTTGGTGCTTTTCCTTCAATAGATAATATGTAAAGCATTCGACTTGTACTGAATATCCCGCTATTACATGACGAGGCGGCAGAAGTTAAGACCACAAAATTAATTATCCCAGCAGCTGCAGGTATACCTATCAATTGAAACACTTTAACAAAGGGACTACTTTCAGGATCAATTCCGTTCCATGGATAGATAGACATTATGATCAGTAAGGCGCCTATGTAAAAAATAAGGATTCGAAGCGGGATACTATTAATGGCTTTCGGTAATATTTTTTGTGGATCTTCTGCTTCCCCTGCTGTTACACCAACGAGTTCGATTCCTACAAAGGCAAATATAGCCATTTGGAAAGCAAAAATGAACCCAGAAGCCCCATGTGGGAAAAATCCGCCGTGTGTCCATAAATGTGTAAAAGAGGCAGGTGTACCGTGTACATCAAATTTCATCATCACAAGGACAAACCCTATGACTATTAAGGCGATAATCGTTATAATTTTTATTAAAGCAAACCAAAATTCGATTTCTCCAAATGCCTTCACTGTGCCTAAGTTAATTAACATTAATCCAAGAACACAAATAAGAGCGGGTATCCACTGAGGAGCATTTGGCAGCCAAAAGTGCACATATAGCCCAACTGCTGTGATTTCTGCAATACCTGTTACAACCCAGCAAAACCAATAGGTCCAACCTGTTACGAAACCTGCCCAGGAACCAATATATTGTTCTGCAAATTGAGTAAAAGACCCTGTGGTAGGATTAAATACTAATAATTCACCAAGTGCTCGCATCATAAAGAAAACGGCAATCCCTATACATAAATAAACAAGCATGATGGAAGGACCGGCAAAATTTATGGACCTTCCAGCTCCTAAAAATAAACCTGTTCCTATTGCTCCTCCTATGGCAATAAGTTGAATATGTCTGTTTTTTAATCCACGTTCCAATTTTTCATTATTCATATAAAACCGACCTCATTTGAATTTAATTCCATCATAATAAAAATCACATATCCCTTATCATACTACAGTTTTGGGTGTCAGGCACCGTAAAAAGACATTTTTTCATTTTTGTTTTTCTCAGGTGTACATATTGTCACCACCCTAATTTGTCGAATAATTACTTTCCTTTAAGAAGGTTGTGATCCTTCACTCTAAAATTTTTAAAAATTTTCTATATTTATAGGGAACACACGTTCCTTTCTATGTTATAATATATCCTATATACTGATTTTAACTATAGAATTTAGAGTGAAATACATTATATTAGGAAGTGATAATTTGAACAGATTTGACTTTCAACAACTAGCTGAAATAAGATTACAGGAAGCAGAGATATTAATGGCAAATAAGCAATATGATGGTGCTTATTATCTATCTGGTTATGTCATTGAATGTGCATTAAAAGCTTGTATTGCTAAGAAAACGAGAGAATATGATTTTCCACCAAACAGAATAAAGAATATATACACTCACGAGCTTGCAAAATTAGTAGGGGAAGCGGGATTAAGGATAGAGAACTCATTGGCAGAAATTAATTGGGCTGTGGTTAAAGATTGGTCGGAGCAACATCGTTATTCATTTCATAGTGAATTAGAAGCAAAAAATCTCTATTCCGCAGTATCGGATCCAGAAACGGGGGTTTTAAAGTGGATAAAACAATATTGGTAGAGCAGGATCTTAAAAATGGAGAAAGGTTAATACGTAAGTTAGATGAATTAAACTTTATCGTTCATTCTGCTTTTTGGTTGTATATACCCGAGTCGGATATCTACAGATTGATGATTGCAACCCCATTAGTTGACGAAATAGGACCACAGGAAGTATACAGAAAAATAAAATCAACGATTGATTTGATAGAAGAACCTTTTGATATTTCTCTTCAAAGTATTTCAGTGATTAGTCCAAATAATGAATTAATAAAAATATTAGGAACGTTTACTAAGACTGATGCTAATGCAATCAATGGTATTAGATTTACACGTAATACAATTAATAATATGTATATTGAAGATTCCTATATTTATAGAATCCAATAGAGTTGGAAGGGTGCCTAGTCACCACCGAGATTTATCGATCTATCACCTAAAGCTTAGAATTGTCCTCTTTTTAGAAGAGAGGAGGTTCTAAGCTTTTGTTTATACAGTTATTTAAATTTTCAGAGCCCAAATTCACTTTTTTTAAAAAAAGGACTTGTAAAGCGCTTACATAGGGTTTATAATTTTACTAAACCGGTTTATTAAAAACAAATGGTGAGGTGTTCATATATGTCTCAAGTAGTTATCCCATTAAATGCCTTTTCTAATGAGAAGGGTTTGGAAAAAGATCTTGACTTTTATATCACCATTATTGCCAATTCCAACGCAGACGGAATTGAGATTAGAAAAGAACTATTGAACGCAGCCTCTTTAACACATGACTTGCAGCAAATCCACAACACACTTAAAGATCATCATCTATTGACCGTTTATTCCGCGCCCATACCATTATGGAAAGAAGACACTTCTTTAAATGAAGAAAGGGTATCAGCTGTGATGGAAGAGGCGAAGCAGATTCAAGCAAAATGGATTAAACTCCCTTTAGGCAACTTTGATATTCAAAAATCAAATTTGAAAGCCCTTTCAAATCTTCTTGATCATTATCCAACGATTCAATTACTCATTGAAAATGATCAAACGCGAGAAGGCGGCAGGATCGATCCGTTATTTCAATTTTTTCAGGAAGCAGAAAAGCAAAATGTGCCTGTTCACATGACGTTTGATGTTGGTAACTGGATGTATACGAATGAGGATGCTCATAAAGCCGCAAGCTTACTAAGCCCTTATGTCTCCTATTACCATGTTAAACACGTGATTCAACAAAATCAGAAACTACTGACGGTTCCCATCAAGAACGGGAACGAACTCTGGAAAGAAATAAATGACGTGTATTTTTCCGCTATTCCAAGAGCTTTAGAATTTCCAATTTTCCCAGATAGCGCGTCAATTAACCGTTATATCGAGATAATCAATGGAGATCATGCAGAAAGGATGAGTTCGTGATGGAAACATTCGATGTTGTGACTTTCGGTGAAGCCATGGCGATGTTTATGGCTGATTCAATCGGTCCCCTTCATGAAACGCGGACCTTTTCCATGGAGCTAGCCGGTGCTGAGACCAACGTGGCGATCGGTCTCGCCAGATTGGGATTTAAAACGAGTTTTGTCAGTAAAGTAGGCCATGACGCTTTCGGAAAATTCATTATGAAAAAGCTTCAGGAACATCAAGTACAGACCGATCACATCGCAATAGATACGGAGCATCCAACGGGCTTTCAGTTAAAATCAAAAGTCGAAGTCGGCGATCCTGAAGTGCAGTATTTTCGTAAGGGTTCTGCCGCAAGCACATTGAGCGCTGACGATTTTGACGAAGACTATTTTTTGCGTGCTAGACATTTGCACATGACCGGTATTCCACTTGCGATATCTGAATCTGCCAGAGATTTTGCCGGGCATGCACTGAAATTTATGAAGCAGCACGGAAAGACGATCTCCTTTGATACGAATCTACGTCCATCTCTTTGGAATTCAGAAAAAGAAATGATTCATACCATCAATTTTTTTGCAAAACAAACGGACTATGTGCTTCCAGGCATATCAGAAGGAAAGCTTCTCACTGGTTATGAAACACCCGAAGATATCGCTTCTTATTATTTAGATGCCGGCGTGCACGCTGTCATTGTTAAGCTAGGTGAAAGAGGTGCCTATTATAAAACGTTACAAGAAGAGGGATATGTCAAGGGCATGAAAGTCCCTCGAATTATCGATACAGTTGGCGCGGGAGATGGTTTTGCCGTTGGCGTGATCAGCGGTTTATTAGAAAAAATTCCTTTAGAACAAGCGATTGCAAGAGGAAATGCCATTGGTGCTTTGGCGGTACAGTCCTCTGGTGACAACACAGGTTATCCCAATAAACAGAAACTGCTTGCCTATTTAACTAAACATGATCAAGGAGTGAATTAATATGAATCAGTTGTCTAATAAAAGATGGATTCGTCTTATTCCTATTGTATTTATCACGTATAGTTTAGCTTATTTAGACAGAGCCAATTACAGTTTTGGAGCGGCCGGGGGACTTGCGCATGACTTAAATATTACGGCAGCCACTTCATCTTTGCTTGGGGCCTTATTTTTCTTAGGGTACTTCTTCTTTCAAATTCCTGGAGCTCATTATGCAGAGAACAAAAGTGCCAAGAAACTCATCTTTTATGCATTGATTCTTTGGGGTCTACTCGCATCAGCCACGGGTCTTATTTCGAATGTTGGCCTATTATTTGTCATTCGTTTTAGTTTAGGCGTTGTTGAAAGCGCTGTTATGCCTGCGATGCTGGTATTTTTAAGCCACTGGTTTACAAAAGCGGAAAGGTCTCGTGCTAATACATTCTTAATCTTAGGAAATCCAGCGACTGTTCTTTGGATGTCGATTGTTTCAGGCTACATTTTAGATTCACTTGGCTGGAGATGGATGTTTATTTTAGAAGGTCTACCAGGCGTTATTTGGGCTTTTATATGGTGGAAACTTGTTTGTGATCATCCAAAAGATGCTAAATGGCTCAACAGTGAGGAAAAAGCCGCTTTAAATGAAGCGTTACAAGCGGAACAAAAAGAATTAAAATCAGTTAAAGGTTACGGAGAAGCCTTTAGATCCAAAACAGTGATTCTGCTAAGTATTCAATATGCCCTCTGGAGCATTGGGGTCTATGGGTTTGTAATGTGGCTGCCATCCATTATCAAATCTGCTCCTAATACAAGTATTGTGGCTACGGGCTGGCTGGCGTCGGTTCCGTATTTATTAGCTTGCATCCTTATGTTAGCGGTTTCGTATTTCTCTGATAAATGGCAAAACCGTAAACTGTTTGTTTATCCCTTCCTTCTTATTGGTGCTGTTTGCTTTTATGGATCCTATTTGCTAGGAACAAGCCATTTTTGGTTATCGTTTATCTTGTTAACCATTGCTGGCGGGGCGATGTATGCTCCTTATGGGCCGTTCTTTGCGATCATCCCAGAAATCCTTCCACGTAATGTAGCTGGCGGGGCGATGGCGTTAATCAACAGTATGGGAGCGCTTGGATCATTTGTTGGTGCTTATATTGTAGGATATCTAAATGACCTAACAGGGGGATATGGAGCGTCTTACAATTTCATGGCCATTTCTCTGTTATTGTCAGCTATTTTAACCATCATGGCTACAAAACAGAAGAAAAATAGAGAAAAAGCGAAAGACACAACGATGCCGTTTCAAGAATTGTAAAAGCAACGGGATTAAATCTTGTAGAAGGGGGACATCAGTATGAATATAGATATGCTTAAAAATAAGAAGATTGTCGCTATTATTAGAGGAGCAACACCTGAAAATATTATCCCAATCGCCAGTGCTTTGAGAGAAGGTGGCATTTCTCTTATTGAAATAACCATGGAAGCGCCAAGAGCCTTGCAAGCGTTGGAGGCGCTCAGTGCTTATGATGATCCTACCATTATTGCGGGTGCAGGAACTGTTTTGGATACAGAAACAGCTAAGGCTTCGATTTTGTCGGGTGCTAAATTTATTTTTTCACCAACGGTTCATTCTAAAACTATTCAGCTCACGAAAAGTTATGGCGTCATGAGTATACCGGGGGCTTATACGCCAACGGAAATTCAAATGGCCTATGAAAATGGGGCAGATGCCATCAAGGTCTTCCCGGCAAGTACTTTAGGAACTGGATTTTTCAAACAGGTGGCTGGACCTCTCCCGCAAATTCCTTTAATGGCAACAGGAGGTATTGATGAATCCAATCTTGCGGATTATTTAGCTGCTGGAGCGATTGCAGTTGGCATCGGAAGTTCGTTAGTCAATACAAAACAGCCTATAACCGAATCCTATCTAACTGAGCTGACGAACAAAGCCAAACGTTATATGAGCAAAGTAAACACGGAAAATCCAACAACAAAATCATAAGCATACTAACCTAGGTTGGAGGCTACCTTTTTAAGAAGACCGAATTCTCATTAAAACGAATTTTTTAATGAAGATCATTCTTAAATACGGTAGCCTCTCTTTGTCATGGACAATTTTTCTTAGACATTTTGATGAAATTTGCTTTATACTAAAGAAAATGTGAAAGAGGATAACGCTATGATGAAGGTAACCATGGCAGATGTCGCAAAGTATGCAGGCGTCTCGAAAAGTACTGTTTCCCAATATATTAATCACCGATATGAATACATGGGCGAAGGAACAAGAAGAAAAATTAAAGAAGCCATCGAGAAGCTTGGCTATCAACCGAACTATATTGCTAAAAGTTTAAAACAAAAAAGAACCTTTATCATCGGTATTATTGTGGCTAATATTGTTCACCGCTTTTCAACAGAAGTCAGCCGATCTATCGAAGACTTTTGCTATGAAAATGAAATGCAGGCCATCATATGCAACGCCGATAATAATGGAAAAAAAGAAAAAAAATATATCGACATGCTCCGCGCCAAGCAAATCGATGGGCTCATCATTTTTCCGACGGGACAAAACGAAGATCTATACAAAAAAATGGTCGAGGAAGGCTATCCCGTCGTCTTTATGGATCGTGATATTCCACATTTAAAAGCGCCTTTCGTATTGGCCAACAATAAGCAGGCCACTTATGAAGCGATCTCCTATTTTATTCAAAAGGGACATCAGCGTATGGCGATTGTGACACAACCTTTAACCATTTCATCAAGGAAAGAAAGGCTCGAAGGCTATAAACAAGCCCTCACTGAGCATCACATAGAGCTCCGGGCAGATTATATGATTAGTGCGGAAATTGCGGCATTGCACGAGAAGCTCGATCAATTGTTTCATTTGGAAGAACCACCGACAGCGATCCTTGCAGGAAACGATCTTGTTTTCTTAGAGATCTTCTCCTTTTTGCAAGAGAAGCAGCTGAAAGTTCCAGAAGATGTATCATTGATTGTCTTTGATAATATTCCCTTTGCCCATTTATCCAATCCACCAATGACGATTATTGCTCAGCCGGCATTCGAAATGGGAGCAAAAGCAGCGGACTTGTTATTAAAGCAGATCAATAAAGAATCGATATCTTGTGAAAGAATATACTTTCCATGTGAGCTGTTTTTAGGGTGTCAGGCACCGTAAAAAGACATTTTCCATTTTTTGTTTTTCTTACGTGGACACATCGCAAAAAGTACCATAGTAGAATGTATATATCTCTCGTGGGGGATTATAAGTGATAAGTGTCCCGGTGTCCGAAATTTGTCGAACGTGTTTCAGTGCCCACAACCAAATTGAGACAAAAAATAGAACATCCAACGAAAGCACAGAATCACTCTCTAAAAGAAAGGGGGATGATCCTGTGCTTTTATTTTGTAACTTTCACAATAACACCTCTTTTATTAATGCAAAAAATCCGAACAAAGTTTTACATAAATCTGTCGGGTTAAGTTAAAAATATTTTTGTAATGGGTAGTTATCAAAAAGGAGTGAGAGTTACATATGAGTAAAGGGTCAAAATCAAAACGCAATATAATAAGAGGGAAAGACGCTGTACAACCAAGTAACGGAGAAGAAAGAATTACGATCTCAAAAGTAAGTCCTGAATTAAAACAAAGAAAAGATTAATTAACAACAATTCTTTGAAGGGACTTTCTTGATTTTTGTTTCTTGGCTTTTGGATTTTGGGGGATTCTATATGTGAAGTAACCCCCCAGAACCATTCAACAAAGTTCTTGTTTGGTGTAGACCTGAAAAAAGGTACCTAATATCAATTGTTAAATTAACAAGTCGTAATCTAACCACTAATTTTAACATTCCAAATACAACTCATTTGGTTGACATCACGATATTTATAGAGTAAATTAAACCCTACCAAATAGATAAGAATACGTTTCTTGGAGGTTTTATTGTGAAGAAGTTAGCAATAGCAATGATATCAATAATGCTTATAGTAGTATTATCTGCATGTGGTCAATCATCTTCAAATGGATCAAATAAAGATCTGTTTGATCAAATAAAAAATAAAGGGACGATGGTAGTAGCAACAGAAGGGACTTATGCACCTTACTCCTATCACGATCCTAAAACAAATAAGCTCATCGGATATGATGTTGATGTCACACGAGCCGTTGCGAAAAAATTGGGTGTCAAAGTTCAATTCAAAGAGACAGCATGGGATTCCCAGTTCGCCGGACTAAATAGTAAACGATTTGACACGATGGCCAATGAAGTAGGGATCAATCCAGACCGTGAGAAAAAATATGATTTTTCAACACCATACGGTACAAGCAAGTCCGTCATTGTCACTCGTGCCAACAACACGAAAATTAAATCTCTTGATGATTTAAAAGGGGTTAAAGTAGCTCAAGGATTAACGAGTAATTATGGTGAAATGACGAGAAAAGCGGGCGCACAAATTGTGGGACAGGACGATTTTTCAAAAGCGATAAAATTAGTTCAACAAAAACGAGTCGAAGCCACGGTTAATGATCAAGGCGCTGTTCTGGATTATCTAAAAACAACCAAGAGTAAAGATCTTAAAGTTGCTGCAGTTATAGATGCCAATGCGGCAAAAATAGCCTATCCCGTTCGAAAAGGATCTGGCTTAGATAAACACCTTAGCCAAGCGTTGAAAGAATTAAAAGAAGATGGCACTTTAGCTAAAATTTCCAAAAAATATTTTAACAAAGATATCTCTGAATAACCTATCTCGATGTTTTTCGGGAATATCACCATTGATTGGAACTTAGCTGCAAAATCCTTCACACCGATATTAATGGGTGGTTTGAAATACACCATTCCACTCGCCATTGCTTCTTTTATTATTGGTCTTGTGATTGCTTTTACTATGGCGATGTGCCGTCTATCGTCAATTAAGTTACTTCAATGGATAGCGAGAATCTATATTTCAATTATTAGAGGAACACCGTTACTTGTTCAGTTATCAATTGTCTACTTTGGATTGCCTGAGTTAGGGATTAATATCTCACCAGTTAATGGAGCCATCATTGCCTTGTCACTAAATGTTGGTGGCTATGCTGCAGAAGTCATTCGGGCATCTATTTTATCGGTACCAAAGGGGCAATGGGAAGCCGGATACACGATCGGCATGGGGTATTTTCAAACATTAAGACGCGTGATCATCCCGCAAGCGATGCGTGTATCGATTCCGCCACTCTCTAATACGTTTATCAGCTTAGTCAAAGATACATCACTTGCATCCACGATTACAGTGACCGAGTTATTTAGACGGGCACAGGAAATTACCGCTACGAGTTATAACTTTTTATTATTATACAGTGAGGCAGCCTTTATTTATTGGATTTTTTGCTTCATCTTATCGATTATTCAAAATATCATTGAGGAACGGTTGGACCGTTATGTTGCTAAATAGAGAAAGAGGGTCTTTAGAATGTTATCAGTCCAAGATTTGCATAAATCCTTTGGAGACCACCATGTTCTTAAAGGGGTTGATTTTTCATTAGACAAAGGGAAAGTGCTTGTGATCATTGGACCTTCTGGATCAGGCAAAACAACGGTGCTTCGCAGCTTAAATCTATTAGAAATGCCAGATAAGGGATCGCTTAAAATTGGAGATGCGAATGTTTTATTTGGTAAAAGGTTATCAAAAAAAGCCGTGAAACAAATTCGTCAAAAATCAGCCATGGTTTTTCAAGGCTATAACTTATTTCCGCATCGGACCGTTTTAGAAAATGTGATTGAAGGTCCCGTTCAAGTTCAAAAAATAGATAAACAAGAAGCGATACAAAAAGCCAAGGAATTATTAGAAAAAGTCGGACTTAGGGAACATATCGATAAATATCCCCATCAATTATCAGGTGGGCAACAACAGCGAGTCGGAATTGCGAGAGCGCTTGCGATCGAGCCGGACCTACTTCTGTTTGATGAACCGACTTCAGCACTTGACCCAGAACTCGTTGGTGAGGTATTAAAAGTCATCAAAGCCTTAGCCAACGAAGGATGGACCATGATCATCGTGACACATGAATTGAAATTTGCTGAAGAAGTCGCTGATGAGGTTCTATTTATGGATCAAGGTACGGTTATCGAGAAGGGTCAACCTTCGGGGTTGTTTCATCAACCTGAGCATGAGCGGACGAAACAGTTTTTAAGCCGGATACGGTAGGAGGTGCCTGTGCCACCGGGCCGGGGTGCCTGTCACCACCCGCGCATCGGTGCCAGGCACCGAAAAAAGACATATAGACAGAAAAGTCCACCTTGAGTGGACTTTTTCCATTCCACAGGCGTGTCTGTCACCGTCAGAATAATTGAAACCGAAAAAAGAGCACCATACCTCAATTTGTGAGGATGGTGTTTTTTCTTTGGGGTGCAACCACCACTCGAAATACGGACTTCTTATGAACGATTACCAGCCTGCCATGTATTACTCGGAAAATTTTTAAAAAGCCAAGTTTCAGCCCTTGAATATCCACATATAATGGGCTTAATAATGGGTATTCACAAGATTGCAAAGGGGCTAGAAAATATTGGATAATAATATTGATGCTAGCAATAAAACGGCCGAAAAAATTCCTTTAGTTAAAGTCAATCCTGCTGATCCAGCTTCCATTCCAAAATTTGTTGATGAAATTAAAAAACCTCCTGTTGCTAAGCCGAGGAGGCAATATGATCCTTATGAAAACAGAAGTGGACGTTTAGGAAAGTTTATCACTACATCTCCTCTTAATGATGATGGTTCACAGGATCAATCTCCATATTATGAAATTTATATGAGAGAAGTAAAACACCGATTTCATAAACAGTTTCCACTCACACCTGTTTGGGGATATAACGGCAGGGTTCCTGGGCCAACTATTGAAGCGAAAAAAGACGAAACAACGCGTGTCAAATGGATAAACGACTTACCTTCTAAACACTTATTTCCTGTCGATCATACGATTCATGGATCAATTGATACACCAGACGTTAGAAGCGTTGTTCACCTTCACGGTGCGAATGTAGATTGGAGAAGTGATGGCCATCCAGAAGCCTGGTATACAAAGGATTACAAGATGACAGGTTCAACATTTAAAAGAAAAATATACGAATATACGAATCACCAACCAGGAGCAACGCTATGGTATCATGATCATGCCATGGGTATTACAAGGTTAAATGTCTATGCAGGACTGGCTGGGTTTTACTTACTTCGTGATGCACTTGAAGAACGACTAAACCTACCAAGCGGGAAGTATGAGATCCCTTTAATGCTGCAGGATAAATCATTTAACGAGGATGGGTCGCTTTTTTATCCCGATAAGCCGCCGTTTCCCGTACCGGTCTCGCCTTCCATTGTGCCAGCCTTCTTTGGTAACACCATTGTCGTAAATGGGAAAGTATGGCCAAAGTTAAGGGTAGAACCTAGAAAGTATCGATTCCGTGTGCTAAATGCTTCAAATAGAAGAGATTATGTGTTAGGCCTTTCTAATGATCAAGCCTTCACACAAATTGGAACAGATGGCGGGCTTGTTACGACACCTATTCGATTAACTTCAATTGAATTACAGCCATCAGAAAGGGCAGATATCATTATTGATTTTTCGACGTTGGAAGGTGAAACAATAACGCTTACAAACTCAGGAACAAATACAAATGAACATACAAGCGTCGTGTTGCAATTTAGTGTAGACCTTCCGTTATATGGTGAAGATACAAGTGAAATTCCAGAAGAATTATATCCACCGGAAATGATGGATGAACATATGGCGCATACAATAAGAGATTTAACTTTGAGTGCAAGTACAGATAGCTATGGTAGACCGATGTTAATGCTAAATAACCATATGTGGGGTGATCCAGCTACTGAAAAACCAGCTTTTGATAGCATTGAAGTATGGAATTTGATTAATTTAACAGGTGGGCCGCACCCGATTCATATTCACTTGGTTCAATTTAAAATTCTAGAACGCAGGCCATTCAATGTAGAGCTTTATGAAAGCGAAGGCACGATTGAATTTACAGGGCCACCAGAAGAACCGTATGATTATGAAAAAGGCTGGAAGGATACTGTAAAAGCTGAGAACGGAAAAATTACGAAAATCATCATGCATTTTAAAGATCATGTCGGTAACTATGTCTGGCATTGTCATTTTCTTGAACATGAAGATCACGATATGATGAGACCTATAAGAATAATCAATGATTCCCATCTTAAATAAGGTGTCAGGCACCGAAAAAAGACACAAAGGCAGAAATGTACACACTGAGTGGACATTGCCATTCTCACAGAATAAATGTAACCAAAAAAAGAGCACCATGCCTCAATTTGTGAGGTTGGTGCTCTTTTTTAAGTAAAATGGAATTCGCTAAAAAAGTAATTTCCTAATACAAGGCTTAAGATAATCATAAGCGCAACGAAAGCCAAAACAATTATCGTAAAAATACCTTGAATTAATAAATATTTGGAATAATTGTTTAAGAGGCGATGCAATGATTCGTCACTAGTTTCGTTATCTTCTATTGCATACTTGGCTTCTGTCCCTGTTTTAAACAGGTAAACCCCTAAGATGATTTGAATAATTCCTGGTATGGCACCAATAATTAGGGCAAACAATCCGCCTAAAGCTGCAAAAGAACCGAAAACAATCGTCACAATGCCTGTAAAACGTCCCCAGAATGAAATCCTCTGTAATGATTTTAAATGATTCAATAAAACGCCTCCTCGCTACGTATTGACTCCATATCTTATTCTACATGTTGTTAAAATATACGAATTTTTGGGGGTCAGGCACCGCAAAAAGACATCCCCCCCTTTTTGTTTTTCCTATGTGGACACCGTTCATACATGTCACAAACTCCACTCGAAAATGAATAACTAGGAACGATTACATAGATAATATCTAATATTCAATGGAGGTGTATATCGTGGAAAGTAATAAATTTGGGGTACATGAAATTACGGATATGCGTGAATTAGTAAACTTTAAAGGTGCTTGTCTTTCTCAAGCAAAATCTAGATTAGAAAAAGTTGAGAACCCGGAGCTTAAGCTATTAGTTCAAGATAGCATTCAAAAAGGAAAACAATCGCTTAATCAAATGAAAGAATTACTTATTACGGCATCAACGCAATTAAAACAATGAGGGGGATATTCATATGAGTTCAAAACAATTAAGCCACTCTGATCATGTTATCGCGACGGATATGCTTTATGAATCAAAAGCAGCAATTAAAGATTTTGCCTCTGCAATTACTGAATCAACATCGGCTGAAATAAGATCCTTTCTCAAACAAGAAATAAGAAATGCCATTCTTCAGCATGAGTTAATTTATGGTTTCTTGCAAGATAAAGGCATCTATGATGCTTACAATGTACCGCAGCAGCTGCAAAGGGATATAGACTATGCGACTAGAGCCTTAAGTGACTGATAATAATAAAAAAGCGAGGTGAGAAGAATGAGGGAACATTTAGGATTACACGAATCGTTAGAGTTACATGAATTACTGACATTAAAAAGTTTATCCTTAACCAAGTCAACGATTATACAGGCATTTGTCACCGATCCGGAATTAAAAACGATTATGCAGCAATATACATCGAGGGCTAATCGACATATTGAAACTCTAAAAAACCAAATACAATAGGGAGACTGAAGATATGAATCAACTTATTGAAAAATTAACAGGAATGGCGCCATTAACAGATCAAATCATTGCGACAGATATTTTGGTGAGGGCAAAGGCTGAAATCAAAAACTATGCTTTGGCCATTACTGAAACAGCGACACAGGAGATTAGAAATCTGCTAACACAACAATTAGATGAAGCAATAGATTTCCACGAACAAATATCAAACTACATGATTAGTAAGAACTTCTACAATCCTTACGATACAAATAAACAACTACAAATGGATTTGAAGAATGCAGAGGCGGTATTAAAATTGACGCAGGGTAAATAAGGTGTCAGGCACCGCAAAAAGACATTTGGCCATTTTTGTTTTTATCGGGTAGACACTAAGTAATAAGCCCCACGTTAGAATGTGGTTTGCGCACATTTCCCGTGGGGCTAGATTTGGATGCCTGTGACTACCCAATATTTATCGAACTATATCTCCTTTAAGCACCTTTTCTCAATTCTTCTTTCATTTGATCATAATGATTCTCTATTTCACTTGATGGCTTTTGGGTTAATAAACTTACAACCACAACAGCGATCATACTTAAGAAGAATCCAGGAATCATTTCATAAAGGAACTTTTGTAAAGTTGGAATGTTTGCCCAGATAAGCACAGTCACGGCTCCAACGATCATTCCGGATAATGCGCCATATCTTGTCATGCGTTTCCAGTGTAAACTTAAGAGAATGACCGGACCAAATGCTGAGCCGAATCCTGCCCAAGCATATCCAACAAGACCTAAGATCGTATCGCTCGGATATAATGAAAGGAAAATACCAATCACGGCGACAATTAAAACGGCTAATCTTCCTACAAAAACAAGCTCCTTATCGCTTGCTTTACGACGCAAGAATGTTTTATAAAAGTCTTCTGTTAAAGAACTTGATGTTACAAGTAATTGAGATGAAATTGTACTCATAATCGCTGCTAAAATAGCGGCTAGTAAGAATCCTGTAATATACGGATGGAACAAGATGTCAGAGAAGACGACAAAAATCGTTTCTGGATCTTTTAATGTTTGGCCATGAGAGGCATAGTAAGCGACGCCTACAAGACCCGTGAGCATAGCCCCAATAATCGAAATTCCCATCCAGCCCATGCCAATTCGACGGGCTGTTTTTAATTGCTTTAGATTGCCTATCGCCATAAAGCGGACAATAATATGTGGCTGCCCAAAGTAGCCTAATCCCCATGCGAGTAAAGATATAATTCCTAAAAAGGATGTTCCTTTAAAGAAGTTAAGCAAAGAAGGATCAACGTTTTTAATTTCATCAAAGCTATGTTGAACGCCGCCTACATCTGTAAAGGCAACGATCGGAACGAGTATAAGAGCAACGAACATGATCGCGCCTTGAACAAAGTCCGTCATACTTACGGCTAAAAATCCACCAAATAAAGTATAAGCGACAACAACTCCTGCTGTGATAAATAGACCTACTTTATAATTCGTATGGAATGAACTTTCAAACAATCGTCCACCAGCCACTAAACCTGATGATGTGTAAATGGTAAAGAAGACTAAAATGACGATAGCTGAAACAGAGCGGAGTACTTTCGAATGATCGTGAAAGCGATTTTCGAGAAAATCAGGAATTGTAAGAGAATCGTTCGCCACTTCTGTGTAAGTGCGAAGACGAGGGGCAAGTATTAGGTAGTTCAAATATGCACCTATCATTAACCCTATTGAAAGCCATAAACTTGAGATACCTGTTGCATACATCGCACCTGGCAAGCCCATCAACATCCAACCACTCATATCGGATGCGCCTGCGGACAATGCCGTAACAGCTGGACCTAGTCCACGTCCTCCTAGCATATAGTCATTCAAATCGGATGTTTTTCTGTAAGAATAATAACCAATAAGCAGCATACCGACGAGATATACTCCTAAAGAAATAAATACTTCTATCTGCACCAAATCTCTCCCTTTTTCTTTTTAGCTATTTGTTACGCAAAATAGCTGTGTTTGAGCTCAGTAGTAACTACCATAACAACAAATATAAACTCAGGCAAGGCAATTCTGTGAATTTGAAAAAATGAAAAAGGTGTGTAGCCCCTATGATAAAAACAATGGAAACGATTACAGAAAAAATTTTTTTTGGGGGTGCCTGTCACCACCCGAAATCACCCGAAATAACTCGTATTTTGTCGATTTTCAAGGTAACTACCACTCCGGGATTTAGAAAAAAATAACCCACCTTCTTCCATCATGGAGAGGTGGATTCAGGAAAATAGAGAGTAGGGAACACTTGTTTTTTCTACCCTTAGCTTAAGCTTCTTTCACAAGACGGAATTTTTCATTAAACTCATTATATCTATTTACGATTTTTTGGTGGATGGGATGAGAGTGTGGAATACCTAAATACTTATTGATGACGTGATGAACACCATTTTTTCGTATGGCTTGTTTTAATTGTTTGGCTTCAGGATCTTTGGGGTAATCAAAGAGTAGTCCAGCAGCTATGGCCTTTGTCAGATTGGATGCGTCTAAACCAAGGTCATGTGACAGCAAAGCAGGTTTAACTAGCCGGTCATTCAATGAAAGTTTACGAATCGGAGATCGGCCAACTCGAACGATTTTATCGGTTAAATTAGGGTTTTTGAAACGTTTTAAGATTTTTTTAATGTATATCTTGTGCTTTGGTTCATCAAGGTCATGTTTTTCAATTAACATATTACCCGTTTCTTGCATAACTTTTTCAATTTCCATGGTTAATCTTGGATCCGCCATCACTTCTTGAATGGTGGTGTAGCCGTTGAGATATCCCAAATAAGCCGCACAGCAATGACCAGTATTGACGGTAAATAATTTTCGCTCAATGAACGCTTCAAGTGAATCTACCATTTTAACACCTTGTATTTCAGGTAGACCTCCAAGCATCGCAGAACGGTCAATCACCCACTCGAAATAAGGTTCTACAGTCACTGCAAGTGGGTCTTCATGGTGCTGTAGTGGAACAATTCGATCAACGGCTGCATTCGGAAAGGAGACATAGCGGTCTACTTTTTCATGTAGATCTTCTGGTATATGTTCATAAACGTATTTCTTAAGTTTAGAGCTAGCAGCCAGTGCATTTTCACACGCAATGATATGAAGCGGTTCTATACAATTGTTTTGTAATCTTTGCCTGATACCTAAGGCAATTTTGTCTGCAATATTTGGTAAATTAGAGACACCGACAGCCGTTGTTACCAGGTTGGTATTTGCAATACGCCTAGCAACAGCTGCTTTATTTTTTGTAGAGATGGCTGTAACATTTTGAACTAACTGTTTATCGTTCGTTTGATTGGCGATATAGACGGGGTATTGTTTTCTTTGCTTGAGTAAGGAGATTTTCTTTTTATTTCGGGTGACAAAGCAAACGTCGTAATTGGATTTGGTGAGAAGTAATCCGATAAATCCTCTACCGATATTTCCTGCTCCAAAATGCACGGCGTTCGGCCTGTGGGGTTGTGAATCACGACTTCCACTCAATTCATGGTGTAACGCATTCATAGGCAATCTCTCCTCTTGAATAATATTTCATTTTGCTAAGAAATAAAAAGCGGATGAATAATTGACCAAATTTTAATCTGATAATGAATTACCCTATTTTCTTAATAAAATTCTCCACTAAGTCAGTTAATGTATAGTTCTCTAATGAGTCGATTGTATAATGACCTTTGCTAAATGGTAACTGGCTTGTGATTTTGTTCTTGGCGACAATCGTAGGGATACCAGCTCTAACGGCTGCAAGTGAACCATTTGGCGAATCTTCAATGGCAATCGCTTCATTTGCTTTAACGCCTAAACGGTCTAAAGCCTGGTGATAAAGTTCAGGATCTGGTTTAACATGTTTAACACTGTCAGCTGTACAATAACAGTCAAAGTAGTCTTCAATATTAAGCAGATTGACAAACTTTTTGACCCAGTCCATATGCGAGCTTGTAGCCAGACCAATTTTTAATCCTGATTCTTTAGCTTCGTCTAAAAGATTTAAAATTCCGGGTCTAATGGATTCACTTTCCATCATTTTTGTATGGGTATTTTGAATCGATTGTCTGAATTCGTCTAGATCAATAGGAATATTGTGATGAGTACGTAAATACGTGTATGGATCAAAAGAATGAAGACTCGTACCGAGGCATTCTGAGTATTTCGCTAATGTTAAATCAACTCCGTGTTCCTTATATGCATCCTTAAATGCAACATACCATGCTGTTTCCGTGTCAATAATTGTCCCGTCAAAATCAAAAATAATCGCTTTAATCATATGAGTGACATATCCCCTTTTAAATTTTATTTTTTGATTGAAAAACAACTTTAAAAATTGTGAATTATCAATCACTAATATAACCGTATCATGAATGCTTAAACGTTTCAAGGAAGATGAAAGGGATAAGGACGAAAATGGAGAAAAAGAGTATCGTAGAAAACTGCATTAAATCAACAATGAAAACGCACCCAAAGTATTTTTTAAAAATTTATAAAATAGGCGGATGTGCTGGTGCCTGTCACCACCCGAAATTTGTCGAATTAGTGGTGCGAGGCCAGTCACTAAAATAAGAACATCTATAAATCCTATGTACTAGTGATAATACCGTCAATTCTTGTAGTATCTGATCGTTGAGTGAATAAATTCACTAACTAATATTGGTGGTTTTTATTATGTTAAAAGAAAGCGGGCCCTATAACCTAAAAAATAAGTAACAAATAAGATGAGCCAAAAAACAAGGCTCTATTATTTTTATGAAAAAGTCAGAGAAATAGTTCATTTATTTAATTGACAAGGAGCCAGGTGGCCCCTCAAATTATTTAATTTCAAAGCGGATAATTTTCCCTCCAAGGAGAGTTTTCCATTGTACCATGTAAGGTCCAATAAAGTTGAACAAGTTGCGTCTCATATTCTAAATGTTTTCTGTAAAAATAAATGTGTTTTTCTGGATCGATATGTTCATAATACATGGCTAAGGTTCCATACAAACTTGTTTTCTGAAGAAGTTGGGCTAAACGTGGATCCATAAAATCTCTCCCTTGTATATTTGGTCTAAGCCAATATATGCAAAGTGGGAGGCGGATGACACGAATTCATGAAATAGAGCGGATCAAAAAATCTACTGCCCATACAATTTAAACAAAATAATAGTAAAACCCTCAACCATTATTACGGATGAGGGCTTTTTAATTATTGAGTAATATTTTTAGTCACTTGTCCGATAGCATCTCCAACTGTATCTAAGGGTTGGGTTGCCATCTGACCAACTTGTTTCCCTGCTTACTGAACTGTCTTTCCAAGTTGTTGGAAAGGTTGTTGTCCATTTTGCATATTTTGTAAGCATGCATAAGTTAATGCTCCAGTACCAACAGCACTTAGAATAGGAAGTATATTTTTGGTTAGATTTTGCATGTTGTTTAAACACATTCCTTTTAGGTTGATACGCCTATATTTTACTTAGATTTTTAATAAATATGTTCAACAAAATTAGGAAATAAATAGCCCTCAAAAACGGAGGCTAAAGGGTATGACAATTAGATAAGTTTGGTTGTTGGCAATAATTAATATCTACATATTTTTACTTTTCCTTCCCATACTAGAATGAGTCGTCTTTCTTTTGTAGAAAGGACATGAAGTAAAGTTTAAATTTGAAAGGAAAAGTGAATTGTGTCTAATGAGGTACGTATAAAACTTGGATTAAAAAAGAAATGTATACTTAAGATTTGGTCTATTTGGGAGCATGGATATCATTATTTTTTGCGCTTAAAGCTAGGTCATGCTGAAGATTTGCTTTATTTTAAAGTAAAAACATATACAGGACCATCATTAAAACTTAATGATGATGAATATTTAAATAAGGGTGACACCGTTATAGAATTACACTTTAACAATAAGTTATTATTTAAAAATTTCATGAATGCAAAAAGTGAAATACAAATGGCTACCAATCTTGTTCGTTCAATGAAGTTGACATTACAAAGATTTGACACGTATTTAAATGAAATTGAGGACCAAAAATTAGATATTAAAGCATTGTATGGTGTAACGATTCTCTATAAGGGAGCTGAATTTCTAGGATTTAATGTCATTGATGTTCCTAGTAAGTGGTCATCAAGGTGGCTGCAATTATGTTTTAAGACAATATTAGTTATCGCTCATCCTAATGGAAAAAAGAGACTGTCCAATACACATACTGATCTATCACCAAGGATTATTACAGTTTCAAAAAAAACATTTCAAAATAACGTTCGTAGCTTTGGTGCGGTGCCTGTCACCACCCGAAATTTGTCGAACTAGCACTCAATATCTCCATACTCTTTAATACATATTTTTGCTCATCAAAGGCAAAATATCTAATGGAGGTGTGTGTAAATGGCTGGAAAAAAGAAAAATTTAGGTGATTCATTTAGTGATGAACAAGCTGTAAGAAAAAACCTGTCTAAACAATTTGATCATGAATTTGCAAATGAACCACTAACCCCTGCTGAAAAGTTCAATAATAAGAAAACAAAAAAACGTCAATAATCGTCAAAGACTTTAGTGAATGGTTATTTACCCCATTAACGGCGTGTCTTGACCCCCACCAATCAGTGGGGGAAGGAGAAAACCCCACTGATTGAAGTTTTACTTTATAGTACAAGGCCTAGGATTTTCCTTTAAACATACAGAGATCCTAGGTTTTTTAACTAACAATGGGTTAATTCCAAGTTATATAAACAGAAATATGAGGTATAAAAGAAAGTAATGAATGGATTCTATTAATATAAAGTAAATAATTTTTACACAATACTTGTTATCAACGAAATTTTGTGAGGGTGAATATCATGAAAAAAAAGAAAAAGAAGATTCCAATGGAAGAGTCTCCAATAAAAAAATTTCATGTTAAAATAGCATCTTTAACTTTTGGAGCCCATTTTACAGATGGTTATGTGATCGGAATTATTAGTTTTGGGTTACTTGCTTTAGGAGGTGTTTGGGATTTAACACCATTTGATTTAGGCCTTCTTGGTAGTTCTGTATTAATTGGTTTATTTTTCGGTAGTTTCCTACTAGGGTGGGCATCAGACTATATTGGTCGTCAGAAAATATTCTTATTTAGTTTCATTTTGATTACACTTGCGTCATTTTTGCAATTTTTTGCACCGAATGTTTGGATTTTATTTGTTTTTCGCTTCTTTATTGGGTTTGGTTTAGGGGGCGACTATACCGTAGGGCAGGCCATGCTAGCGGAATTCTCACCAAAAAAATATCGCGGATCTTTGTTAGGTTCATTTAATGTATTTTTTACCATTGGTTATGTGGTATCGAGTCTGCTTGGCATGTTTTTACTACACGCTGGAGTCGCATGGAACTGGATGTTAGCTTCATCAACCATTCCGGCCCTTACGGTGTTACTACTTCGGATCGGCACGCCTGAATCTCCAAAATATTTGATGAGTCAGGGAGAAGAGGAAAAAGCGCAAGAAATTGTCAGAGATAATCTTGGTGATCATGTTTATATTCCACACGAAGAACAAACGAAAAAACTAGGCATGAAACACTTGTTTGGTAAAAAGTATATCAAACGAACGATTTTTAATGGTACGTTTTATGCTTGTATTGTGTTACCGTACTTCTCTGTATTTACGTTTTTACCAACTATTTTAGGCTATTTTGACATGGAAGAAGGTTATACGGCAGATATTGTGTTAAATTTATTCCTCTTATTTGGTGCATTCCTTGGAACTTATTTGACAATAAAACTGACTCGCCGTGGTTTCCTTATTTCTTCGTTTGTTATATGTTTTGTTTCTCTCGCTTTACTTGGGATAATCCCAAAAAGCTTTGGTATTCTTTTAATTATCGTATTTGTTGTGTTCACGATATTCATTTCAGCCATTAATAACTTAGTGGGGATTTATCCAGCGGAAAGTTTTCCGACTGAGTTAAGAGCATCAGGTGTAGGTGTTGCTACGGCATGTAGCCGGATTGGTTCTGCAGTGGGAACATTCTTCTTACCTATTTTGATTACAAAACTTGGGTTATCTCCCACGATGCTCATTCTATCAGGTGTCTTGCTTTTAGGCACAATTGTCTCAATTGCTCTTGCACCTGAAACAAAAGGCAAAAAACTTGCTTAGGGTGGTTGCTACCACCCGTGTGCCGGGTGCCTGTCACCACCCGAAATAGCACGAAATTTGTCGAAAATCTGCACCCTATTTTTTAAAAAGATAGGGTGTTTTTGAATTTTATACTCAAGGTTCATTAATCTATTCCAATTTCTTTGTAAGTGCCCGATTTTATACCAATACTAACTTTCAGTCCAATCCTTCTCCCTTCAACAATCCAGAGAAATGAATGCTGTGCTTGACTTATAAAGGTTCATGGCTTAAAATTTCTATAAAACATATAAGATTACTATGTTTTATAAAGTCAATGGATATAAGAGATATCAGAGAGGGACGAGACAGATGAATAGGAAGTTTTTCAGTTCATTAAGTATTTTAATCTTAAGTTTAGTGGTGATTTTAGCAGGTTGTTCATCATCCTCAACTTCACCAGGAAGTTCTAGTAGATCGTCTAAATTTGTCTATGGTATTAATGGAGATCCTGGTAATTCTGTGAATGTGATTTCTACGAGTGACCGTTTCGGACTAATGGAAATCAAAGCCATCTATTCACCGTTATATATGTATAATGGAAAAAATAATGTAAAATATTTCTTGGCAAAGAGTATGACCCCATCTAAAGATTTATTAACCTATACGGCTAAATTAAGAAAAGGCGTTAAATGGCATGATGGGAAACCATTTACTGCTGATGATGTGGTGTTCACTTATCAGCAAATGTTAAATAAATCTGCAGGTGGCTGGGCACGATCTCAACTAATTTTTGACAACAAACCCATCCAAGTTAAAAAAGTAGATGATTATACAGTAAAATTTATTCTTCCTAAAGTTAGTATGGGTGCAATAGAAGCACTCGGCAACATCTTTATTATGCCAAAGCATATCTATGAAGGTGAAAAAAATATCGCTACAAGTGCTAAAAATGCTCATCCTATTGGAACTGGTCCATACAAATTTGGTTCATATAAAGCAGGACAAAACGTAACCTTTGAACGGAATAACGATTATTTCTTAGGAAAACCAAATATTAAAACGATTGTTTACCGAATTATTGAAGATCAAAATACAGCTAATCTTGCTCTTCAAAACGGGGAGATTAATGCATTTGTCGTGCAACCAGCTGATATTGGCAAATTTGACAAATCAAAAATTAAAATCGTTCCTTATGATGAGGGAAGAGTCGGTTATATGGCATTTAATCTAGCTTCAAAACCTGTACAATCGAAGCAAGTGAGACAAGCCATTGCTTATGCTCTAAACCGTGAAGAAATGGTGAAAGCAAGTTATTTATCTAGTAAATATGCAAAACCAGTGTATTCTTTCTTGCCTTCAACAGCTACCTATCAAACAGACCATGTTAATCACTATGATCATAATGTAAAAAAAGCAAAACAACTCTTAGCGAAATCAGGTGTCAAAAAATTAACCCTTCGTCTAGCTTATACTGGAAATGATCCTTTCCAACAAAAACAAGCTGCCGTCATGCAACAAAACCTTAAAGATGCGGGAATTACATTGAAGTTAGTTGGTATGGATGGTCCGGCCTTATCTCAAAAATTGTATAAAACACAAACAGATTTCGATATGTATTTAAATGGTTACATTATGGGAATTGACCCAGATACATTTAATGGGTTGTTCACAACAGGAAGTACACACAATTACATGCATTACAGTAACCCAACTGTTGATAGGTTATTCAATGAAGGTCGTATAGAGCGAGATGATCAAAAACGTAAACAGATCTATGAGAAAATTCAACAACTTATTAGTGATGACGCGGCTTTTTATCCTATTGTAAGCAACAAACGTATATTAGCTATTGATTCAAACATTAAAGGGATTGATGAAGCTGGACTTGTTCCTGTGTATACATTTGAAGATATGTCTAAGCTTTCTTATTAGGATATTTTGAATAAAGGGATAACGGTAAACAGGTAAACTGTTTACCGTTCCTTTCTTTTTAAGAAGATAACAAAGAAACGGAAGGGCGAAGGAGTGGTGAGGCTTGGTAACCTATATTGTTAAAAGAATTGCTCAAGCAATTCCTCTATTGGTTATTATTTCAATTATTAGTTTTGCACTTATACAGTTAGCACCATATGATGCAATTGATTCAATTACAACCCCAACTATGTCACATGAAACCATTCAATTATTAAAACATAAATATGGGCTAGATCAACCTGCCTATGTCCAATATTTCGAGTGGATGAAAGGGACCTTAAGTGGGAATTTTGGTTATTCCATTGTAACACATGAGAGTATTTCTCATGACCTTCTTGCTAGAATTCCTAATACTATGATGCTCGTTATTCCAGCGTATCTATTGGCGCTCGTCATTGCCATTACGCTAGGACTCATTGCAGGGGCAAACAAAGGTAGATTTCTAGATAAATGTATTGATAGTTTTAGTTCAATTGGCATTGCCGTTCCTACTTTCTGGTTAGCTATGGTTTTGATTTTTTTATTTGGTTATAGATTAGGATGGTTTCCCATTCTCGGGACACATTCACTTGGTCAAGAACATTCATTTGTTGATTTAGTTCATCATCTTGTTTTGCCATGTGTAACGTTAATGTTTGCCTTTCTTCCAGAATTAATTCGTTATGTTCGTTCATCGACAATGGGACAATTAACTGAAGACTATGTACTTGTCCAAGAAGCCTATGGCAATTCGAAAGGGCAAATATTGTTTAAGCATGTGCTTAGAAATGTCATGCTTCCGATTATTACAAATATAGGGATGACTCTACCGATGCTTGTTACGGGAGCAGTTATCACTGAAACAGTGTTTGGCCTTGCTGGCATCGGTCCTTATTTTATAAAAGCCATTAAAGGATTTGATTACCCGGTTGTAATGGCTATTATGCTTCTATCCTCAAGTTTAGTTATTATCGGGAACTTATTTTCTGATATATTATATTCAATTATCGATCCAAGAATTAAAGAAATGAGGTGACCCGAGGATGTTTAACCATCGTCACATAGAAACAATAAAAAAAGAATGTAAAGCACATAAATCGTATCTATTTGCCATTGGCTTTCTCGTTCTCATTGTTTCGTTATCCATTTTTGCTTTTCTTTTACCATATTCACCGAACGCGGTTAATGTTGGTGAGGCCCTTCAGCCCCCGAGTTTACATCACCTTTTTGGAACAGATGATCTTGGACGTGATTATTTTACGAGAGCGTTATTTGGCGGGCGTATTTCTCTTCTCGTAGGTCTACTATCTATGGTTATTTCAACAAGTTTAGGGGTTATTATTGGTGCGACTAGTGGCTATTTTGGCGGTGTGATCGACAATATCCTCATGAGGTTTGTCGATATTCTATCTTCTATTCCTTGGATGATTCTAGTGACGGTTGTCAGTATTTATTTAACCCCAGGATTAAAAGCTATTATTCTCGTCATTGGTTTATTTACGTGGATGCGAACGGCTCGTCTTGTTCGTGCAGAGACACTAACAATAAAAGAAAGAGAGTACGTGCTTTATGCAAAATTATCAGGACAATCATTTAGAAAAATCATTATGAAACATATTATTCCAGGGGTTTTGCCGACATTTATCGTCTCATCAACGATTAGTATTGCGAATGCCATTATGATGGAGTCTGCTTTAAGTTTCTTAGGATTGGGTGTTCAGCAGCCATTGTCTTCCTGGGGAAGTATGCTTCAAGACGCTCAAAGTACACTGGGAAATGCCCCATATATGGCGATCATTCCAGGCATCCTAATCATTTGTACGGTTTTTTCATTTAATAAATTGGGCGATATTTTTCGAACTATGACGGTAAAAAAGGGGTGAAAGTTAATCATGACAATAAGTGAATCGATCCTTCAGATTAATGATTTACACACGACATTCTATACACCCAAAGAGCAATTAAAAGCCATTCGCGGCATTAATTTGAATGTGAAAAAAGGTGAAATCCTCGGTCTTGTTGGCGAATCAGGGAGTGGCAAAAGTCTTCTCATGAAGTCGGTCTTAGGCATTCTCCCTGATTCTGCGAAAATTGATCAAGGTGAGATTTTATTGGAAAACAAACATCTTGAAAGTTTAACACACAAAGAGTATCAACGTATTCGCGGAAAAGATATTGCGATGATTTTTCAAGATCCAATGACGGCGTTGAATCCATTAAAAAAAGTGGGGGCTCATATTGTTGAATTACTGATGCGTATAAGAGGTTTTAGGAAAAAGGAAGCTAAACTAGAAGCAATTCATCTGCTTGGACAAGTCGGTATTCCTTCACCGGAAACAAGGGTGGGTCAATACCCTCATGAATTTAGTGGTGGAATGCGTCAAAGAGTGTTAATTGCGATGGCTCTTGCTTCTCAACCGAAATTACTTATTGCTGACGAACCTACAACGGCTCTTGATGTAACGATTCAGGCTCAAATCTTGCGCCTTTTAAAGAAACTGCAAGAAGAAAATGGTATGTCTGTCGTACTGATCACTCACGATCTCGGTGTTGTAGCAAGTTTATGTCATCGCATTGTCGTCATGTATGCCGGAATGGTTATGGAGGAAGGGACCGTACAAGATATTTTTCATCGTCCTCAACATCCTTATACACAAGCACTATTAGATTCTATACCGAGACATGAAAATTCACAGAAACAGAAACTTAAAGTCATTGAAGGGACAGCCCCTTCACTGAATAAATTGCCTAAAGAGTGTCCGTTTGCCCCTCGATGTAAAAAAGCTTTTGAACGCTGCTTCCAAGAGGTTCCCCATTCTAGACAAGTATCTTCAACACAACAGAGTGCATGTTTTTTATCTGAAGAGGTGAATAGTTAATGAGTACATCAAATGTAAAGGCTTTGATTGAAATCAAGCATTTGAAGAAGTATTTTCCTGTGAAAGGCTTTAAAGCAAGAAAAAAGAAACAAATGCTTAAAGCTGTGGATGATGTCACATTTACGATAAAAAAAGGTGAAACATTTGGTCTTGTAGGAGAATCCGGTTGCGGAAAATCAACATTAGGACGAATGATTTGTAGATTATACGATGTCACAGATGGTGAAATTATTTTTGATGGGACAAATATTGAAAATCTGAAGTCTAAAGCGTTAAAACCTTTTCAGAAAAGAATTCAAGCGATATTCCAGGACCCTTATTCTTCACTTAACCCGAACATGACTGTAGCAGAGATTATCGATGAACCTCTTGAAATTCATACAAACTTTCCAAAAAAGGATCGCCTGAACATGATTAAAGCTATCCTAATAAAAGTTGGATTTAAAGAAGAAGATATGAATAAATACCCAAGTGAATTCAGTGGCGGTCAGCGTCAACGTATAGGGATTGCTAGAGCACTAGCTATACAACCCGATTTTATTTTATGTGATGAAGCGATATCAGCTTTAGACGTATCCATCCAAGCGCAGGTGATTAATTTACTTGAAGATTTACAAAAAGAGTTTGGATTAACCTATCTCTTTATTGCACATGATTTATCTATGGTACGTCACATATCTGATCGAGTAGGGGTCATGTATTTAGGTCAACTAGTCGAAGTTTCAACGAGTGAAGAGCTTTATAAGGAGCCGCTTCACCCCTACACGAAAGCGTTACTTTCAGCCATTCCTGTTGCAGATCCCGATCAAAAACAAGACTTGGGGGGAGATCTTATTCAAGGTGAGTTACCAAGTCCACTTGATATTGGGGAAGGTTGTCGATTTCGTTCGAGATGTCCATTTGCTATGGATAAGTGTGCTAAAGTAGCCCCGGAATTAAAAAAGGTAGATGGGGAACGGGTTGTGGCATGTCATCTGTATTAGATGGGTGGGTGCCGTGTGCCGCGGGTGCCAGTGCCGTGTGCCAGGTGCCTGTGTGCCGGGTGCCTGTCACCGCCCGAAATAGCACGAAATTTGTCGAAATAAAAAAACTCAAGATCATCCTCTAATTAGAGAGAATGATCTTGAGTTTTTTCTACTATTAACTATTACTCAACATTAATATGATTAGCCGCGGCTTGTTCATTCGATACATGGTCACGACGACTGAGACGTAGGCAAAGGTCATCGAGGACGATGTGAACCGCTTGATCGAACAGGGAGCTGAGAAGTTGGATGGATTTACCGCTTTTATCGCCTTTCGTCACACCAGGAACTAAAATGACGGCATCTGATAATTGGGCGAGTGGTGAATCTAATTTACTTGTCACGCCAATCACGGTTAAACCTAATTTCTTTGCGGCTTCGGCATTGGATACCGTATTTTTTGTTTTTCCTGAGCCTGATATAGCTACAAATACGTCCTTTTCTTTAAGAGAAGGTGTAACAGTTTCCCCCATGACATAGGGCTGGTAGCCAATATGCATCAAGCGCATGGCAAAACTTCGTGCTTGGAATCCGCTCCGACCCTCACCATCTACAAAAATACGACGGTCTTTTGAAAGATAAGACATGACGTCGTCTAATGAAGACTCATCAAACTTCTCAATAACTCCTTGAATTTCGTTTACAATTTGATCAATGACTCTCATAATAATGCCTCCTTGTAAATTTTAACTTGATTCGTCATATCATTGGCCTTTGTAATTCCAGAGCCAACAATCACAATTTCGGGTCCTGCTTCTTTAATAGAAGGAAGTTCTTCAAGTGTGATCCCCCCAGCAACGGCAATTCGCTTAATTTGTGGGTATTTTTCTTTAAAGGCTTTGATGTCTTGAGCCGGGTTTTGATTCTTTTCTTTATCAATGGAAGTGTGCAAGCAGTAAATAGCGTCAGGAAAAGAGGCGATTGTCTTAATTTTTTCATCGGTACATTCGAGAAGATCGATCATCATGTCTTTTCCATATTCTTTGGAAACGTGATAGCATTTATTTAATGTTTC
The DNA here is from genome assembly GCF_009718825.1 of Terrilactibacillus tamarindi. Taxonomy (GTDB): domain Bacteria; phylum Bacillota; class Bacilli; order Bacillales; family Sporolactobacillaceae; genus Terrilactibacillus; species Terrilactibacillus tamarindi. The sequence goes on along the minus strand of NZ_WNHB01000015.1, from coordinate 58,365 downwards.
ATAAGATGAACTTCCCATTGCGGTAAGAATATCAAATCCTACTTTATAGCCTTGTATGAATTCATATTCTCCTTCATCATTTGTTTTAATATCTCCAAGAAGGAGGGCTTGGTGATTTGAATGAATGATCTGATCTAAGTGCTTCAATCCAAAATCTTTAATTAACGAGGTGCCTATTTCAATGATATCCGCATGAGGTGTAACTTTGTTGATAATAGACAGCGCTTTTTCACGATCTACACGATCAATGGCAACTTGTAATTTCAAATGAGTTCACTCCTTTTTTGATAAGAGGCAATAAAGTGATCTAGCTCTTCTCTCGTTGGTAATCCTTCATTATCGCTAAGATGTGTTACTTGGATAGCTCCGATGGCATTGGCGCGTGTTAGAAGGGCAGAGGGACTTAGTTCTTCTAGTAATCCAGTGAGAATACCTACCGCAAAACCATCTCCTGCACCCACCGTGTCAACTGGCTGTACAGTAAAACTTTTTACAAAAGTTTCACTGTCGTGATCTCTCATATAGGAACCTGTTGTACCTAATTTTATAATGATTTTTTTAATGCCTTTGGCTAAGTAATGATTGGCTATTTCCTCTTTTGTAGTTAATCCTGTTAGATGCTTTGCCTCTTTAAAACCAGGCATGAAAACATCACATTTTTCAGCGAGAAGATTGATTTTATGAACCATTTCTTCTTCACTTTTCCATAAAGTAGGTCGAAGATTGGGATCAAAAGTCACAAGCATCTGATTTTCTATTGCTTTTTGAATGGCTTGAAGAGTTGCTTCAAACGTTTCATCACTTAATGCAGGAAAAATACCCGTGACGTGAAGTATTTTTGCATCAGAGAAGTCCATTTGGTTTATAAATGCTGGATCAATCGTTGATGCGGCTGTATTTTTTCTAAAATAAACAACCTCTGGATCTGTAGTACTTGTTTTATTTTTCATTTGAAATCCAGTTGGGCGCTCATCGTTGACCTTAATGAAGTCTGTCGAGATATGCTCTTTTTCTAACATGTATTGAATATACTCACCAAAAGGATCGCGGCCGACTTGACTGAGGTAGGATATGGTATGACCGAGTCTTGAGACCCCGATCGCGACATTGACTTCTGCACCGGCTAGATATTTTGTAAAATGATTAACTTGACTTAATGGTGCTTCATCATCAGCCACAAACATAGCCATCGCTTCACCCATTGTAATAATTTCACTCATGATTGCTCATTTCCCTTCTCCTTGGAATATTGGGTATCGCAAATATAAAGAAACAGTTGTTACACATGATTACATTCGTTTCGTTGATTGACGTATCAATAATGTACCTGGTATCTCAAAATGTTCTGGTAGATGTCTATCACCCGTTAATCGAAGGGCGAGGCATTCAATCGCTTTTTGGCCAATGGCAAAGGCATTTTGATCTATGACAGTAATGCTAGGATGGGTCAATTTAGTCCAGTTGGGGTCGCCAAAACCACACAGACCCATTTGATTTGGAATGGCTAAGTCTAACGTATATAAACATTCAAAGATTACCTGAAGGACTTCACCGTTCGCAGCAATAATCACGGGTTGTTCATTTTTATGATCTTTATATTCCCGTTCAATGATTGTTTTGATGTCTGCTTTCTTATTGATATCAACGGTATAAGACTTACCATGAATTTCGTCATTGTGAGATATAAAGTGATGAAAGCATGACTGTCTAATGAAACGGGTACTGATTTTTTGGATGTTTTCGGTGATATAAATAAATGATTTAAAGCCATTTGTGATAAGATGCTCAAGAAGTGATTGCATAACGACCGCATCATTTGTTGTTACTGCATCACAAACTTTATTTTCGGTTGAACGGTCTAGTAATACAACAGGGACTCCTTGATCTATTAATTGGTCGAGAAGGGACTGGTTATAACCCGTAGCATTAATAAGTAGACCCTCGACATTTGTGTCAATAAGAGATTCAATGTTCTGTTTCTCAGTTACTTGATCGTTATCTGCATTTGTTATGACCATATGAAAATGATTTTTTTTACAATAATCATTGACGCCTTTTAACATGAGAGCGGAGTAGGGATTCCCGATATCTGCTAAGGATATCCCTATAAAATGACTTTTCTTTGATTTCAAGCCTTGAGCAAATTTGTTGGGACGGTAATTCGTTTTTTTAATAATGGCTGAAATCTTCTCTCGTGTCTCATTAGACATATATTCATATTTATCGTTCAAATATCTTGAAATGGTTGTTTTAGAGACATTTGCTTTTTTAGCAATGTCTGCAATGGTGATATGGTCTTCTTTTTTCTTCATATGATCCACCGCGTTTCAGTTATGCTTTTTTTAAAATTAAATCATCTTTTGCCACAGCTTTTTCAGTCTGTTTGGCTTTTTTTAATAGACCAATTAAAATAGCGCTTACAATAGTTCCAATTAAAATAGTTGATAAGAATAATAGCTTCGGCATAAGACCACCGTCAATGACAGGAATAACAAAGAGTCCCCCGTGAGGAGCAGGCAGTTTAATTTGGAACAGCATGGTTAAAGCTCCGGTGATACCTGATCCAATCATGACTGACGGAATAATGCGAAGCGGATCTGCTAAAGCAACTGGCATACAGCTTTCTGTGATAAAACTTGCACCAAGCAAATAATACGTTTTTCCTTGTGTTCGTTCATCAATCGTAAATTTTGATTTAAAGAGTGTTGTTGATAGTGCAACAGCAAGTGGTGGTACGAGACCAGCAGCCATTATGGCGGCCATAGGGTAATAGTTTCCTTGTGCAATCATGGCAAGACCAAATGTATAAGCGATTTTATTAACTGGACCACCAAGGTCAACGGCCATCATCAGACCAAGCACGGCACCAACTAGAGCTAGATTACTGGTTCCAAGACTATTTAATCCACTTGTTAGTGTCGAATTTAACCAACTCATGGGTCCTGCAACAACAGTGAACATGATAGCTCCAACGAAAAAGGTACTAATAACCGGAAAAATCAAGACATTTTTAAGGCTTTCCAAACTAGAAGGGAATTTTTTGAAGAGAATGTCTAGACCCCTAATGCTGTAACCAGCAAGGAATCCTGCAATAATTCCTCCGAAAAAACTACTCCCTGTTGAATGAGCAATTAATCCACCAATCATACCTGGTGCTAAAGCTGTTTTTCCTGCAATAGCGCTTGCGATAAAACCTGCAAAGACCGGAAGCATAAGTAAAAAGGCATGTTCATGACCAATATCGTATAACATTTTTGCAAATTGATTAAATTCTGAGCTACCAGGTTTTGTAGCGTTAATACCGAATAAGAAAGACACGGCAATTAAAATACCGCCACCAGCGACAAAAGGGATCATGGATCGAATACCACTCATTAAATCATCATAAAGCGTCTGCTTAATTGATTTCCTATTTGTTTGCTCTTTCATGATTATCCCACCTTTAGTATAAACCGGTTTAGTTAACCGGTAAACTAGTTTGTACGTATAGTATACGATAAATAAATCAATTTGGCAACGCTTACATAACTTTTTTTTGGTTTTTTTGGTTGTGTGGGGTGGGGTGTCTGGGTGCTTGTGCTGTTGTGTAGAGGTGTGCCTGTTGTTCCTGCGTTCCCGTTGTGGGGGGCGTGTCGGTGGTGCGTGGGGGTGCCTTGGTGCGGCGGTGCCTGTCACCACCCGCATTTTGTCGAATTATATCGAAAATTTCATATTGACAAGAGAATAGATCCTACCTAATATAAGGATAAGAACATATGTTCCATTTGGTTGTGAAAATCTGATGGGAACACAAGGATGAAGTTCTTCAAAGTGATGTAGAAAGGGGGAAATTCTTCTAGATACAGTGTTTTTTTACAAATGAAATCTAACAAAATAAAGGAAAGGTGAAGCGATGGGTAGAAAAAAGCGCATTTGGCTACCGCAATATTTCTATCATGTTGTCTGTCGTGGTAATCGGAGAGATCCACTGTTCATAGATAATGGAGATTTTCTTACCTTCATGTATATCCTCAGAAAAGTGTATGAAAAAACCCCTTTTGAATTAGCTGCATACTGTTTGATGAATAATCATTTTCACCTTCAAATAAGATCACAAGAGTACCCCATTTCAAAAATCATGTCACTTATAAATAAGCGATATGCGAACTATTATAATACCCGCTACCATCTAACTGGTCACGTATTTGAAAAACGATACTTTGATAAAATTATCGATTCTGGAATGGGAATGCTGGAAGTCAGCCGTTATATTCATCTAAATCCTGTTCGAGCCGATATGGTTCAATTACCTGGAGATTATCCTTGGAGTAGTTACTCATCTTATCAAAATGAAGTTTTTATAACCTATCCATTTTTACGTACAGATACAGTGCTTAATCAATTTCACGGGACATTTGACCAGAAAAAAGTAAAGTACATTCAGTTTGTAGGAGAGCGCGTATCTAGTGTAGTAATGTAAAATAAAATATGCTCCACCTAGGTCCGCATTGCTAAGATGCGTGGTGGGTTCTGTTAAACATATTGTAAACTCCAGCGAGATTTATGGTCGGGTATCGGATGGTGCTACCACCTGAATTTGTCAAAGCCTGTATTTACTAAAATAAGAGCATGTGGCGAGATAGCTATATTAATGTTTTTCTAATCATATCGTCAACCATCTTATGTTATAGTAATGTAAAGAAACTATTAAACAAAGGTTTGATTAAATGATAAATGTGAATAACAATAGATGGTTTTTAAATATCTTAACTATTTTTTCAATATTGTTTATTTTCTATATGACTATCCTTCCTCATTCTGAATTAGGGATCGGTGTAAGTAAAGGATTTATCAACCTCAATCCTTTTCTGATTTTTAAGCAAGATTTAACTTACTCAAGCCTCGTCGTAAATGACCTTGGTAATATTCTATTATTTGTCCCGTTTGGTTTCCTTTTAACGATGAGATTTCCACATTTAAAACTATCTAAAGTTGTCCTGTTTGGTTGTTTATTATCCATTACAATTGAGTGCATTCAGTTATTTATGGCCAATCGCTGTACGGATATTGATGATATTATTTTGAATACGTTCGGTGCTTTGGTTGGGTATTTGGTGTGTGTTGGGGTTAGGTACATTATTAAATAAGATATTTTGATTTTATTCAAGTTTTAAATCACCAATTTAAAATGACATCGAATTGATATACCGTGATTACATATTTTTATTTAAAGCTTTGGTAGAAGTAAGAATGAAAAAATATCTTTTTTTCAAAAATATTTAAATCACCTAATCCATTTAATATTAATCTTAAAATCCTAAAGAGAGGTGTTACATGCTCAATCCAATCCCAAAACGGGTATGATATTTCTGTAAATGATACAATTAAATATAGATTAAATGTCAGCGCTTTACGGCTGAAGAAAGGGGAACTTATGTCAAAAAGAACATTAGTGATCAATCGTGATCTTGATGAAACGTACTTAAATGATATTAAAGAAGTAGCCTCTGATTGGGAGATTGTAGCAGGAGAAGATCCGGAAAAGATGGAGGAGCAACTTAAGAAAGCAGAAATTGTGCTTCATTGGAAAAAAGCCATTGAGCCGATCCTTCTTGAACAAAATACAAACCTCAAATGGGTGCAAACATGGAGTGCTGGGGTGAATGATCTTCCTCTTCAAGCTCTTCAGAAAAAAGATGTTTCACTAACAAGTGCCAATGGGGTACATACTTATCCGATTTCCGAGACGATCTTTGCCCATCTGCTCGGATTAACACGGAAAATTCATACGTATGTTCGTCAGCAAAAAGAAAAGCGGTGGGATGAATCGGATCTTAAGCTGGAAATCCATGAGAAGACGATCGGCATTATTGGTGTCGGAGCTATTGGGCTTGAAACCGCAAAAATTGCAAAAGCGTTCGGCATGAAGGTGCTTGGGGTTCGTCATTCTGGTAAACCGACGGATTTTGTAGACAAAATGTATAAATCTGATCAATTAGCCGACGTGCTTCCTCAATGTGATTTTGTTGTTATCACACTACCACTAACAGAGGCGACAAAGCATATGTTTGCAGCCAAGGAATTCCGTCAAATGAAAAAAAGTGCCTTCTTAATTAATATTGGCCGCGGTCCGATTGTTCAGGAAGAAGACTTAATCAAAGCTTTACAACAGAAGGAAATAGCAGGGGCCGGACTTGATGTTTTTGAAACTGAACCATTACCTGAAGAAAGCCCACTTTGGGAGATGGAGAATGTTATTGTTACACCTCATACCGCAGGGGCCACCGAGCATTATGCGAAGCGTGTAATAAAAGATATCTTTATACCGAATTTAAGAGATTATCTTCAAGGCAAGAAACCTAGCCTTAATTTGGTAGATTTTAAGAAAGGGTATTGAGCTTCGGAAAGTATAATGGGTGTGATTGCAGGGAGATTAGTGTGAAAGAAATACACAATAGGAAAAAGTTGGCCACTAATGATGATTTGGCCAGCTTTATTTTTATTTACTCCGCATTAACGGGAGTCTTGACCTCACCTTAAGGTAATGAGTGTAAACGAGCATTCCTAGGTGGGATAACGGCCCACATGAGCCCGATAGATTCAGACTTTCAATCAGTGGGGGAAGAAGAAACCTCAGATAGTGTAAGTGATTAATATATAGTATTTTTTTGTGTTTTATTAGCAACGCGTGCTCTCCCGCGCGCGTTGGCGTTCACATATAGGCAGAGTCGAACCATATGTATATTTAATCCTGTCACCACTGATCATTTTTTCAGAAGGAGTTGCGCCATCAAGTTAATGCAGTCGCTTGTCATCAATTTTTTCCGCAGCAGTAACAATCCTGGCAGCCCATCACCGGTAAGATCCTTGAATAGTAGTTTTAGGTTAAGTTATATTTATTAAAATCATCATAAGACTGGGTTCTTCCCTTTATTTTGATTATAATATAAAGATAGAGATTTGCTGAGACCATTATATCAAAAGTGAATTTACCATGAGAAACGGGAGAAGCATGTTGAATATCAAATTAAACCAAAAAGTAATTGAAGATCGATGCGGAAAGGTCTCCTTGAAGAGAGGGGACTCTTTTTATCGTGCTAATAAGGTAACATGTGAGACGTATACTCCGGATCGTTGTGAAGCGATTGTTGTTGGTAAAGAACATTTTCATGTGGTGGTTGAAACGGATGGGCATGGGGGCTTGCATACAACTTGCAGCTGCCCTAAACTTGCTTCTGTTAAAAAGGACTGTCAGCATATTGCGGCTGTTTTACTATGGATAAGCGGGCAGCAGAAAAATGGAGAACACTCACTGGAAGAGCCGAATTTAGCCGAAGGAGTCATGCGTATTTTCACACATCGGCCAATCCGTTCAAGTGGTCACCAGTTACACTTTGAAAACCGAGACGTTCTTCCGTTAACTTTTTCATGTAAACCCGTTGTTTTTAATAAAAAGTATATGTTAAGCATCAAGATGAAGATTTGTAAAACGAACGTGCACAATATCCGAGAATTTCTGAATCAGGTAAAAGACGGGAAACCAAGTTGCCTGTCTGATTCATTCATGTATGATCCAGAACGACATTGTTTTCAAAAGGAAACAGATGCTGTTATTCATCAGCTTATTCAGGTGATCGAGGATGAAAGAATTTATCTAGATGGTTTATCTGAATCATTTGACCTTGGTCATGACTTTTTACTTATTCCACCTTCTTCATGGGAACAGTTGAAATCTCTACTAACGAAAACACCAGACGTGAACTTGGTCCATAATGGGAAAACCTATCAAGGTCTTCATTTATCGAATGCAAAGCTCCCTTTACAATTTAACCTTTCAAAAACAAAAGGGAAAGGCTACCAACTTGATATCAATGGATTGGATGAGATCCTTATGCTTGATTCTTATCATTCCGTTTTAATTGATGGGACAATTTTTCAGCTTAAAAAAGAGGATTGTCAATACCTTTCTGATATAAAAGAAATGCTGGAGGCTTCTGGTACTTATCAGATCCCCCTTTCTCCAAATCAAATACCCTTTTTTATGGAAAAAGTATTCCCTGGGTTGAAAAGGTTGGGAGAGGTTCATTTATCTGACATCAATTCCGATCAGTTTGAGAAGACACCGCTCGTTGCTAAATTATATTTGGATCGCATAAAGAATCGTCTGCTTGCAAGTCTGGAATTTAATTATGGGAAAAGTGTAATTAATCCATCTGAAAGTCATGATAGGGATTCAAGTGGCCTGATAGTTAGAGATGTAGAAAAAGAAGCGATGATATTAAAACTGATGGAGGAAAGTTTATTTGCCAAAACAGATGGTGGGTACTTTATGCAAAATGAGGCGTTGGAATATGAGTTTCTCTATCACAGACTTCCAAGGCTTCAAGATCTGGTGCAAATTTATGCCACGACGGCAGTAAGAAACCGTATTTTCAAAGGAAATTCGCAGCCACGGATCAAAGTGAAGGTCCAAAAGGAAAGAACCAACTGGCTGGAATTCAAGTTTCAACTAGATGGTATTCCTGACGAACAGATCCGTGAGGTATTATCGGCTTTAGAAGAAAAACGGAAATATTATCGCTTGCGTAATGGCTCATTGATGTCATTAGAATCCAAGGAATTTGAATACATTCAACAGTTTCTGAATGCAGCACCTATTCAGAATGAAGATTTGGAAAGTGGATTTGTGGTCCCCATCACGAAGGGTCTTCAGCTTCTGGACTCCACAGCCGATCAAGCTTTCAGTTTTGAACAATCGTTCCGTGAATTTTTAGATGGGATTTATAATCCGGACAATCAGACATTTACCGTGCCTAAAAGCTTAGAGAGCGTTTTACGGGACTATCAAAAACAGGGTTACAAGTGGATGAAGAGACTTTCAAGTTTCGGATTTGGCGGGATTCTTGCTGATGATATGGGGCTTGGTAAAACACTCCAAAGTATCACGTTCATTTTGTCCGAGCTTTCCGTTATTCGTGAAAAGAAAAGACCAGTTCTTATTGTCTGTCCCTCATCGCTCACGTATAACTGGCTGAATGAATTGAAAAAATTTACACCTGGCATCCAAGCTGCCATCGTGGATGGTAATAAAGCCAAACGAAGGCACGTACAGAAATTTGTTATGACTAAGGATGTTGTGATTGTTTCCTATACGATGTTACGGAGTGATGTCCACTGGTTTGAAAAGCAAATTTTTCATACCGTGTTTTTTGACGAAGCCCAAGCATTTAAAAACCCGGTGACCAAAACAGCGAAAGCCGTAAAGAAGATCCAAGCTGATCATCGCTTCGCTCTCACGGGAACACCGGTCGAGAATTCACTTGAAGAGTTATGGTCTATTTTTCACGTCGTCTTTCCTGAATTATTTCAAGGGTTACAAGAGTACAGTCAACTCACTAGGAAGAAGATCACTCGACGAATACGACCGTTCCTACTCAGACGATTAAAAAAGGATGTTATTGCGGAACTCCCTAAAAAAATCGAATTGATGGAGTCGGTGGAACTGCTGCCTGATCAGAAAAAGCTATATGCGGCGTACTTAGCGAAACTACGTCATGACACATTGAAACATCTAGACAGAGACACCTTGAGGAAGAACAGAATAAGAATCCTTGCAGGCTTAACTCGCCTGCGTCAGATTTGTTGTCATCCTGCTTTATTTGTGCAGGACTATAAAGGAAAATCTGCTAAATTTGAGCAATTAAAACAGCTCATAAAAGAAGCAAGACTTGCCGGAAGACGTGTGTTGATTTTCTCACAATTTACTAAAATGCTCGAGTTGATCAGCCGAGAGTTCGTGAGCGAAGGACTTCTTTTTTTCTACCTAGATGGACAAACGCCATCTGAAGAAAGAGTCAACCTATGTCATCGGTTCAACCAGGGCGAACGGGATCTATTCCTCATTTCTTTGAAAGCAGGGGGAACAGGACTTAATCTGACCGGTGCCGATACCGTGATTTTATATGACACTTGGTGGAATCCGGCAGTTGAATCACAAGCAGCAGACCGTGCCCACCGCATGGGTCAGGAAAATGTCGTTCAGGTCATTAAACTGGTCGCTCACGGCACAATCGAAGAAAAAATGAATGAGCTTCAGGAGAAAAAAAGACACCTCATTGAGGAAATCATTGATTCTAAGGAAAAGACAACTTATTCTCTTACTGAGGAAGATATTCGGGAGATATTGATGTTGTAGGGTGTAGGCGACGGTGTCAGGCACCACAAAAAGACATTTTTCCACCAAAGTACACGCCAGAAGGACATTGTAAATACCAGAATTAAATAGCCCTATATCACTCTAGAGAAGGAGTGATGTAGGGCTGTTTGGCTTGGTTTATATAGCTGGTTTTTCCCTATTATCGATAAGGATGGTTCCATTTAACACCAAATTAGTATCTCAATAATGCAAAAATAGATGGTGAATATAGCCCGCTTGGAGTAAAATAAAGGAGATTTTAGAAGGGGGAGAATAGTTTTGGTTACTATTAGAAAGATAGTCTATATTTTCTTAGCTACATTATTGATTTTTTCATTTCCAATGGGTGTTTATGCTAATAGCAATTCAGTCTACAAATCTACAAAACAATCAAATTTACAGTCAAACTTAAATCAAAGGACTGTGCCATTAAAAGAAAAAAAGGGGGAGATGGATTACCATAATCCAAGCGACTATCCTTTGATAAATCCTGGAGGAAGTGCAGGGACATTGAATGATAGTTATGGAAGTAATCATTATATTACATATAATTCCACCATTGAGTATTCAACTGATCAAATGAAGGTGCTTCTTGGGTATCAGAATACTACATATTATAAAGATCCATACTTATATATCGAATTTTACACTAATAATAATGGATCTATGGAATATTTAGGTAGATCGACATTTAACGTCAGTGATTCCTCCAATGCGACTTTAGGTACCATGATTGATAAATCAATTTATAAAAATGATCCTTATATTTATATGCGGGTTGGAACATTAGCGAGCTATTATGATAGTTACTATTCAGATGTAACATATTTTAAGGTATCGAATCCTTTTTATAAAGGGAGCGCGGAAACGGATACTTCGAGTAATTATGTTCTTGTCAGCAATGAATCAACAGATGGAGGTCAAAGTGAGAATTCGGGTTCATTTGAAATAAATAATAACAACTATGCCTTTAACAAAAAGATAGATAAAGATGCGTATAAATTAGATTACATTAAACCTTTTGATGCTAAAGATAAAAGTAAAGTGCGAAATAAAAACACAAAGTCTATTAGATCGCAAAGTGTTTTAGGAGATAGTAAAGACTTCTGGGTTTCTAATCTTGAAACAAATACAGATTATCAAATTAATGCGACACTCCTTTATAGCGGGGAAAAAGCGAATGTTTGGGTCAATAACAATCAACTTACGACCCAAGAAGCTGATATATTAGGTAAAGAATTTGATGATAAAATTCATCCTTCAGATGTTGATAACTTTGGGAATGAATCTGACGTTGACGGAAACGGTAAAGTCAACATTCTTTGTTATGACATCCAAGATGGATTTAGCGGGAACGGTGGCTATGTGGCAGGTTATTTTTATTCAGGAGATTTATATGCGACCACTCACTCTAATCAATCAGAAATTTTTTACATTGATACGAACCCATTGATGGGAATGACTTCATCAAAAGATGTATCTGCTGCCTATTCAACGCTTGCCCATGAATTTCAACATATGATTAATTACAATCAAAAAGTTTTTGTCCAAGGTCATAGTGACATGGATACATGGATGAATGAAGGGCTATCTATGGCAGCCGAACAAATATACTCAGGACAAGCTCTCGATGATCGAATTGATTACTACAATTATGATTCATCAATTGCCGCAGGACATTCTCTACTCTATTGGGACTATAGCGGAGATACTTTGGCTAATTATTCTTTATCCTACTTATTTATGCAGTATTTAAAAATTCAAAGTGGCCAAGGGAATCGTTTTTTTAGAGATCTTATCAATGATCCAAATAGTGATTACGTAGCAATAGAAGATCTCATAAAAAAATATATTGATCCAACTTTGACATTTGGAAAATTTATGACCGATTTTAGAGCTGCCTTACTCTTGAAACAAAATTCAGGGTTATATGGATTTAAAGGGGACCAAGCGTTTAATCAATTAAAGGCTAGACTGTACAGTGGCACTTCAACCCAACTCAGGGGCGGAGGGGCTTATGTTAAATCTATAAATTCACCAGACGATTTTACAATACCTGCCGATAAAGGTCCAAACGTAACGTATACGTTACTTTCAACAAATCAGGACAATCCTGACACACCTGTACCAAACAAGCCTAATGTAAACCCTGTTGGCGATAGTGATACAGTTGTTACTGGAACAGCTGATGCTAATGATAAAATCACTGTTTCTATAAATGGAAGTGAGATTGGTTCTAGTTCTGCAGATGGGGATGGTTATTTTCATGTTTCTATTCCAAGTCAGTCCGCAGGAACAGTACTAAATGTCTATGCCGAAGATGCAAGTGGTAATAAAAGCGAAGGAGCGTCAGTTCAGGTAAGCGACAAAACGGGACCATCGAAACCAACGGTAAATAGCGTGAGTGATCAAGATACTTTAGTAAGTGGAACCGCTGAAACGGACGCAAAAGTAACCGTGAAAAATGGTAGTAATGTACTCGGAAGCAGCACAGCTGATCAACATGGCGCATTTAAAGTGACTATTGCAAAACAAAAAGCAGGTAGCACGCTAACTGTGTATGCCGAGGATGCAAGTAGGAATAAAAGCGAAGAAGCGTCAGTCCAGGTAAGCGACAAAACGGCACCATCGAAACCAACGGTAAACAGCGTGAGTGATCGAGATACTTTAGTAAGTGGAACCACCGAAGCTGGCGCAAAAGTAACCGTGAAAAATGGAAGTAATAATCTTGGAAGCAGCACAGCCGATGAACATGGCGCATTTAAAGTGACTATTGCAAAACAAAAAGCAGGTAGCACGCTAACTGTATATGCCGAGGATGCGAGTGGTAATAAAAGCGAAGAAGCGTCAGTCCAAGTAATCGACAAAACGGCACCAACGAAACCAACCGTTTATCGCTTTGGCAATAAAGATACGTATCTTTCGGGTAAAACGGAAGCCTATGGCAAAATTACGGTGAAAGTTGGAAATAAAGTCATTGGATCAGCGAAAGCAGATTCAAAGGGTTCCTACAAAGTAAAAGTAGCCAAACAAAAAGCAGGTGTTACTGTCGCTGTCTATGTCACCGATACAACAGGAAATACAAGTTCAGCAACGATAATAAAAGTGGTTGATAATACAGTACCATCAAAACCAACTGTCTATAGCTTTGGTGACAATCAAACGACTATTTCAGGAAAAGCTGAGGCAGGGTCTCGTATTACGATTAAATCAGGGAAAACAGTGTTAGGCTACGCGACGACGAGTAGCAAAGGGACTTTTACAGTTAGAATTAAATCCAAACAAAAAGCGGGCATAACGTTAATCGCTTATGCAACAGACAAGGCCAAAAATCAGAGTTCCGGAACATCTTTTAGGGTTGTTGACAAAACGGCACCGGCCAAACCAAAAGTTTATACTTTTGCAGATAATCAAACGACTATTTCAGGAAAAGCTGAGTCAGGGTCTCGTATTACGATTAAATCAGGGAAAACAGTGTTAGGCTACGTGACGACGAGTAGCAAAGGGACATTTACAGTTAAGATTAAATCCAAACAAAAAGCGGGCATAACGTTAATCGCTTATGCGACAGATAAGTCCAAAAATCAAAGTCTAGGTGCAACATTTAAAGTCGCTGACAAAACTGCTCCAGGTATACCAAGCGTAAATAAAATAACCTATAAATCGACACATGTGACAGGAAAAGCAGAAAAAGGCGCCACTGTTTATCTTTATAATGGAAGTAAATATCTAGGTAAAGCAACAGTCAACTCAAAAGGCACCTACAGTATTAAGATAAAGAGACAAAAGAAAAACTCAACCCTCAAAATCTATGCAAAAGATAAATCTGGGAATAAAAGCAAATACAAATATGTAAAAGTAAAATAAATGAATCCTAATGGGGTCAGGCACCGCAAAAAGACATTTTGTTAGAAGAGTCCACTTTAGAAAGACATTTGAATAGTTGATATATGAGAAGATATTGGGTGTCAGGTACCGCAAAAAGACACTTTGCTCGCATATTCCACACAGAAAGAACATTGGTGCCAAAGAATAGCCCTACGTCTCTCTTGAACAGGAGAGATGCGGGGCTATTTGGCATAAATTTTATGGTTTGATTTTTCCTCTTTATCAATCACGTTAGCTAAGCAGAAATTTGGGTTGAAATAAAGAAAATGGGTTATGAAGTATCAACAAATCCTCGCTGTTCTCTACTCATATGAGAAAAGCGGGTTTTCTTATTGATGAATTTAAGATCTAGGTCATATAAACAAGGTTTATTTCGTAAATATTATGATATTGCAATAAGTCTAGATTGATTAGTAGATTGGATGACTTCTTCAGTATCTTTATCAAAGAAATGAATTTTATTAAAATCAATTGAAAGCGTGACTTTCTCTCCGTTTGCAATGTTAGTAGACTTTACTTTTGCTATAAGAGTAGAGTCGCCTAGAGAGGTATATAAGAGACTTTCTGAACCCATAAGTTCAGATACATCAATGGTTGCTTGAAAAGTATTTGAATTATTTTTTTCTTTTTTTGGTTCATGATGGATATCTTCGGGTCTTATTCCTAAAGTAATTTTTTTATTTAAGTAACCTTGGGATTTAAGTATCTCGATTTTTTCTTCGGGTATGGTAAATGTGAAGTCACCAATTTTGAGTGCTGTATCTGAACAAGTCGCACTGATAAAGTTCATAGATGGTGACCCGATGAATCCAGCTACAAACCGATTGACTGGACGGTCGTAAACCTCTTTAGGAGTCCCTATTTGTTGGATTATTCCGTCTTTCATAATAACGATTCTGGATGCCATTGTCATGGCTTCAGTTTGATCATGGGTAACGTAGATGGTGGTGGCTCCTAATTTTCTGTGTAGTTTTGAAATTTCTGCTCTCATATGCGAACGAAGTTTAGCATCTAGATTGGATAGAGGCTCATCCATGAGAAATACTTTCGGATTCCGAACCATGGCTCGACCTAAAGCAACCCTTTGTCTTTGTCCACCAGAGAGGGCCTTGGGTTTACGCTTAAGATATTCTTCTAGGCCGAGAATCTTAGCTGCTTCTTTCACGCGTAAATCAATCTCGGATTTATTCATTTTTTTTATTTTCAAGGCAAAAGCCATATTATCATAGACCGTCATGTGAGGGTAAAGGGCGTAGTTTTGAAAAACCATGGCGATATCTCGGTTTTTAGGAGCTACATCGTTCATTCTTTTTTCTTCGATGAGTAAGTCGCCTTCTGAAATATCTTCAAGACCTGCAATCATTCTTAGAGTTGTAGATTTACCACAACCAGAAGGGCCAACTAATACAATGAATTCCTTGTGATCAATGCTCAAATTAAAATCCTTTACAGTTAATGAATCACTATTTTTATAACGTTTTTTGATATTTTTCATCACGATTTTAGCCATCGGTTACCTCCTACATGTAAAGTGGATAGGTTAGTTTAATTCATAAAAAATGATTTTGGAACCTTTGCAAAGTGTTTGGAACAGACCTTGCAAAGGTTATACCAAAGTTGAACAATGTTTTTTAACACTTAATATTGAGTACTTCTTCAATTTCTGTTATATCAGGATATCGATTGTCCTTCCGAGAAACAACAATACTTGCTAGTGCATTACCAAATGCTAGGGCTGTTTTCATATCCGAGCCATTAACAAGTTTATACATGAAGCCAGCATTGAAACTGTCACCGGCTCCTGTCGTATCGTAAGCTTTAGTAGGATATCCGGAATGATGGATAACATCATTTTTTAAATATGCAGTGGCTCCTTTATCTCCGCATTTGACAACGATTTGATTTGCCCCTTTATTAAAAAGTATCTCTACACCTTCTTCTATGGAGGAAGCTCCTGTTAAGTGGAGTAATTCTTCATCGTTTGGCATGAAATAATCAATGTAAGGTAATAGAGAGAAAATTTCATTACAGCTTTTTTCACTCCAACCATCAATAGCTGAGTTCGCATCAAAAAAGATAAGCTGTCTATTTTCTTTAGCACGCATGAGACATCCTTGAGTTTCCTCAACGCCGAAGTTGGGCATAAGAAAGTAACCATATAAAAAACAAGCATCGGCTTTCTCAAAATCTATGCATCGTTTCACAATGTCATCAGTCATTCCATAAAAATGACCACTATAAGTCACAAAATATCTGGATCCTAGTTGATCAACAACCGAGACGGAGACAGCAGAAGGCGTATTAATCCTGACAAGACTGTCTTCAATTAAAGGGCCCATTTCTTTTACAATCATATCACCAAATTGATCATTTCCTATTGCTGAGATCAGTCTAGGTCTTTCATTTAACTTAGCTAACGGATAGACGACATTGGCTAATCCCCCTGGTCTTATGATCATTTCATCTACCATATGTTCTTCATTGAAATCCGGACGGTGTGAGACCTGAGCCATTATTAAATCTATATTAATATTACCAATTAAATTAATCATGATTATTCCCTACCAGTGACTTTACTAATGATTTCTGCTTCTCCTGCGACCAAACCCTTTTGTGAGGAGAGTTCGACAGCTGCTAGCTGAGTGATGTATGAATAAATAGTGACACTCGCATACTCATCAGATGACGGTATGACGATGGAAAGTATATTGTCATGGACTAATTCTTCTTCTGAAATATAGAGCACTTTAGCGCCTAAATCTGCCATTTCTAAGACAAAGTTTTTATTAATTTCATAGGTGATCCCCTTTGGATTAAAGAAAATACTTTGCAAGTTTTCTTTAATAAGTTCAAAAGGTCCGTGACGGAACTGTGGTGCTGATGTTCCTTCAGTGAACATTCTTGCTGTTTCTTTTAATGTTAGGGCCCCTTGCTGAGCAGTACAAACACTCGGACCGCGGCCAATAAGTATGAGGGGTTTATTAGCGTCAAGGAATTGGCCGATTTTTCTTTTATATTCATCTGCATTTTTAAATTGCTGGTCTAAGATATCCGCAGCATCATAGAGTTGTTTTGTTAAGTCTGTGCCTGCTATCTTTGAGGCTAATAGAAGAAGGAGAGCTGCTGTCGACGTGAATGATTTTGATGAAGCGATGGCTTCTTCCTTATGAGAGTGAATATATAGGCTTCTCCCGGCCAAACTTGCTAACGTGGTATCAGGAGAACTTGTTACTGCTGTCACAGAGTCATATTTTTTTGCTAGTTCAACCGCTTCATAACTTTCTCCGCTTTGTGAGATAACAAAGACATGAAATTGTTCAAGAAATTTTGTTGGATAATAGTATAAGAGTTCAGAATTATCCACTGCTATGGCATCTATACCATTGGCATTTAGATATTCAGCTGCTAACTTTGAGGCAACTAGAGAACTACCCATTCCCGTAAATAGAAAAGGTTTGTCTTTTTCGATGCCCATACTTTGATTATTTTGGATTGTTTCTCTTATTGCTTTTGGTTGTTCACACACTTCTTGATAAAATTTACTCATGATAAATTACCCCTTTTCTGAACCTTCACTTAGTCCGCTTACTATGAATTTTTGGAAAATTAAAGCTAATATAATTGGTGGTAATGAAGCAATGAGACCACCGGTGATTTGCATACCGAAGTTTACCATACCACGTTTTGAGAATTCCGATATGGCTACAGTTATGGTTTTTGAGTCATATGTTGATGTAAAGATACTTGCAAACATAAATTCATCCCATGATGCCAGAAGAACAAAAATTCCAGTTGCGATAATCCCCGAAAGGGAAATAGGCAAGATAAAACGGATGAGAACCCCGAAAGAAGAGACGCCATCAAGATAGGCTGATTCTTCCATTGATTTAGGAATTGAGCGAAAAAATCCTTGTAACATCCAAATCGCAAATGGTAGATTAAAAGCTGTGTAAATCAATATAAGGGATGATAAGTTGTTAATCGCTCCAAACCGTGCAAAGATGACGAACAACGGAATGAGAAGGGCAATTTCTGGAACCATTCTAAAGCCAAGAGTTGACATCAATAGTCCATTTTGACCTTTAAAACGAAAACGCGAGATAGCATATGACGCTAATATAGCAATAATTAAAGTTAAAAAAGTTGTTGAGAGAGATACAATAATACTATTTTTCAATGCCTGCATAAAAGGCGGTACGCTTGCATCATTGCTTTCAGCTGTAAATATATCTGTAAAGTTTTTCAAAGTCCAATGACTTGGAAGAAAGTGTAGTGTTTTAGAATTTAGATCTTGTCCCGAAGATAGAGTGGCAATGATTAAAAGAATAATAGGTGCAAGAGTGAATATCATCACAGCTATAACGCCGAGATAGATAAAAAACTGCTGATTTTTTGTTCTTTCCACCTGCCTACCCCCTGTCCTTGTAAAAAATTCGAATATAGATAACGGCAAAGATCATGGTGAATATGGACATGATCTGAGCAAGGGCTGCTCCATAACTAAAATTGCCGAATACCATAGATTGTTGATAAGCAAGAAAAGATAATAATTGTGTTCCCCCGCCTGGACCGCCACCTGTCATAATGTAAATAATATCAAATGCCTTAAATGCTTCCATTGTTCTTATGATTAAAGCAACTAGAATAGCTGGTGCCAAAAGAGGAATTGTAATACTAAATAATCTTTGGAAAGGCTTTACTCCATCGACTTTAGCTGCTTCATAAATATCTTTTGGAAGACTTTGAAGAGCAGCTAACAGTATTAAAGCAACAAAGGCTGTGTTTTTCCAGATGTCAGCCGTCATAATGGCGATCAAGGCTGAAGTTGTGTGACTCAAAATATTACTATACCCATCAGTAAATCCTAAGCGGGCAAGCAAACCTGTAATCGTGCCATGATCTGCATCATAAAACCATTTCCATAATACCGCGTTAACAATGGTTGGAAGAGCCCATGGGATAAGCATTAATCCTCTAACTAAACCTCTTGCTCTAAATTTTTCGTTCAAGATAAGGGCAATGGCAAGCCCTAAAATAAATTCAAATCCAACTGTTACAACAGTAAAGATAATGGTTCTCACTAAACTACTCCAAAAAACACTATCTTTTAGAACGTTGATATAATTGGTAAAACCGATAAAACTCCATAAGTTAGGGTTATCCAACTTATGAACATTTTTAGTAAGATCAATAAAACTAATAAAGATAGAGTAGAGAATAGGTGCAAGTGTTACACAGAGGATCACTAAGAATGCAGGAACTAGATAGACATAGGGTCTTATTTTTTTGATCATCTTCATCCTCCGAGTGATTAAAATAATGATTTACTGGTTAGTTGGTTTTGATGCTGATTTTGCTTTTTTTACAGCTTCATCAAGAGCCTTTTTTGGATCTTTTTTACCTAAAAGAACTTGTTGCAGAATAATTTGAAAGTCTTTTGAAAATTCATTGTAGCCAATAAGAGATGGGCGAGATATCGTGTACTGTAATTGTTTCCCCATATCTTCTAAGGCTGGGTGATTTTTCTTTAACTCTGGGTCTTTATAGAGATCTTGCCATACAGGTAAGGCACCTGCTTTTAAAGATTGTTCTTTTTGTATTTTTTTGCTACCGAGAAATTTAATGAACTTCCATGCAGCGTCTTGATGTTCAGATTGAGGAGTTACCGCTAAATACATCGACCCCGTCGCAGTTTTATGCTCAGATCCATTTGCTGATGGTACAAGACCAACTTTGACTTTTCCTTTTACAGGTGAATCATCCGCATTTAGTTCATTCCAGTAGAATGACCAACCTGATACGAAAGCAGTTTTTCCATTTTTAAAGGCATCTAAGATTTGTCGATCATTATATCCCGTAGATGCATCTGCAATAATTTTGTCTTTTAGAATAGAATCTCTCATATATTGGAGGGCTTGGACACCTTCTTTACTGTTGAAAACGGGTTTGCCGTTATTATCAAGGAATTGGCCACCAAAGGATCCAAGAAATTCACCAAAATAACCTACTAATCCTTCGCTTGCACCCCAGCCCCAAGCACTTGCTGGACCTTTAGTTATCCCTTTACTTTGTAACTTTTTGGACATTTCAGTAAATTCATTCCATGTTGATGGTGGTGCATTATATCCAGCTTTCTTTAGCATGTCTTCGTTGTAGTAAAAGAAGTAAGTGTCATTGAACATTGGGAAACCATAGTAATCGTTTTTATATTTTGTGATATTTAAACTTGCTGGAACTAATTCCTTTTTCATAGAATCAGTAATCTTATCCGTTACTGGTTGGATAAAAGCGGAATCCGCATATTCTGCAGTCCACATTTCGTCAACATCTACTACATCATAGCTAGCATCGCCAGAAGCATTGAATGAGGCAAGTTCTTTATCGTGTAGTTGATCATAAGCAACACTTTCAAAATTAACCTTTATGTTTGGATTTTCTTTTTCAAATTCTTTTACGGCTTCTTTTCGAAAATCAGCAAAATCATCGCTTGATAGGACTCGTATTGTGACTTTTCCATTTCCATCAGAGCCGTTTCCAGACGAACATCCCGTTGTTACGAATATTAGGACCAAAACAAAGAGTAAGCTTAAAAGCTTTTTCATAGTCATTCTCCTCGTATTTATATTTTTAAACGGATAAATTACATAAAGTCTTCATTCTGTATTTTGTCAAAAGCGTAAGCAATAGCCCCTAATGCACCTGCGTCGCTTCCCAAACAAGCTAGTTCTATTTCTACCGGAATATTTGTGAAAGAAGCTACTTTTTGTTTGATATCTTCTATAACAACATTTAAAGATTTTGAAACGCCGCCACCAATAACAATTTTTTCAGGATTTAAAAAACTTGTCATGTTTGCAAGGGTGATAGATAGGTAGTTGACAAATTGATCAATGATCTGATCAATTTCTTTCTGACCTTTTTTATAATTTGAAAGAACAAATTCTGCAGAATAACCCAGTTTTTCAAATGCCAAACCTGAAACTTGTTGTTCAAAAACACCGATACTTTCGGAATTATTTTCTTTGCCATGTTTGATATCTTCTCTATCAATAAATAAGTTGATTTCACCAGCAGAGAAATGATGTCCTTCAACCAAATCACCGTTTGCAATGATGGCACTCCCAATCCCGGAACCTATAGCAATAAATATCATATTATCGGTCTTATCAACCCATCTTTCGCCAAGTGCTGCACAATTGACATCATTATTTACAAAAATAGGATATTTAAAGTAGGGCTGTATTTGTTCCAGTAAGTTAAAATTCTTCCAACCTAAAGCAGATAATTCAATGATTTCCCCTGACCTTGTGTTAACGAGACCTGGAACACCTATCCCGATCCCAAAAATTCTCTTAGTGTCGACTCCAGATTTACTCATTGATGTTGAAATATAATTTGCAATTGTTTCAACATTATTTGTCGAAGGATATATTTCCTTGAACACAATGTCGCTATCCATATCTGTAATAATAATGATGATATTAGATCGACCAATATCCACACCAACGCCGTAACCAGACTTTGGATTAAAACCAAGTTTCATCCCTTTTCGCCCACCACCAACGGTCGAATCACCTAATCCTAGTTCAAAAACAAATTTTTTCTCCAAAAGTTCATTTACAACGAGAGTGACGGTCGATCGACTGAGCCCTAATTTTTTTGAAATACTTGCTCTACTTATGGGTTGGTCCCGGCGAATTGTTTCAAGAACTAGAGTTCTATTCATTTTCTTAATGAGATCTAAATTACCTTTCTTCATCACAGAACACGCTACCTTCACATTTTTCTTGAATATCTATAGATAGGATACATCATCTCCTTATTTTTAAGAAGTTTGTTTGTTCGGAGTATAAACAAACTATTTATCTAAAAAGATACATTATTCGATTAAATGTGTCAATATAATTATCGTAATATGTTAAATTATCTGACATGGTTTTTTGGTTTTTAGGTGTCAGGCACCGTAAAAAGACATTTCGTTAGATAAGTCCACTTCAGAAAGACATTTGGATAGTTGTACATGATAAAGGATCAATCAGTTTTCCTCTCAATCTATAAATCGCATTGAGCAACCTAAAATGGTGAATAAATAGAAAAATTTTTTTAGCCCCACGTTTGAAATGAAATTGATTTCAAACGTGGGGCTATGTTTATGATGCTTTATCTTTTGATAATCTCTGGACTAATGAGGCAGGGAGCTCTTGGATGGAACGGTTAAGTTCATCAAGCTTTCCTTCAATCCGGTATAGCAAATATAAGGTTACCATGATGGGGAAACCGACATCCTTTGCCATAGCGATCCATTGATCCATTATTCTAACCTCCTCTTATAGATTGAAAAAAGAGGGGACCGCGAACCCCTCTTTAATCTTTAGCTTAAAGCAATATCTGTCACATTACGTTCGATAATTTTGGCTCCTTTAACTTTCACATAATCACCACCTGTTGAGGTAAAGACGTTTTGTGAGATGATGGCAGCTTGTGCAGCTTGGATGGCTGCTGGATTGACAGGTTCAACGGGATTATCAAGGGTGAGGCTCACTGTGCCGCCTGTCGTATTTTCAAATTGGAGTTGAAGTGTTTTCATGAGTTTCACCTCCTTTCTTTTTAGAGATTAAATCTTACTCGTGAAGCTGGGAAACGTCCGTACGCTCGATGTCGATTAAGGGGAGCGTTTGGAGTGGGGCAAGAGCTTGTGCGATTGCATAAAGTGCATCCTGGGAAGCGGAAGGTTTGATGTTTCGGAAGCTTTTTCTTTTATAGATTTGTTTTCCTTTTTCATCCATCCCGCCATCAAGCAAAAGGATTAGAGTGCTATTTAGTACATCTGCTGTGGCCATGTTTATCACCTCCTTCACACTATAAGTCGCAGGGAGGAGGGGGAAATGGTGAGAGGGAGGGAAATTTTTTTAAGATTTTTTCTGGATAGGAAAAAGATAATCAAGTATGTCTTGTGTTGCAAAATAAAAAAGACACTGAAAAAATGTACTGAACCCCAGAGTTAGACTTTTACTCTAACTTTTGAGGTGCAGTTCAGGAAGGTGGTTATGATTTTATAAAAAGAGTGCAAAATCTTTATGGGGGGAAGAAGATATTAAACGGCAGCAACTCAATGTATACCGGATGCAGCTGTTAGGGGCTTGCGGTAGTACCTATGTCTTCAGGCTCTAGAATCATTTAAGTTCTCTCTCCTTATGTGGAGTCTACTATTAAACAGAGACTCCCCATAAATAAAGGAGAGCCAGCCATAGATGGTGAAGTTACAGTTCAAGTTTTACTTGAACGGGAAATTCTATTTTTAGCTAATGCTTTGACTTCTTTAAAACCCACGAAATTCTTGCTTTTCTCATCCCATAGACGGAAGCGGAGCGACTTCAAACTTATAGCAAGGGAAATAGTTGGTACGTTTTGCAATGGAGGTATATTTTTGTATGCCTCTTCTAGTTTATAGTTAGGAACCCTTGGGCTTAAATGGTGAATATGGTGAAACCTAATATTTCCAGTTAAGAACTGCATAAGTTTTGGAAGCTTATAGAAGGAACTTCCTTCCACAGCTGCTTTCACAAATTCCCAATCTTTATTTTCTTCAAAATAAGAATCTTCAAAAGTGTGCTGTACATAAAACAGCCAAATGCCTGATGCACCTGATAGTAAGAAAATAGATCCTTGTACTAGAAGAAATGACTGCCATCCGACTACCGAAGAGAGCAATCCAATCAAAGCAACGATAAGAACATTCGTCAAATAAGTGTTCATACGTTCCTTCTTTTTGGCACCTTTATGGTTAAATCTATTTTTAAGAACGAATTCATAAATTGGTCCTAGTCCGAACATAACCAATGGATTACGGTAAAAACGGTAGGCAAAACGAAGTCTAAGTGGTGCTGCTAAATATTCATCTACTGTAAGCGTCCAAATATCTCCTGTGCCACGTTTATCCAAGTTCCCACTTGTCGCGTGATGAATGGAGTGCTCATGCCCCCATTTATTAAATGGGAATAGAGTTAAAACACCCATGGCTGTCCCAACTATTCGATTGGCACGGCGGTTTTTAAAAAAGGAATGATGGGTGCAATCATGAAATATAATGAAAATTCTTGTCAAAAATCCTGCAGCTATCACAATGGGAACTAATGCTACCCAATAAGAAACGGACAGGCTTATATAGGCAAGGTAACATAATGTAATAAATGGCACGACTGTGTTGATGAGCTGCCATATACTTTCTTTTGTCGTTGATTTTTCAAATGGAGCTACTTGTTTCCTCAAAGTTTTCGTATTTTGTAAGGTCATTTTAAATTCCCATCCCTGTTTGTGTCGTTAATTCAAATTATAAAGGAAGGGGATGGGGATTGTAAGTGGCGAAATTAAGGGGTCAGGCACCGCAAAAAGACACTATAATAGATCCGTCCACCTCAAAAGGACAGTGGGGAATCCAAATTTTTTTCAAAAAGTTTGAAGGAGTTTCTTAGTTCATTCAAGAATTTATTATTATCTAAAGTCTAATACTTCGACAGCTTCTTTTGAATTTCCCTCATGATCTATCAAACCAAATCAAGGAGGTGCTTAATTGGCTAGAAAGAAGCGCATTTGGTTTCCCGGAGCTAAGTACCATATTACTAGTCGCGGTATTCGTAAAATGCCCTTGTTTTATGACGAGGAAGATAGGGAAGAGTACTTGCGTCTATTAGAGGAAACGAAATACCGAATCCCATTTTATCTTCATGCTTATTGCCTTATGACAAACCACATTCATCTTCAAATTGAAACCCTCGATCATCCAACAGGTCACATCATTAAACATCTTCATTTTAAATATGCAAAATATTTCAATAAAAAATATGACTATACTGGCCACGTATTTGAGAGTCGTTATGGTGCTGAGTTAATAGATTCAATCGATTATGAGCTGGATGTCAATAAATATATCCATCTCAATCCAGTTCGAGCAAAGATGGTGTTTGACTTATCTGATTACCCATGGAGTAGTTACGGCTTTTATATTGGCTCTAAATCAGGGTCGATGGTTACTACTGATCGGATTTTATCTTTTTTTCCTGAGCCAAAAGTTGAGAATTATATAAAGTTCATTTTAGGGTGCCAGGTACCGTCAGGCAAAGATTTGTGTCCCTAGTTTTTTATCCGTTTGAATCCCCTATTCTATCAAAATAGTCTTTTTGTTAACTAAAAATAAAATACGGTTAACAAAAAGAACTTTTTGATGTATCATAGTTTTACAAGAATGAGCCAAAAATAATAGTTTTGCTGTGGCTGTTAATTAACTTATTGAACATAGGAGGATGAAATTTGGATTACATACAGAAAAGTAAAGAAGTTCTTTGGTTACCTTTTACCCAAATGAAAGAATACGACCTTAACCCACTTGTGATTGAGAGCGGACAAGGAATAAAAATTAAAGATACAGAGGGGAATGAATATTATGATGCCAATTCTTCCGTTTGGTTAAATCCCCATGGGCATCGTAAACAAGAGTTGAATGAGGCGCTTGTGAAACAACTTGGGAAAATTGCTCATTCGACGATGCTTGGTATGGCGAATGTGCCAGCAGTGGAATTAGCCGCAAAGTTAGTTGATCTTACACCAAAGGGTTTGGACCGTGTGTTTTATTCAGACAGTGGGGCTACAGCGGTCGAAATTGCATTGAAGATGGCCTTTCAATATTGGTTAAATATTGGTGTAACAATACGGAAAAGATTTATTACGATGCATAATGGGTACCATGGAGACACGATTGGATCTATTAGTGTCGGCGACATTGATATTTATCATCAAATCTATCAACCTTTGATGTTTCAAAGTTTTGTGGCGCCATATCCCTATACCTATCGACACCAATCCGGGGATCCTGAGGAAACAAAGAAAGATTGTCTTGAGCAACTGAAAAAAGTGCTTGAGGAACATCATGATGAAGTCTGTGCGGTGATGGTTGAGCCGATGATGCAAGGAGCTGGAGGTATGGTGAATATGCCACCTGGATTTTTAAAAGGCGTGCGTGAGCTTTGTACACAGTATAATGTTCTAATGATTGCTGATGAAGTGGCAGTGGGCTTTGGACGGACCGGTAAATTGTTTGCTTGTATGCATGAATCCGTCGTGCCGGATATCTTGACAGCGGGAAAAATGTTAACAGGGGGCTATTTGCCCGTTGCCATAACGATGGTCAGTGAAGGGATTTATCAAGCCTTTTATGATGACTATGAAAAAATGAAAACATTGTTCCACGGACATTCATACACAGGAAATCAATTGGGATGCGCTGTTGCCCTTGAGAACCTAAGGCTCTATGAGAAAGAGCGAACCGTTGAAGGTGTGGCAGAAAAAACGCCCTTTATGAAAAAGCAGCTCGAGACCCTCTATGAGCTGGACCATGTCGGTGATGTTCGCCAAGTCGGCTTCATGTCTGGGATTGAACTTGTCAAAAATAAACAAACAAAAGAACCTTATCCTTGGCAAGAAAGAATCGGATGGAAAGCCACTCTTGAAATGCGGAAGTTAGGTTTGATGACACGTCCGATTGGTGATGTAATTGTGTTTATGCCGCCGCTTGCTTCAACTGAAGAAGATATCAAACAAATGGTCTCACGAATAAAAAAAGGGATTTATCAAGTTACGAAGGAAGTGTCGATTCGATGACGAAAGGTTTTTTTATCACAGGGACGGATACAGAGATCGGAAAAACATTTGTTACGGCGGGGTTAGCGGCAGTACTACGGAACAAAGGATATGATGTAGGCCTCTTTAAACCCTTGATGAGCGGTGAACGCCGTGAAAGCAAAACAAGTGATGCCTACTTATTGAAATGGATGTCACAAGTTGACGATGCCTTAGAAGAGATTAATCCGTTTCAATTTGATGAACCGCTTGCCCCAGCATTAGCGCAAGAGCGTGCAGGAACAGACTATCGGCTCGATGACGTGATGGATGCATGGGACCATCTTTCAGCAAAACACAAAAGTATGCTTGTTGAAGGAGCAGGCGGTATTACAGTCCCTTATGGACCTCATTTTAACGTAGTAGATGTAGCCAAGCGTATTCAATTACCTCTTCTCATTGTAGCTCGGCCAAATTTAGGGACCGTCAATCATATTTTATTAACGATACATTATGCGAAAGCGAACGGATTACAAGTCGCAGGCATTATCTTTAATGGGTTAAAGAAAGTGGGGTTAGCGGAACAAACTAATCCTGGTCTGCTCAAACAAATGACAGATGTACCGCTTTTAGGTTCAATCCCATGGACGGATCGAAAGTGTGACCGTGCTCATGTCATCTCGTTATTTCATGAACATTTAAATATCGATGCACTCATTCCGTATCTTTAAAGGAAGGATTAAAAAATGACGGGGATTTATAGTGTTCGAATGCGTGCAGCGCAAGGAGGTGCTCATGAAGAAGGGGGGCGTCATATTTCTGGTGGTGAACGATTGGTTACCGAAGAAGACCTTGACAAGTTTGCTCAAAACTTGATTGATCGAGCTCTTCATCATAGTAGAGGGACGGCAGATTTTATTAATATCCGTATTGATCATGTACCTCTTGAAACCATTCATTATGCTGCTCCTCTTTCAATTGAATGTAAAGAAGCAGAGTCGATTAACAAGGCACATCAAATGGCAATTCAACAGCTTATACAAGAAGGTGTAAGTGAAACAGCTGCAAAGGCGGGGGTTCATTTTATTAAAAATGACGTGGCAACTCGTGGAGCGATTATCATGGACGCGGATAGCGGCGAGCGATTAGATCATCGAGGCGACCGTGGCGTTCGCGTCTCTCATATGGATTGGGATGAACCTTTCTGGAATCAATGGCAGATGAGGACAAAAAGCAAGGATTCATTAAAAATACGTGAAGCCATTGCACTGGCCACGAAAGTGACACTCGCAGGGAGTGTAGCGGAATTATGTTGGTCGGATGATCCAGAATATGTGACAGGATACGTGGGCGGCCGTAAATACAGCCGAATTTCACCACTCAAGCGAGTTGGTGACCCACGCGGAGGCAGGGTGTTTTATGTCCGAAAATCAACAGGATTAGAAGATTATATTCATTTTCTTGAACAGACTCCGGTCATTATACGAGGGGAGTTTTAAATGTGCATTATGATGATTGGATGCTTCAACAGCTCAGATTAGATGAAGAAAAAGGATTACTAACACAGTGATTTTTGTGTACATATATTTTAGATGGAGGGTGACCCACTGAATTAAATAGTTCATGCCTAGTGATGTGTTTCTTCGTCATCATAGATGCCCCATGAGTAAGCATCTAACTTCTCATTTAAAAATATTAATCAATAACCCAAAAATTTTTAATTAGCCAGAGCTGAGATAATGAGTTAAAATAACTTTAATTTAAATACAACGACTCATGCAGAGAAGGAGGGAGAGACTACATCAACTAAATTTCAGGAGTATGAGCGTATTGAGGTAATGGATGTGCATCGTTATTTAGTTATTCAAGTCACTTTTCAAATCATTGTCTTGTCGATTTAAGATTATATACGTTTCATTTCTAAATTGGCCAGATTTTAAAAAAAGTGTCTTATTTTTTTCTCTAAAACAAAGTTTTTTTATAGGATTAGTTATAATTATGCGATGGATCTCAAAGAGGAGGCGAAATGATGGAGATAAAGGTAGAAATAAAGGAAAAAGCATTTATGAAGGATCAAAAGTCAGTCCAAGTGCTTGATGATATTCACTTAACGTTTAATAGCGGTGATTTTATTACTGTCATCGGACCAAGTGGATGTGGAAAAAGCACATTATTGAAGATTATAGCGGGATTAGATGTTGATTATGAAGGTAGCGTGGTCATCGGGAGTAATGAAGTAAAGAAACCGAGCATTGACAAAGGGTTTATCTTTCAAGAACATCGGCTTTTTCCGTGGTTAACGGTCGAACAAAACATTGCTGCTAATCTCCCTCTAAAAAAACCTGAACTACGCGAGCAAGTTAATCAACTCATCAATATTGTACGTTTAAATGGTTTTGAAAAAGCCTATCCAAAAGAACTATCAGGCGGGATGTCACAGCGTGTTGCGATTGCAAGAGCCTTGCTCAGAGAACCGAAAGTACTGTTATTAGATGAACCGTTTGGAGCTTTAGATGCTTTTACAAGACAACATCTGCAAGATGTTCTTATTGATATATGGTTAGAAACAAAAACAACGATGATCCTTGTTACGCATGATGTAGATGAATCTGTCTATTTGGGAACAAAAGTGGTCGTCATGAAATCAAAGCCTGGTAAAGTCGGTCATGTTATTCCGATTGAACTACCATTTCCAAGACAGAGGACAGATCAAACCTTTCAGGAAGTAAGAAATCATGTTTTAAAACACTTTGAACAGCTCGATCAATATTCTGCTGTTGAAGGGTAGAGAGACTAGAAATAATGGGAGAGAGAAATGTGAAAAAAATAATTTTATTACTTTCAATGATGACAATTATTTTGGCATTAACGGGATGCGGTAAGTCCAATAGCAATGGAAATTCTGAAGATTTAACGATTAATATTGGAATTCAACAAGATGTGGGGCCACTTCTTTTGGCGAAACAACAAGGTTTATTCGAGAAAGCTTTTAAAAAAGATGGTGTCAAAGTGAAATGGACTGAATTTCAAAGTGGTCCACCACAAATAGAAGCCATGTCAGCTAATCATCTTGACTTTGCTGGTGTGGGAAATGCACCCGTTATTACAGCGCAAGCGGCTGGTGTTGACTTTAAAGAAATTGCGAATACAAAACAAGGGCTAAAAGGTGATGCTATCCTTGTGCCCAAGAATAGTGCAATTAAAACCCTAAATGATCTAAAAGGAAAAAAGATTGCTGTAGCCAAAGGGAGCAGTGGTTATTACCTACTTTATAAAGCACTACAAAAGGCTGGGCTCAAAGATTCTGATGTTCAAATTATTCAACTTCAACCCGATGAAGCCCAATCTGCTTTTAATTCAAAGAAAGTAGATGCGTGGTCAATATGGGAGCCATTCATTTCGTATCAAACAATTAAAAATAAATCAAGAGTGCTGACCGATGAAGAACATTTGGGGACATATGCACCAAGTTTTCTATTAGCTCGAACACAATTCACAAAAGACCATCCAGATCTAACAGTTAAATTTTTGAAAGTTTTTGAAGAGGCATTAAAGTGGGAAAAAGATCACTTTGATGAAGCGGTCTCTATTTACAGTCAAGCTAAACATTTAGATAAAGAAGTCGTTAAAACGGCGATAATCAATAATCCAACCATTACAAAACCAATATCAAGCAGCATTAATCAAGCCCAACAAAAAACAGCAGACTTCTCATACGATCAAAAAATCATTAATAAAAAGATTAAAACAAGTGAAGTTGTTGATAATCAATTCATTGAAAAAGCACTAAAAACTAAGGAGTAGGTGATACGTGATGGAAAAAAGTGAAGCTGTAGCAAGTGTGCCACTACAACCTGATTTAGTTAAAGATCGAGTATCGACATCCTTTAAAAGGAAGAGTAAGAGAAACACTAGATTTATCTCAGGTCTTATTCTACCGATTGTAGTGGTGATCTTATGGCAAACGGTAAGTTCATTAGGGTGGGTGACTAAAATTGTCTTACCTTCACCCCTTGCTATTATTCTAGCTGCTAAGGAACTTATATTATCGGGGGTACTATTTACAAATTTAAAAATAAGTTTAGTTCGTGCGGTTTTTGGTTTCATCATTGGAGGTGGATTAGGGCTAGCATTAGGCTCGTTTGTTGGTTTATCCTCAAGATCCGAAAAATTACTAGATCCAAGTCTACAAATGTTACGTACAATCCCACACTTAGCCATATCCCCACTTTTTATTTTATGGTTTGGCATCGGTGAGGAATCGAAAGTATTGTTAATTGCTTTGGGAGCCTTTTTTCCTTTGTATGTAAATACGTTCTTAGGCATTCGCCGTGTAGATGCAAAATTATTTGCTGTATCTCAAGTTCTTGAGTTTAGTAAGTTTAAGCAATTGAAGCTCCTTATTATACCTGCAGCATTACCAAACATACTATTGGGCTTACGTTTGTCATTAGGTGCTGCTTGGTTATCTTTAGTTGTGGCTGAATTGATGGGATCTACGGCAGGGATTGGTTATATGATGTTAGATGCTAGACAATTCAGTAACACAGATATTGTTTTTGTAGGAATTATTATATTTGCCATTGTTGGTAAGTTAACCGATTCACTTGTTAAATGGATAGAAAAGCATTCTTTAAAATGGCAGGACACTTATAAAGGTTGAACGTTTAACAAAAATCTAACATACAAGGAGTGTTAAATATGGAAATATTATGGTTTATTCCCTCTCACGGTGACGGACGATATCTTGGTACTACAAAAGGCGGGCGAACAGGGGAATATCGCTACTTTAAACAAATCGCTCAAGCTGCAGATAATCTAGGGTTCAAAGGGGTACTCATTCCTACAGGAAAATCATGTGAAGATCCTTGGTTATTAGCATCGGCATTGGCCTCAGAAACAAGAGATTTACGTTTTCTTGTCGCTGTAAGACCAGGCTTAATGTCCCCTACGTTAGCAGCGAGAATGACGGCGACTCTTGATCGTATTTCAGGCGGTCGTGTCTTGATTAATGTCGTTGCTGGCGGTGATCCAACGGAACTCGCGGGAGACGGTCTTTTTTTAAAACATGATGAGAGATATGAGGCAACAGACGAGTTTCTACATGTCTGGGAAAAATTATTGCAAGGGGAGGCGGTTGATCTTAAAGGTAAACATATTCATGTTGAGGGCGCAAACCTCCTTTTCCCGCCTATACAAAAACCTCATCCGCCTATTTATTTTGGGGGATCATCGGAAGCAGGAAAAATAGTAGCGGCGAAGCATTCTAATGTATATTTAACGTGGGGGGAAGCACCTCAAGAAGCGGCAAAGAAAATTAATGAAGTCAAAAAACTCGCAGAAAAAGAAGGTCGAACAGTAGAATTCGGAATTCGACTACACGTTATCGTGAGAGAAACAGATAAAGAAGCCTGGGAAGCTGCTGAAAAATTGATTGAACACATTGATGAGAAAGCCATTGAAAAAGCAAGTAGCGTGCTATCTCGTTATGATTCGGTTGGACAACAACGAATGAGTCAGTTACGTGCTGATGGAAATAAAAGTAGGGAAAAACTTGAAATAAGTCCAAATCTCTGGGCTGGCGTAGGTTTAGTTCGAGGCGGTGCAGGTACGGCACTTGTCGGTGATCCTGAAACAGTTGCCCAAAGAATTTTGGAATATAAAGAATTAGGTTTCGAGCATTTTGTTCTATCGGGCTATCCACATTTAGAAGAAGCCTACCGAGTCGCTGAATTACTATTCCCTTTATTACCTTTAGACGGTTTGAAAAAGGATCAAGCTTTTACAAGAGGTGAAATTATAGGAAATGATATCTCACCTGCTTTTATAAAAGTATGATCCATAAGTTCAATAAATAGGAGGTGATGGGGCATTTTATGTCCCTTCTATTTTCATCATTTAGAGAGAGAAGAATAATTGGAATTCAAACCTTCCGAAGGTTCTGGACGAATGTAGAAGTTTATTGCTTCAAAAAAGAATCTTTAATTTTTAAGATGAGTTCTTGAGCAGCATTTGAGCAAACTTGGTGCTTTTCACTTGTAAGAATGCCAACGGGTGGATGGATATCAATATCAGTAATAGGTATGACTTTGGTATGTTCTATCGAATGTAAATTGGCTGTTTCTGTAAAAATCGATACGCCTATGTTTTGCTGCACGTAATATTTATGAGCGGCACTTTTTGTAACAATCATTTTCTTATAGGAGCTACCAATCTTCTTTTGTAGAGTTTGTTCAATTTGAATACGAATGGGGCAATTCACCGGAGTGAAAATAAAGCGTTCTTCTTTTAAATCAACGAGTGAAACTTCTTGTTGCTCAGCTAGTGGATTGTTTTCACTTACAAGAAGCACTAATTTATCATGAAAAAAAGCTTCATAATAGTTCTCTAATTTAATTTCTGGTTCACCACAAATAGCAAAATCAATTTCACCTTTTTCAAGCATTTGGCTGCATGTATTGGCATCTTCAATGAAGACATCTACTAAAATATTTGGATATATATCAATGAAATTGGATAAAACTTCTGGAAATTTAAGGCTTGCAGTAGGTTCTGAAATACCAATTCGAATGGAGCCTATTGTTCCCAAACGTAATTGTTCAATCTCTGAATCTAATTTTTGATAATCTTGGAGTAATTTTTTTGAACGGTGATAGAACAATCTTCCATCATGAGTGAGTTTCAAAACTTTTCCACGCTCAAAGAGTTTAATACCTAAATCTCTTTCAAGTTGTTTAATCCGAAATGTAATCGTTGGTTGTGAGTAGTTAAGTTTTTCAGCCGCCTTTTGAAAATTCCCAAAATCGACAACAGAATGAAAGGTTTGTATCGTTCGGATTTCCATGAATGCTCCACCTCTTTTATTAATGAGTTAAATCCTTTAAGAAAACATTTGTGAACGAAGGAGATTATTACCAACTATTCTACTATGTTTTATGTGAATTATAAAGAATAAATAACTTTTTAAATTAAAATTATTAATAATTTTCAATTAGTCGGGCAGATAGAAATGATATACAATGAGTACAACTTAAATGCAACTAAACTTATAAGAATAATAGGAGGTAAGGGAATATGAAAACAATAACGATCATATCTGGTTCTTATGCTTTGTCATCACGTCTAAATGGTTTGATTGAATTTATTGAGTCTTATTATAACGAGAGGATAAACCTAAATATTATTCATGTTCACCAATTATCATCGAAAGCATTAATTACGGCGGATTATAAAGATCCATCCATTTTACAAGCAAATAAACTTGTGGAGGAAAGTCAAGGTATTATCGTTGCAACACCAACTTTTAAAGCTGCTTATTCCGGTATTTTAAAAACCTACTTAGATCTGTTACCTCAGCATGTTTTTGATAATAAGGTGGTCTTACCTTTGGCTATCGGGGGGTCACCAGCACATTTACTTGTTCTTAAATATGCATTGGAACCTGTTCTTTCAGAATTAGGAGCCCAGCATATCATCCATGGGGTGTTTGTACTGGATAGTCATATCAAACGAAAAGACGGCAAGGGTTTTGAAATAGACGCACATACGGTTAAACGTTTGAATCCTGCGTTGGATCAATTACTTATTCAATTAAAAATAGACAGGATATCTATATCTGGCTAACGGTGGTGTCAGGCACCGCAAAAAGACATTTTCTTTAACATGTTCACACAGAAAAGACATCATGTTGGAACACTATAAATCGGATCTCATATTTCACAAATGCAGAAATATAAAGTAAAATATGATTAATCCAATAAGAAAGATGTGATTTAAAATGAGTCACAATTCAACATCAATTCCAAGACCACTGGTGAGAACGAATCAATGGTTTATTGTGTTAAGTGTCGTTGCAACATGGGTAACAGGGCAGTCATGGATTTTACTTATTCCGTTAATATGTGGTTTGCTTGGACTTCTGTTTCATTACAATCCCATTATGAAATGGTCGAAAGTGTTTCTAAAGCGCCCGTTGAATGAATACATTCCTGAGGATCGGGACCAACTACAATTTAATCAAGTTATTGCGGTTTCGTGTTTGACCATTGGATATCTTAGTTATTTATTCCATTGGAATATCGTAGCTATTGTCTTTACAGCCATGGTTGGTTTAGCAGCTTTTATCGCTATTTTAGGTTTTTGTATTGGGTGTTTTATTCGGTTTCAATGGCAGCAGTATCTTTATCGCAGGAAAACGGGGACAAAAGGTTGAAATAGAAATGAATAAATATCTTTGACTAGACTCCAGTTAAATTAGGAGTCTAGTTTTATTGCCGAATAATCATTTCCTTCCTAATTTCATTCTTTTTTATGATAAATTGCAAGGGATTGAGAATGTACTTGTGCTATGGTACCGCATTTTAAAACAGTTCAAATGTATCTTGCTATTTGTATGTCTGAGAGAACGGCAGTACTTGTCTCAAAAATTTTCTTGTAATAACGTGTCAACCCGTTGACATATTAAGAAAGCTAATGTATTCTTGTGATATGGAAGCGCTGCCATACCGTTTGTCTTACAACCGTTTTAATCTTCAAAAAGCGTTTTAAAAGAATTTATCCTTAATGCCGAGGCTTGACCCTCACATTAAGGTAATGAGTGTAAACGAGCATTCCTAGATGAGGGATAACTGCCCGCATGAGCTTGATTGGTTTAGGCTTTCAATCAGTGGTGGATGAAGAAAACCCATACTGTTTGAAGTTTAACTTTACAATTTTCGTAATTTTGTAACCGCATTCATTGATACTGCTGAATTTTGTTTTCTAATACTCTTAGGGGTTAATCAACGGAAGGAGCAAGAGGTTATGAATATGATGAGAAGTAAAAACTATTGGTTTACGTCTGGCTATCTATTTTTCTTTTTTGTATCCTGGTCTGTTTGGTGGGCATTTTATGCCATTTGGCTTAATGAGACGCTTGGTTTATCTGGACTTCAAACAGGAACCCTTTATTCAATAAATTCAACGGTAGCTTTAATCTTCATGCTTATTTATGGTGTGATTGAAGACAAACTTGGAACTAGGAAACATTTAATATGGTTTCAGAACATTCTTCTGATTGGCACAGGACCATTTCTAATTTATGTCTACGAACCTTTGTTAAACTCAACCTTTATTGTTGGAGCTATACTTGGCGCGATATATCTTGGTGCAGCTTTCATTGGAGGGGTAGGTTTACTTGAATCCTACACAGAAAAGTTAAGTCGTAAATTTGATTTCGAATACGGCACCTCAAGAATGTGGGGATCACTCGGATATGCCATTGGTGCGTTGGTTGCCGGGATCGCATTGGGTATCAATCCACATTTGAATTTCTGGCTAGCTTCGGCTGCCGGCGTTGTCTTTTTCATTATCAATTGTTTCTACAAAATAGAGATTAGTGAAAAAGAGAAAAAGGAAACATCAGAATTGGATTTAAAAAGCATTGCCAGTACGTTTAAACTTAAAAAGTTTTGGTTTTTAATTGTCTTTTTATTTGGAACTTCTTGTATCTACACTATCTATGATCAACAGCTATTTCCAATATTTTTTACAAAACATTTTCCTAATGCTGAAACAGGTTATCATTTTTATGGATATCTCAATTCCTTCCAAGTTTTCCTTGAATCAGCCATGATGTTTGTTGCACCATTTATTGTCAATAAACTTGGTGCAAAGCGAACGCTTACCTTAGCTGGGATGATTATGGCATCACGTATTGTTGGTTCAGCTATGGTTGACAGTACCATTGGATTATCAATGATCAAACTGTTACATGGATTTGAAACTCCGCTATTGGTCATTGCTGTGTTTAAATATATTGCCAAAAACTTTGATTCAAGATTATCTGCAACCATTTATCTCATTGGTTTTCAGATATCAGGACAAATCGGAGTGATTGCATTTTCTTCCTTAATAGGCTCACTATACGATAAATCGGGTTTTAATTTTACTTTCGTTACAATTGGTTTGGTGGTTTTTGCTTTTTCTATTTTCTCCATCTTCTTTTTAAATAACGATAAGAAAAAAGTGGCTGACATAATGGTGTCAGGCACCGAAAAAGGACATATCTGATATTTTTGTTCATGGTGAAAGGACAGTTGGGAATGAAGAAAACCCCACTGATTGAAGTATTTAAATAGCCTCCCATTAGATTGTCTATGACCATCTAATGGGAGGCTATATTCATGATATTTTATCGTTTGGTAGTCTCTGGACTAATGAGGCAGGGAGCTCTTGGATGGAACGGTTAAGTTCATCAAGCTTTCCCTCGATCCGGTAAAGCAGATATAGGGTAACCATGATGGGGAAACCGACATCCTTTGCCATAGCGATCCATTGATCCATTATTCTAACCTCCTTCTTTAAATTGAAAGAAGAGGGGACCGCGAACCCCTCTTTCTTCATTTAGCTTAAAGCAATGTCTGTGACATTACGTTCGATAATTTTGGCTCCTTTTACTTTGACATAGTCACCACCTGTTGAGGTGAAGATGTTTTGTGCGATGATGGTGTCTTGTGCAGCTTGGATGGCTGCCGGATTGACAGGTTCAGTGGGATTATCAAGGGTGATACTTACTGTGCCGCCTGTCGCATTTTCAAATTGGAGTTGAAGTGTTTTCATGAGTTCCACCTCCTTTCTTTTTAGTGATTAAATCTTACTCGTGAAGCTGGGAAACGTCCGTACGCTCGATGTCGATTAAGGGGAGCGTTTGGAGTGGAGCAAGAGCTTGCGCGATCGCATAGAGTGCATCTTGAGAGGCGGAAGGTTTAATGTTTCTGAAGCTTTTTCTTTTGTAGATTTGTTTGCCTTTTTCGTCCAGTCCACCATCAAGCAACAGGATAAGAGTGCTATTTAGTACATCTGCTGTGGCCATGTTTATCACCTCCTTTATACTATAAGTCGCAGGGAGGAGGGGGAAATGGTGAGAGGGAGGAAAAGTTTTTTAAAAATTAATAAAAAAAAGCAGCCTACCTCTAGAGAGAGGCTGCTGCTATCGGTTTAAATTTCTGATATTCACTCCACTTTACTCAATAACTCCTCCTTTGTTTGTTTTCCCTCTGGTTCCACAGCTTCTTCAAAGGCCTTTTCAAGTTCAAGTGTATAGGAGTGTTTCTTGTCGTCATCCCATTTGAATACATCAGCCATGTAGTCGATAATAGGCAATTTCCATTTTTTTGCCCATTCAATGGAGAAAAGGGTGGATCCAGTTCGTCGATTGAAGTAATCGACGGGTTTTGCTACCATTTCATGTTCAATACTATACTTAATAGTGGCGTAAATATCGAGAGGTAGTTGATAATTTTGAGCTTCATTAATGTCTGTTCTTATGATGTCATAGAGTGATTCGATATTTGAACCATATCGTCTTACGAGTGCCTCAGATTGGTCCGAGGATAATCCCAGGTTTACACCTTCTTTAACTTTTTCTTCTATATAGTTAGGGAAATGAGCAGAGCCATTGACGTGTCCACCGGAAAGCTTTACTTTTTTTGTTGTACTAGCTGGATAATGGGTTCCTGTTTCTTGTTCGAGCTTACTTACAACGAGATCAACCACACGTTCTGCCATTTTTCGGTATCCCGTTAACTTTCCGCCAGCAATGGTAATGAGTCCTGAATCTGATAAGAAGATTTCATCTTTACGTGAAATTTCGGAAGGTGATTTTCCTTCTTCATGAATGAGTGGTCTTACGCCTGCCCAGCTTGATTCAACGTCCGATGGTGTTAATTTTGCACTTGGAAACATGCCATTTATCGCATCTAATAGATAATCCCGGTCTTCAGCTGTCATGCGTGGATTGATGGGATCATCCGTGTATGTTGTGTCTGTCGTCCCAATATAGACTTTTCCATCACGGGGGATCGCAAAGATCATCCGTTTATCACCATTGGTTGTATCAAAATAGATCGCTTGTTTCATAGGAAACCGTTCGCCGTCAATGACAATGTGGATGCCTTTTGTTAGGTGTAAATATTTATTATTTTTTGAGTGATCTTTTTCCCTCAACGTGTCGACCCAAGGACCTGTGGCATTGACAATTTTTTTGGCGTAAATACGATAGCTTTTATTTGTTAATTGATCAATGACCTTCATACCAATTAATTTATGGTCACCGTTATAAATTAAATCTACTGCTTTAGCATAATTGACGGCTTTGGCGCCTTTGATGGCGGCTTCTTTCATAACCTCGATGGTTAATCTGGCGTCATCCGTTCGGTATTCAACATAGTATCCGCCGCCTTTTAAACCATTAGGGTCGAGAAGAGGTTCTTTCTCTAACGTTTGCTTTTTGCTTAACATCGATCGGCGTTCGCTGTGTTTGACACCAGCGAGAAAATCATAGACTCTGAGTCCAATAGATGTTGTGAATTTACCAAACGTTCCACCTTTATATAAAGGGAGGAGCATCCATTCTGGTGTTGTTACGTGGGGGGCGTTTTCATAGACAATGGCTCTTTCTTTTCCGACTTCTGCAACAAGCTTGACTTCGAATTGCTTCAAATAGCGTAGACCACCGTGAACGAGTTTGGTCGAACGACTTGATGTTCCTGCGGCAAAATCTTGCATTTCAATGACGCCTGTATGAAGACCTCTAACACTGGCATCTAAAGCAATCCCTGCACCTGTAATGCCGCCACCAATGACTAAGACGTCTAATTCTTGGCTTGCCATTTCTTTTAAAATATTTGAACGTTCATGGGATGAAAATGTCATGATTCGTCACCTCGTAATTTATTTTAGTAAGAAAAAAGAGACCACAAATACGCCATGAAAAAGTGTAAACTCTTCATCGTGTATTGTGGTCTCTCAGTATCCTTGACCGATATTAACTTGTAATTAAAGTATAGTTGATTGTGTAAAATGTCACAACTGTTTTGCTTATAAAAACTTTTACTTAAACACGCGTGTTGCCTGAACGGCTTTTTGCCACCCAGTGTATAAGTGCTCTCTTTCAGCATCTGTTAATGTGGCTGTGAAGGATTTCGCAATTTTCCATTGGTCGGCAATTTCTTTTCGATCAGACCAGAATCCAACGGCAAGGCCGGCTAAATAGGCGGCACCAAGAGCTGTTGTTTCATTTATCTCTGGTCTTTCAACGGGAACATTCAAGATATCACTTTGGAATTGCATTAGGAAATTGTTAAGCGAGGCGCCGCCATCCACTCGCAGTTGTTTGACTTGAATGCCTGAATCTTTTTCCATCGTATTCAATACATCTTTTGTTTGGTAAGCAAGTGCTTCGAGAGCCGCACGAATAAAATGCTCCTTCGTTGTTCCCCGAGTTAAACCAAAAATGGCCCCTCGTGCATCTGTGTCCCAATAAGGTGTACCCAGTCCGACAAAGGCGGGAACAAAGTAAACTCCTTCGGTTGATTGGATTTTGGATGCGTAAGCTTCACTTTCAGGAGATGTTTTAATCATACGCAGACCATCTCTTAACCACTGAATGGCTGAACCCGCAACAAAAATGCTTCCTTCTAGAGCATACTCAACCTTGCCATCAATGCCCCAGGCAATGGTTGTAAGTAAGCCATTCTCGCTTTGAACAGGGTTTTCCCCCGTATTCATAAGCATAAAGCATCCCGTGCCATACGTATTTTTTGCCATCCCTTTTTCATAACAGGCCTGACCAAAGAGGGCAGAGTTTTGATCACCAGCAATCCCACTGATAGGGACCTCTTCTCCAAAGAAATGGTAATCGACCGTTTTGGCATAGACTTCCGAGGATGATTTAACCTCTGGAAGCATCTGTTTAGGAACGGTTAAAATGTCGAGCAACTCGTCATCCCACGCTAAGTCATAAATATTGTACATTAACGTTCTTGAAGCATTGGAATAATCGGTCACATGCGCTTTGCCTCCCGAGAGTTTCCATATAAGCCATGTATCAATTGTTCCAAAAAGGAGTTCTCCTTTTTCTGCCCGATCCCTTACGCCTGGGACATGATCTAAAATCCATTTGACCTTTGTGCCAGAGAAATAGGCGTCGAGAATTAAGCCTGTTTTCTTTTTAAAAAGATCCTCGTGTCCTTGAGATTTTAATTCTTGGCAAATATCCGATGTTTGTCTAGACTGCCAAACAATCGCATGATAAACAGGGTGACCTGTCGTTTTATCCCAAACCACGGCAGTTTCACGTTGGTTCGTGATACCAATACCTGCAATATCTTTTGGTGATACCTCACTTGTCGATATGGCCTCGGCAATGACAGCAATGACGGAAGACCAAATCTCATTGGCATCGTGTTCAACCCATCCTGGTTTTGGGAAAAACTGTGTAAATTCTCTTTGTGCTTCTTGAATGATATGCCCTTCGTGATCAAAAATGATGGCTCTTGAACTCGTTGTGCCTTGGTCAATCGATAAAATATATTTCTTTTTCATGTATATTCACTCCTTGAAATAAAGATGATTTAAAATCTATAAAGAATGGGGCTGACTGTTTTCAGCTGTATTCACGCGTGCACCTCGTTTTTTCTCTATAACATAAGCTGCAATGATAATTATAAGAAGAAGGCCGCCGGTAACCCAAAATAGATTAGAAGTCTTTTTTAAAAAAACGCTTTGATAGAATAAGGCCCCAAAGCTCCCGCCAAGTAGTGGACCTACAATAGGAATCCAAGCATAAGGCCAATTTGAACGACCTTTCCCAGCGATAGGTAGGAGAGCATGAGCGAGTCTCGGCCCTAAATCACGAGCTGGGTTAATGGCATAACCGGTGGTTCCTCCAAGAGATAAGCCAATACTAATGATGAGAAAGCCAACAATCAAAGGATTTAAACCTTCCGTAAACTTATTCGCTCCGATCGTCAATAAACCTAGGATTAAGACAAAAGTTCCAATAATCTCACTGAGCAAATTAGAAAAAGTCTGCGGGATGGCAGGGCCAGTGGAGAAGACGGAGAGCTTCACTTCAGGTTCTTTCGTCGCGCGCCAATGGGGTAAATAATGAAGATAGACAATGCATGCTCCGAGAAACCCTCCGATCAATTGAGCTAGGAGATAGCCTGGTACTTGACCCCAAGCAAACTGCCCGATTAACGCGAAACTTAAGGTAACAGCAGGATTAAGATGAGCACCACTGATGGATCCCACGGCATAAACACCCATTGTTACGGCGAGGCCCCAACCAAATCCAATCACAATCCAGTCTGAACCTTGAGAGAAAGAATGTTTTAAAGAGACACCAGCACAAACGCCGCCTCCGAGAATAATGAGAATCATCGTACCTACACATTCTGCAAAATAGGCTGACATGTTGTTCCTCCTTGTGATACTTTGATTTTTCTTCCCAGTATCTTTCATTTACCTTACTAAAGCATGAAAAAAACCCACAACAGTCAGATTAAAGGGAAAAGACCTTTAAACATATCTTGCTGTGAGCTCATTTCTCAAAATTCACATTTTATTAACTTAATTACATGATAGCTTAGTAATGTAAGCGTTGTCAATACAAAAGTTTTAAAAATTGTCACTTGACTTTTTGAGAATGTTTATTTTGTTTAAAGGAATGAGTTGACACTTTAGACGATGGCATCAATGATCATCTTATCTAATCTTGAAGCCATAACGTTTTATCGGATGTTGAAACAGCGGTGGCACCTGCGGCAAAGGCATTTTGAATGTCTTCTTTTGTATGCATTAAACCTCCAGCAATGATCGGACGCCCTGTTTTTTGCTTGATCGATTTTATCATCTTAGGCACGAGCCCAGGTAATACTTCAATCATATCGGGATTGACTTTCTCAAACGTTCGGTAACTCGTATTCAATGCCAATGAATCTAGTAAAAAAAAGCGCTGAACGGTCATTAATCCTCTCTTTTTTGCCACAGAAAGAATGGTCCCTCTAGTCGAAATGACACCGTGTGGACGGATGTACTGACAAATGAATTCAGCTGCATATTCATCATGTTTTAACCCATTCACTAAGTCGGCATGGAGTAAGACTTTTTTGTTGTACTGCTTAGCCATCTTCACCATCGCCTGTAATTGGGCGATATGACTATCGAGAATGATAATATAGTTCAATGGCATACGCATAAGTTTTTCAAAGTCTTTCATCTTATTAACTGCGGGTAGGAT
This sequence comes from Terrilactibacillus tamarindi, assembly GCF_009718825.1. Classification (GTDB taxonomy): domain Bacteria; phylum Bacillota; class Bacilli; order Bacillales; family Sporolactobacillaceae; genus Terrilactibacillus; species Terrilactibacillus tamarindi. The sequence continues at coordinate 15,628 of NZ_WNHB01000015.1, read as the reverse complement.
GATGTGATTTTCGTTAAACATGGTTTTTCCCTCCTCGTGATGAATATGGTTATGGTTCATTGGTGAAAACGATGTCAATTTCGACTAAGAATAGACTTTGTAATTGTACTTACGTAGACAAATTTTAAATAATGAATAGTTGATTTTAAATTCGTTAGCATCATTTTAGAACTATTTAATATACATAGCAACATGAAACGTTTCACCTTATTAAGAGAGGAGGATGGTCATGGCCACCACTATTAAAGATATAGCAAAGTATACAGGTTTGTCACTTGGAACAATTTCAAAATACATTAATGGTGGCAAAGTTCGCGAAAAAAACCGCAAGTTGATTGATAAAGCCATTCGTGAATTAGATTTTAAAGTAAATGAAATGGCAAGAGGACTAAAAACAAACGAATCTAAAACCATTGGGATTATTATTCCATCAATGAAGAATTATTTTTGTACACATTTAATGTCATATACTGAAATGTATTTATCGAAATTTGGATACAGTGTCATCATCTGTAATTATAGAGAAGACCCAAAAGTCGAAAGAGAAAAAATCAACCTATTAATGAAAAAACAAGTGGATGGGCTAATTGTCGTACCATCAGGAGAAACCATCTCTGAAATTCAGGAAATCATACTAAAAAAAATACCCGTTGTTCTTGTAGATCGTATATTACCTGATATGCAATGTGACGCTGTTGTAGTCAATAATTTTGATATCTCAAAGAAAGTAGTTGAAACGTTAGTTGAAAGAGGGCATAAAAGAATTGCTATTATTTGCGGGCCTAAAAAGGTATCAACAGCTAAGGAAAGATTGAATGGATTTTTAGAAATGCACAAGAAATATCATTTGGAAGTAGATGAGAAATTAATTAAATTTGGGGATTATTATATGCACAGTGGATTTATGTTGTGCAAAGATCTACTTAGTTTAGAGAATAGACCATCAGCCATTTTTGTGACAAATTATGATATGACATTAGGTGTCATTCAAGCCATAAATGAAGCAAATATAAAAATACCAAGTGATATTTCTGTGGTTGGTTTTGATAATTTACCTATTTTTAAAGTCATAAAACCTTCCCTCTCAATTGTTAGTCAACCTATGAAAGAACTAGGAGATTACGTGGCGAAACTCGTGATTGATCGATTGAATGATCCTACGATACCAACAAAAGTGATTAAATTAGAAGCGGAATTTATTATGAAAGATTCAATATCCACTCCAAATTAAAAAAATTTATAATAATCATTTTGAAAGCGCATACAAATTAAATATGAAACGTTTCAATCTTGAATTTAACTATGGGGGAGTATATATGGGAAATACATTAAACAGAATGATGCCACGTATTGGTATCAGACCGATTATTGATGGTAGAAGGAGAGGTATCCGTGAGTCCCTTGAAGAAAAAACAATGACCATGGCACAGTCAGTAAAAGAATTACTATCTAACAATCTTCGTTATCCAAATGGAGAAGCCGTCGAGTGTATCATTTCTGATTCGACCATAGGTGGTGTTCGTGAAGCTTCGGAATGTGCAGAGAAATTCAAAAAAGAAAATGTAGGGTTAACGATTAGCGTAACACCCTGTTGGTGTTATGGAGCAGAAACCATTGATATGGATCCATCCATACCAAAAGCGATTTGGGGTTTTAATGGGACGGAAAGACCCGGGGCAGTGTATCTAGCCGCAGCTTTAGCAGCACATAATCAGAAAGGGCTTCCGGCTTTTGGAATTTACGGTCAAGATGTTCAGGATATAAGTGATGATCGAATACCGCAAGATGTACAAGAAAAATTATTACAATTTGCTAAAGCCGGTCTCGCAGTGGCTTTGATGAAAGGTACCTCCTATCTAGCTATGGGGAGTGTATCCATGGGGATTGCTGGTTCAGCTGTTGAACCTTCATTCTTTCAAAAATATTTAGGGATGAGAAATGAATATGTTGATATGTCTGAGTTTATCCGCCGTATCGAAGAAGAGATATATGATCAAGAAGAATATAAAAAGGCACTGAAATGGACAAAGGAACATTGTAAAGAGGGAGATGATAAGAATAAATTACAAAATCAACGTACTCGAGAGCAAAAGAATGATGATTGGGAAATGGTCGTAAAAATGACGCTTATTGCACGTGATTTAATGGTTGGTAATCCTCGTTTAGCTAATCTGGGTTTTGAAGAAGAAGCTGAGGGTCACTTTGCATTAGCTGGTGGGTTCCAAGGACAAAGACAATGGACTGATCACTTTCCAAATGGAGACTTTACTGAAGCCATTTTAAATTCTTCTTTTGACTGGAATGGAATCCGAGCTCCTTATATTTTTGCAACAGAGAATGACAGCCTAAATGCGGTGTCTATGTTATTCAACTATCTACTAACGAATACGCCACAACTTTTTGCTGATGTACGTACATTTTGGAGTCCTGAAAGTGTCAAGCGAGTGACAGGAAAGACACTACAAGGAAAAGCGAAGGAAGGCATCATACATCTAATTAACTCTGGCTCAGCTGCACTTGATGCATGTGGGAAATTAGAAAAAGAAGGCAAACCTCAATTAAAACCTTTCTGGGAGATACAAAAAGAGGAAGTAGATAAGTGTTTAAAAGCAACCACATGGTATCCAGGAAATACAGAATATTTTCGTGGTGGTGGGTTTTCGTCTAAATTTGTTACTGATGCGGAAATGCCAGTTACTATGAGTCGGATTAATCTAATCGATGGCTTAGGACCAGTTCTTCAATTAGTCGAAGGTTATACGATTCAATTATCTCAAGATATTCACCAAATATTAGATGAACGTACAGATGTAACATGGCCAACAACATGGTTCGCCCCTAAATTAACAGGTGAAGGAGCATTTAAAGATGTTTATTCAGTTATGAATCACTGGGGAGCCAATCATGGTGCTATAAGTTATGGACACATTGGAAAAGATTTGATTACATTAGCTTCCCTATTGAGAATTCCTGTAACGATGCATAACGTAGATGAGAAACTTATCTTTAGGCCAAGTGTTTGGAATTCATTTGGAACAAGTGATTTAGAAAGTGCGGATTTTCGGGCATGTGCTAATTTCGGGCCATTATATGGGAAATAACAATTTGTGGAGGATTATATTTTATGACAACTCGATATACGATTGGACTTGACTTTGGAACTTTATCTTGCCGAGCCGTGTTAGTTGACATATCTAATGGTGATGAGATCGCAACATCAGTGAAAGAATATGAAGATGGCGTTATAGATAAGTATCTACCAGGATCAAATCAACCATTGGGAAAAGACTGGGCTTTGCAGAACCCTGATAATTATCTTGATGTTCTCATCTCTACGGTCAAAGACATCATGCAAACATCAGGGGTTGATAAAAGCCAAGTGATTGGGATTGGTATAGATTTCACATCTTGTACTATGATGCCTATTGATAAGGAAGGAAATGTCCTCTGCCAAAAAAAGAAATATCAAGATAATCCGCATGCATGGGTGAAGCTATGGAAACACCATGCGGCATGGCCTGAAGCTGATAAATTAAATCAAATTGCACGAAAAAGAGGAGAGAGATTTATTAAGCGTTTTAACAACGGAGTATCCTCGGAATGGTTTATCCCAAAAGTTTGGCAAATACTAAATGAAGCACCGGATATTTACCAAGACGCTTATAAATTTATTGAAGCAGCAGATTGGATTGTTCTTAAGATGACAGGAAAAGAGGTAAGAAGCAGTTGTACTAGTGGTTATAAGGCGATGTGGAGTAAAAAAGAAGGTTTTCCTTCGACGTCTTTTTTTAAAGCGCTAGATCCTCGTCTTGAACACGTGGTTACAGAAAAAATGAGTACTGTCATTCATCCTGTTGGAACTAAAGCTGGAGGCCTTACTTCAAAATTTGCAAAAGTTATGGGTCTAGAGCCTGGTACCGCAGTAGCCGTTGGAATGATCGACGCTCACGTAGCTGTTCCAGCGCTCAATGTCACACATCCAAATGAGATGGTTATGATCATGGGAACGTCAACCTGTCATATTGTACTGAGTGATAAAGAACGGTTCATCCCAGGTATATCCTCTGTTGTTGAAGATGCGATTCTTCCAGGTATCTATGCTTACGAAGCCGGTCAATCTGCTACTGGAGATATGTTTGATTGGTTTGCGCGAGAATGTGTCCCTGCTCACTATGAAAAAGAAGCCAGATCACGAGGAATCAATATCCACCAATTATTAGAAGAAAAAGCCTTAAAATTACAACCAGGTGAAAGTGGGTTATTGGCGCTTGATTGGTGGAATGGAAGCAGACTGCTATCTAATGATGATTTATCCGGTGCGATCATTGGCCTGTCGTTGGGAACAAAACCTGAAGCGGTCTACCGCTCTCTTATTGAGGCAACGGCATTTGGCACGAGGCATATCATTGAAAGTTTTCAGAATGGCGGCATTGATATTAAGGTACTTCGTGCATGTGGCGGTTTATCATTAAAAAATAATATGCTGATGCAAATTTATGCTGATGTAACAAATATGGAAATCACTGTAGGTCGATCACTGCAGACACCTGCACTTGGTTCTGCTATGTATGGGGCAGCCGCCGCTGGTATTGAAAAAGGAGGCTATGGCTCCATTTATGAGGCATCAAAAAGAATGTCTAAAACAAGCCAGATATGTTATAGACCTATCAAAGAGAATGTTGATATTTATCATGAGCTATATAGTCATTATAAAGATTTATGTATCTTTTTTAGTCAAAGAGATAATCCGTTGATGAAAGTTTTACGACAATTTAAGAATTAAAATAATAGATAGAGAAGGTGTTAGGGATGATTAATACGTTTCCAAATGGAGTATGGCCAGTGATGTTAACGCCATTTACAAAAGAAAATGAGGTTGATTATGAAACATTATCGGGACTTATCGATTGGTATATGCAAAGAGGCGTGAGTGGATTATTTGCAGTATGTCAGTCGAGTGAAATGTTTGAACTTACCCGTGAAGAAAGAGAAAAAATCGCATCTTTTGTAAAGAATCAGGTTAACGGAAAAATCCCTGTTATTGCTTCAGGTCACGTGTCAGATGATTTCGGTGAACAATTGAAGGATGTTGTTGGCATGGCCAAACAAGGTGTAGATGCTGTTGTTCTGATCACAAACCGCCTTGCGAAAGAAGCTGAATCAGATGAAGTATGGAAAAGAAATACTGAAAATTTACTAAAACATATCCCAGAAGATATCTCTCTTGGATTATATGAATGCCCCTTTCCATACAAAAGAATCATGTCTCCAGAATTATTAAAATGGTGTGCAGAGACTGGGAGATTCTATTTCTTGAAAGATACGAGTTGTGATATTGGAAATATTAAAGCCAAATTAGAGGCCGTTGAAGGAACACAATTGAAAATCTATAATGCTAATTCGGCCACATTATTAGAATCTATAAAACTAGGTGCTGCAGGTTATAGTGGTATTATGGCTAATTTTCACCCTGAGTTATATGTTTGGTTATTAAAAAATTGGCATTCAAATCTTGAATTAGCGGAGAGTCTAGAAAATTTCTTAAGCATATCCTCTCTAATCGAAAAGCAGATGTATCCCGCCAATGCGAAATATAGCCTAACTCTAGATGGGCTAACCTGTGGACTTTATACTAGAACGCAAGATTATCGTCAATTTTCTTTAACAAATCAATTAGAAATCAATCAATTGTATGCGCTTTCAAATCAATACAAGAAAATGGTTTTAACACCAAAATGTCATCAACAGGAAAGGAAGTAAACCTATGTCTACTAAAAATACTCTAGTTAAAAGAACGAGGGTACGGTGGAATATCGCTATCTTAATGTGGGGTGTTATATCGATAAATTATATTGATCGTACGGTTCTTTCCGTAGTAGCCCCATCATTATCTAGTCATTTTCATCTATCAGAAGGAGAAATGGGAATTATATTATCTTCATTTTTTTGGTCATATGTAATATTACAGATCCCATCTGGATGGTTTGCAGACAAAGTGGGCCAAAGGTTGTGCTTAGCTATATCGGTGGCATGGTGGTCGATAGCCATGATGTTGACGGGACTCGCACGAGGATTTGGATCATTACTCGGATTAAGGATATTACTAGGAATGGGTGAAGCAGGGGCATATCCTTGTAACGCAGGAATTACAGCAAAATGGTTTCCAGATAAAGAGAGAGCTAGAGTAGCATCTATTTTTGATAGCGGCTCTAAATTTGGAACGGCCATAGCTATGCCATTCATCGTTTGGATTGTCACGATTTTAGATTGGAAAGCTGCCTTTTTACTATCTGGTTTATTAGGTTTCGTTTGGATTGTTATCTGGCTTGCCTATTATCGTGATCCCGAAAAACATAAGTATATTAACCAAGCAGAATTGGATTATATCAAAGAGGGTCAGACTCATAGTCATGATAAGGATGATATAGAAGGGGAAAAACCTTCTTTAAAGTGGTATCAGTTACTAAAATACCGTAATGTGTGGGCCTTGTGTCTCGGACATTTTTCTATTAATTATACAGCTTACTTTTTTATCACATGGTTCCCATCCTATCTCATCCAAGAAAGAGGGATGAAAATGATGACCATGGGATTTGTCTCTATGATTCCACCTTTGGTTGCTATTTTTTCTCAACTTTTCGCGGGGTGGCTTTCAGACAAATTGTATGAAAAAGGCATGGCTGTTACTCGTGTAAGAAAGACCTTTTTGGTTAGTGGATTAATAGTAGCTACAACGATTGGTGTAGCAGCATTAATAGATACAAACTGGATAATTATTACCTTGATGTCTTTATCATATGCGGGACTAACGTTTGCAGGATCCCAAGTATGGGCTATGCCAGCTGAAATTGCTCCAAAAAATATGGCGTCGACTTTAGGTGGCATACAGAATACATGTTCAAATATGGCTGGACTTCTAGGACCGATCATTACTGGATTTATTGTGCAATTTACAGGATCTTTTGTTCCAGCTCTATTATTAACAGCTGTTCTAGTCATATTGGGTGCACTAAACTATTTATTCTTACTCGGTGAAGTCAAACCAATAAAAGTTAAATAGAAAAAGGAGGACACAACATGTCCACAAGTAAAAAAGTATTAGTAACGGCAACAAATTATTCTGTACTTTGTAAAGAAGCAAAAGAAAAATTACGACAACATGGTTTAGAAGTTATCGAAAATCCGTACGGCAGACCTATGACTGATCAAGAATTAAAACTATATGTTCCTGATGTTGATGCAGTTATTGCTGGGGTTGACACATGGGATGATAATATTTTTCAAATAGCACCGAAGCTAAGAGTTATTTCAAGATTCGGTGTAGGGATTGATAATATTAATTTAGATCAAGCTAGATTGCGGGGTATCACGGTAACTAATGCTCCAAGATTAAATGCTAACGGTGTCGCAGAGTTAACCATCGGTCTCATATTTTCTGCTTTAAGAAATATTCCCAATCTAAATGAATCGACAAAAAAGGGATACTGGGAGAGATTTGTAGGAAATGAGATATCCGGGAAGACTATAGGTCTATTAGGATTTGGGAACATCCCCCAAATGGTAGCTAAAAAAATGCAAGGTTTTGATGTTAATCTATGTGCCTATGACAAATATCCAAATTTTGAAAAGGCCAAAGAGTATCATGTTCAAATGTTATCTTTAGATGAGACATTACGTTCAAGTGATATCATTTGCATGCATTTACCTAGTATTAAAGAGACCTATCATATCATGAATAAAGAAAATTTTAAAAAGATGAAAGATAAGGCTTATTTTATCAATACGGCGAGAGGTGCTTTGGTAGATGAACAGGCACTGTACTGGGCTTTAAACTCTGAAAAGTTGAGTTTTGCAGCTATTGATGTGTTTGAAGATGAGCCTGTTGCTAAAGACAATCCATTGTTTTCTTTGCCTAATATTGTAACAACACCTCACACTGCAGCTGAAACCTATCAAATATATCATGACGTGGGCTTATTAACTGCAGATGCTGTGATAGACGTTTTGGAAGGTAAAATACCTCTGAATATTGTGAAGGAATAAAGATTTTATTTCATTGAATAGATTGTATGTAGTCATATTTTCAAGTAAAAGTAGTTTTGAAGGTGATAAATGGATTGAAATTGAGCAGGCAAGATTTCCTGCTCTTTTTTACATTAAGAGAGTAAAGTTATTTGGTTTAAGAAGAATAAAAGTAAAGCTGCATCTGACGATAGTCAAAAAGAAAGCAGCAACTCCTTTTTAGAGTATGCTGCTGATTGATGTTAGGACATCAGAATTAACAACTAAATCACGAAGTCAAACAACTCCTTTTTCTTAAATGAATTAAAGTAAAACTTGCTAAGATCAAAGCTATGATGCCAATTACCCATAGCGATGAAAAAGCGAGAATGACTAAAAAACAAGCCAATAATCCAGTGGTGATGACTTTATATAACCATCCGTCAAGGAGTTTCCAGCCTGCAGCAATGCCAAAGCAGGCATTACATAAAAAGAAGGCATTGGCGACAGCGACGATTTTTTGGATGTTTAATAGATCAAGTGAAACAAGAACCAAGACACATATATGGATCAAGCTCAATCCAAGAATGGCTGTAATTGGGATATTCCGTTTATTTCGATAGGCAAGGAGGGATATCCATCGGGTATCTTGCGTCATGCTAGCAATTAATCTTGTTACACTTCCCATGACCTGTAAGTAAGTACTGATACAAAGAACAATCGTTATAAATGAAATGAGTGGTCCTGCCCAGTTACCGTAGAGGGGCGTTAAAATTCCAATAATTGTATCTCCAACATGATTTGATTCAGGGACACGCTGAATGGCTAGCGCAACTAACACTGAAACCAAAGTAACCACAATAGAACTTAGAACAATGGCTCGAGGTATGGTCGATTGAGGTTTTTTGACTTCTAAGCTATAATTACCGATCATTTCCCAACCGACTAATGCCCAAAACAATAATAGAATGCCGTAGCCAAACGATCCTAGATGAAAATTCGTTTCGAAAACGGCGGCATTTTTTTCATGAAACAAAGCTACGATAGATCCACTTAGTAAAATAATGACCGCAACGCTTGCAAAGATAAAGGATACTTTGCTAATAAACCGAATATTCGTGAGCAAAATCCCTACACAAATAGGAAGAAGCATGAATCCATAGATATATGAAGGAAAACCTGGGAACAGTTGATGAATATAGACACTGGCCGTCATTAAAACAGCCATGGGTCCAATAAAGGTTGCTCCAATAAAAAAACAAGCTGATAACTTACTGGCAAGAGGACCAAAAGCCAGTTCCGCTGTATGCGCAATTCCTTTTTCACTTGGAAAGGCGACACTTAACTTACCAAAAAGCATAGCAAATAGAAATCCAATGGTGAGAATCATGATCCAAGCTACAATGGCATAATCTCCAGTCGTTTTATATATCAGTGGAGGTAATAAAATAATCCCCGAACCGAGAATGGGGCCGATTAATAATCCGCTTAATAATAAAGGTCCTAATTTTTTCTTCATTAAAATTTCTCCTTCTCTAACATAGAGTACCGGCGTCAACACTATATTGTTGTTATTGAAAGGGCCCTTACGTTTTAGACGCTACTATGTTTATTTGATAACTTATTCCTATTGTAATCAGTAGGATGTCATCAGTAAAATAGATAGTAATGATGAAAACAATCGAAAATAACGATCGAGGTGAACATGACATTGGAAATTCGCCATTTAGTAACGTTTAAAACCATTGTTGAAAAAGGTGGTTACACCAAAGCCGCTGACTTTATGGGCTATGCACAATCGACCATTACGTCACATATTCAATCCATTGAGCAAGAATTGGGTCAGCCATTATTCAATCGTCTTGGTAAAAAAATAAAATTAACAGAAGTCGGAGAGCATTTGCTTCCTTACGCCAAGAAAATGATCGAACTAGAAAAACTAGCAACACAAATAACAGCACCAGAACAAGAACCAAAAGGAAATATCGTGATAGGTGCATCAGAATCATTAACGATTTATCGTTTGCCCCCCATTTTAAAAACTTTTCGTCAAAAATATCGACACGTGAAGATCATGCTAAAAACAGGCTCTTGTTACGAGCTAAGAAATGAACTCAGAAATGGGAATATCGATCTCGCTTTTATCGTTGATCAAGAAAAACAAGAGGTGGACTTAGAGGCAGAGATCTTAGTGGAAGAACCCATGGTCTTTCTCTTTCCGGCTAATATCTCTTTAGGGAAGGAACATAAATTTAGTCAAGAAGATACCTTCTTATATACGGAAAGAGGCTGCAGCTATCGCCAATACTTTGAAGAGATCCTTAAAAAGGAAGGTATTGTTGGAGATGATACGCTTGAATTTTGGAGTGTGGAAGCAATCAAACAATGTGTCATGAGTGGACTCGGGGTTTCGATGTTGCCATTAATGACGGTAAAAAAAGAGCTCATTTCCGGAAAAATAACTGGACAAATTACCCCTCCATCGGAAAAACCATTTGTCACACAAATGCTCTACCATAAGGATAAATGGAAATCACCAGCCCTACAAAAATTCTTGGATACTGTAAGATCAGAAGCCAGTGGTTGGAGTCGTGTAATGGAGGAATTTATAGAGACTGTATAGGAATTTTAAATTGAAGTTGAGCGTGGTTGGGGTGTGATGGGCTAGTGCTCGGAGAGAAATTGCACCGCTTCGGAAAGGAATTGAGAAGCTTAGGAAAGGAATTGCGCCACTTCAGTAAGGAATTGCGCCACTTCAGAGAGGAATTGCGCCGCATCGGAGAGGAATTGAGCCGCATCGGAGAGGAATTGAGCCGCATCGGAGAGGAATTGCGCCGCATCGGAGAGGAATTGAGCCGCATCGGAGAGGAATTGAGCCGCATCGGAGAGGAATTGAGCCGCATCGGAGAGGAATTGAGCCGCATCGGAGAGGAATTGAGCCGCATCGGAGAGGAATTGAGCCGCATCGAAGAAGAATTGAGCCGCATCGAAGAGGGATTGCACCACTTCAAAGAAGGATTGCACGACTTCGAAGAGGAATTGCACCACTTCAAAGAAGGATTGCACCACTTCAAAGAAGGATTGCACGACTTCGAAGAGGAATTGCACCACTTCAAAGAAGGATTGCACGACTTCGAGAGGAATTGCACCACTACAAAGAAGGATTGCGCCACTTCGAAGAGGAATTAAGCCACTTCGAAGAGGAATTGCACCACTTCGGCGACCATGGCAGAACATACCATTACTCCCCATATTGCTGGATAAACCAAATAATCTCAAGAAAGACTAGCTGATATTATTTCAGATAGGGTCATAAAAATACTTCAGGGAAATGAATTATTTTTTCTGTGTAACATAGATTTAGAGGGGGAGCGAAGTCTGAGTGTACATAGTGCTGAATTTTTAAACAATTTTATTCAAATTGTATTGATCAGTCAAAATGTTAAACGGTACGATGTCGAAGTGATTGATGCTTCTTTAGTCAAGGCTGATCTTGAAGGCAGCAGCCACAGAATCAGTAAATTGCGAATCTATACAAAACGAAAAAAAGAACCAGATTAATCCAGCTCCAATAGTAGCGATACCTTAATGAAAATCTTACTAGTCTTTTTAATCATGTCTGAGAGGAAACATCCAAAAACCTGATCGGTTGTACGATTCCTGGATGGAACACTTGGCAAATCGGAATGTTACAAAAACATGACTCTTCCAAATTAAGGAAATGTATTGAGAACCATTACAAAGTGTTAAACAGGCCTTAAGAAAAATAAAAGAGGGGGTAGGATATGACCTTTAAGCTATTTACCGAGAAAAAAATTAGTGGATTCATCGTGATACTGTTGGGTCTCTTATCCCTACATGAAGCTAAAACGCTGTTCCCTTATAGTAAAGATTTATTGATAGGTGACCATGTCTTTCCTGGTTTAATTGGTATTCTTCTTGTGGTATTCGGGTTAGCGTTGTTTTTTGAAAGAAAAACCGATGAGAAAAAAGCAGAGCTACCGACTGGAAAAACTCTTCTCATCTTAGTTTCTTCTATTGTAATACTGTTTCTTTACTGCTTGCTAATCCAGTTCGCTGGTTATGTAGTCAGCACATTAATAGCAGCTGCTTGTTTAATAAAAATTATTGGAAAATATCGTTGGATCAAATCCATCTTGATAGCAGGGACGATTACTGGTGTTTTCTATTTGCTGTTTATTGTATTTCTTAAGACACCGTTTCCAAGTGGAATTTTTACTTTTTAAAAAAGGAGGGAAGTTTCTTATGGAATCGGTCATATATCTGTTAAATGGATTTGGTGAAGTCATAACTCCTTCCAACCTGCTCATTGTCCTGCTTGGTTCTTTGCTTGGAACCTTAGTCGGAGTCCTTCCCGGGCTTGGTCCAACATCAGCGATTGCGATTCTCTTGCCAGTGACAACTGTTCTTAACCCTGCTCAAGGCTTGATGATGATGGCTGGAATTTACTATGGATCTATGTATGGAGGTTCAACGACTGCCATCCTGATGAATATCCCTGGTGAATCGTCGTCTGTGCCAACCACGCTGGATGGGTATCCTCTTGCAAAAAAGGGAAGAGCAGGTGCTGCTCTTGGAATTGCAGCGATTGGATCTTTTATAGCGGGTATTATTGGCTTGGTAGGTCTTATCCTTTTTGCTCCTTTCCTAGCAAACCAGGCTTTAAAATTTGGACCACCTGAGTACTTTACATTAATGTTATTTGCCTTATTGATACTTTTTAATTTAACAGGCTTTTCCCTGAAAAAATCAGCGATTATGGGCTTACTTGGCTTTTTATTCTCCTTGGTTGGTATTGGTTTGACTACAGGACAACCAAGATTCGACTTTGGCTTCAGTTTCCTGACTGGCGGATTTGAGATGATTAGCATCATCATTGGTTTATTTGCCATTGCCGAAGTATTGAAAGGACTTGAAGAAAATCGTTCTTTAAAGGTACCTAAGAAACCTGTACAAATTAGAAATATTTATCCGAGTAAAAACGACTTAAAACAAAGCAGCTTCCCGATTTTAAGAGGGAGTGTACTTGGCTTTTTTCTTGGCATCCTGCCAGGAGTTTCGGCGACGATTACTGCATTCTTGGCTTATGATTTAGAAAAAAAAGTTTCAAAAAATCCAGAGAAGTTTGGGAAAGGTGCGATTGAAGGGGTTGCAGGCCCCGAATCGGCCAATAACGCAACAAGCTCAGGAGGATTTATCCCACTGCTGTCATTGGGATTACCTTCATCACCACCATTAGCTGTATTACTTGCTGCGCTAATGATCTATGGATTAACACCTGGACCGATATTATTTGAACAAAATGGTCAAATCGTATGGACGATTATAGCGAGTATGTTTGTAGGGAATGTCATTCTATTAATTTTAAATCTGCCTTTGGTAGGATTGTGGGCAAAGCTCACAGATGTTCCATTTGGCATAATGGCTCCAATTATTCTCTTAATTAGTTTTGTTGGTGCATATTCTGTAAGAAATAGTATGTTCGATGTTGTCGTTGCTATTATATTTGGCGTACTGGGCTATTTATTTAACAAATTTCGTTGGCCTATTGTTCCGTTTATCTTATGCCTGGTTCTAGGTCCAAAAATAGAAACGTATTTCTTACAATCGTTGGAAATGTCATCAGGAAAACTATCCATCTTTGTTCAACGGCCTATCTCGCTAACCATACTACTATTGGCTGTGATTATTTTGATCGTTTCTATCATTCTAATGAAAAGAACGAAAAGAAGAATTTTACAAGAAACAGGAGAACAAATGGAAATCTCATAAAAAACGAGTGGAGGTTTATGATGAAAAAATTGTTCATGTTATCGCTCACTCTATTAATGCTTGTTGGGATTATTCTTTCAGGATGCTCCACAAAAACTGAAACTACTAATAAGGAAACCGGTGATAAGGGTAGTAAAGATATAAACTATCCGACTAGGCAAATTGAGCTTGTTGTACCATTTGGAGCAGGTGGAGGCGTAGATTTAGCAGCACGTTCGGTTGCAGACTATTTAAGCAAAGAGTGGGGTCAGCCTATTGTTGTAACGAATAAACCAGGCGGTGGCGGAATCATTGGCGCACAGTATGCATTAAAAGAGGCTAAACCGGATGGCTATACTGTACTCGTTAATAATAATTCCTCTACAACGATGTATGAAGCAGGAAATTCAAATCCAACTATAAAGATTAGTGATAATAAATTTGTTGCCCGGATTGCAGCAGGAACAACTGCTTATGCAGTAAAGACTGATGCTAAATGGAATAGCTTTAAAGATTTTTCAAAATGGGTAAAAGCGAATCCTAATAAATTAACTTGGACATCTGTGGGACCCGCTGGATTTTCGGCATTTGCAGTAGCTCAATGGCTACAATCAATAGGTGTTGATTATAGCAAAACACGAATAGTTTCATCTGAAGGTGCAGCTGACTCTGCAGCGAAGGTAGCAGGAGGACACGTCGTATTGTCGGTCCATACGGTTGGAGAGTTTGCACCTCTTGTTGAAGCAGGAAAAATTAAATTGCTTGCGGTTCAATCATCAGAACGTAATCCTATTTTCCCGAATGTTCCTACCACAAAAGAAGAAGGATTGGATGGATTAACAGTAAATTGGTGGACTGGTTTGTCTTTACCAGCCGATACTCCTGATGAAATCGTTAAAAAGTGGGATAAAGCAATCTCAAAAATGGAAAAAGATAAGGAGTTTATCAAGCATTTAGAAAAAATCAAACTAGAACCCGCTTATTTAAACTCTGCAGGTTTTTCAAAATCAATACAAAATGAAACAGAAACGTATAAAAAGTTAGCAAAGGAGACAGGAATTCGCAAATAAAGTATAAATAAAGATAATTTGGCTTATTTTAAGTGATAATTTGTACATCCAAATTTAAAACCCAGCTACCTTCACATGAGAAGATTAGCTGGGTTTCTTTACTGTTTTTCTATATTAAGTTCTTTAACTGTATCCATCCTTTCATTTTTATTTCCTTCACAGCGCACTCTCCTTCATGTCGTAATGTAGGTATTAATTATTAATGGTAGATTACTTATTGTTTTTAATCATGTAGTAAACTGTTAGATCAATTGTTTTATATCATGATCGTACCGTGATTGCGTTGCTTCAGAGGTGAATTGCGCAGCTTCAGGTCGCAACAACATCACCACCGAGTAGAATTGCCCCAACCTATGACGCTATTGCACTACTTTAGGTAAGAATTGCATCAGTGATATCTCGGATTGCACCTGTAATCCGAGTTGCTCCACTTTTAAATATCTGATTATTTACTAAAATTTCCCGTAATTAATAGATTAATAGAAAGAAAAAAGGGTATTGTATCTATAAGTTACAAATATTAATTCCTCCCCCTTTTTTCTCAAGTCCTTAATTGGGCTTGTTTTTTTATTATATGAAGCTTTTATAAAAGCCCCACGAAATTCGTGCGGCTTCTTTTAATATTTTTGTCTAATTGGACGGATTTTCTAACATTTAACGATACTAGTTTTCGCATTGAGTCATAATCAGTGGAGTGACACAATAGGGATAAATTAATTGACGTATTCATTTTAGTTATGGTATTATTCGTTTTCCATGACAAAAATAAATGATAAAAAAGGAGG
>NZ_WNHB01000014.1 GCF_009718825.1 Terrilactibacillus tamarindi | reverse complement strand
AGATGATAAAATTATCATTTGCTTAAATGTAGAAAGATTTATAATATAGATATGGATAACGATTTAATTAAAACCATGATGTTGTAGGTGGCTAAATACTATATAAAATACTATCGGATGTGGTGTTATGGTAAAAAGTATGACAGGTTTTGGTCGGTCAACGCTAGATTTGGAGTCCTATTCACTCACCTGTGAAATGAAAGCTGTCAATCATCGTTATTTAGATATGACGTTTCATTTGCCTCAGTCTTTGACTTATTTAGAAGATATATTAAAAAGGGTTGTTAAACAAACGATCAATCGGGGGAAAATATACATAACCATTACGATAAATCACCTTAATGGTTCCGGGATAAAAATAGAACCAAATTGGGCGTTTCTTGACCAATATATGGCGCTATTAAGATCTTTAAAAACAAGATATCATTTATCTCAAGAAATCAAGGTGCATGATCTCCTCGAGCATCCAGATGCTTTACTCGTAACAAACAAAGAAGACGACTTAGAGGAAGTTGAGTCTTCGGTCGTTAAAGTCGTTCAAGAGTCTCTTGATCATCTGGTTGATATGCGAAAAACGGAAGGCAAACAACTTGCTCTCGATTTATGTGACAGGCTACAAACAATCAAGAGCTCGATTCATGAAATAGAGGAATTGGCGCCACAAGTCACGCTTCAATATGAATCTCGATTAAGAAAAAGAATAGAAGATTATTTAAATCATAATGACGTTGAGATTGATGAAGCCCGTTTATTAAATGAAATAGCGTTATTTGCAGATAAATCAAATATAGATGAGGAATTGACTCGGTTAAACAGTCATACCAAGCAGTTCAAAGAAATTTTAGCGAAAGATGAACCGATTGGACGCAAACTTGATTTTCTTATTCAAGAAATGCAGCGAGAAATTAATACGATTGGTTCAAAAGGGAACGATGAAAGGATAAGTGTTTTAGTCATTTCCATAAAAAGTGAAATTGAAAAATGTCGAGAACAGATTCAAAACATCGAATGAAAACTTTCACTTTGGAGGATGGAAAGAAATATGGTAAAATTAATTAATATCGGTTTTGGAAATATCGCTTCCGCAACACGTATTGTCGCCATTATTAGCCCGGAATCACAACCAGTGAAACGACTAATAAAGGTCTCGCGTGATTCAAATAAATTGATCGACGCAACATATGGTCGGCGTACGAGGGCTGTGATTATCATGGATAGCGATCATGTTATTCTATCATCTGTACAGCCTGAAACGGTATCTCAAAGATTATCACAGCAAGATGACTTGACAGATGATGTATAAAAATGTGGAGGATTGTGCATGGCTTTTCGAGAAAAAGGAATATTATTTATTCTCTCTGGACCTTCTGGAGTTGGAAAAGGAACCGTTTGCCGAGCACTTCGCAAACGAGGAACGTCACTAAAGTATTCGATTTCTGTTACGACGAGGGAACCTCGTAAAGGCGAAATAGACGGTGTTCATTATTTTTTCAAATCTAGAGAAGAGTTTAAAGGGATGGTCCAAAATAATAAATTATTGGAGTGGGCGGAATACGTTGGTAATTTCTATGGAACGCCTATTGACTATGTAAGAGAAACATTAGATTCTGGACAAGATGTCATTTTGGAAATTGAAGTACAAGGCGCACTGCAAGTAAAGAAACGCTTTGATGAAGGAATATTTATTTTCCTTGCTCCTCCGAGTCTTCAAGAACTAAAAAAACGAATCACGGGTCGTGGGACTGAAACGGCTTCTCTTATTGAAAATCGTTTAACGATGGCTAAATCAGAGATTGAGCTCATGCAGCACTATGATTATGTCGTTGAAAATGATGAGGTTCAAGCTGCTTGTGATCGAATTGAAGCCATCGTGACAGGGGAACATTGTAAAGTATCTCGCTTAATTGAAAAATACAAAAGATTTTCGGAGGTTGACTAACCATGATGCTATATCCATCAATTGATAAGTTATTAGACAAAGTGAATTCAAAATATACTTTAGTGACTCTTTCAGCTAAAAGAGCAAGAGAACTGCAAGAACAACATTTACAACCAATGCTTGAAGAAACCAAATCGAGTAAATTTGTAGGAAAAGCATTGGAAGAAATCAATGCTGGCTTGTTAAACAAACAATAATACCAATTAAATAGAAGGATAAGGAGGCGTGGTAATTTATCCACGCCTATTCTTGCATGATCTTCTAGAGAGGATGTTCAAAAAGTCACCAAATGATAAGCTGCGAATCTCGGCGTTGGCTTGTTTTTCCGGTCCTCATGTAGTAAAAACCTACATTCCGGTCCTCAAAACGGCGCCACCTTGACCTTCTTGCTTCTAATTTGCTGCCTTTTTGAACTCGTACTAGAATGAAAAATAAAATGAAAGAAAAAATTACATAGGACGGGTTAAGTAGCATCGTCAGAAATGAGTTATTTAAGATAAGGAGTGATGAAGGATGACGCTGGGAAATAAAAAAATTGTTCTTTGCGTAACAGGTAGTATTGCAGCTTACAAAGCAGCCACGTTAACAAGCATGTTAACAAAGGCGGGTGCCCATGTTGATGTACTTATGACAGATTCAGCTAAACAATTTATAGGTCCAGCGACGTTTCAAGCCCTATCGCGCCATCCGGTCAATGATAACCTTTTTATAGAAAAAAAAGAAGGGCAGATTGCCCATATTGATTTAGCTGATCAGGCCGATCTCTTCATTGTTGCTCCTGCTTCAAGCCACACCTTGAGTAAACTTGCGCAGGGTGAAGCAGGTGATATGGTCTCAGCTACTGTTCTTGCAACGAAGGCACCTGTTTGGATTGCACCAGCGATGAATGTTAATATGTACCAACATCCCGCCGTTCAAGCAAATATTAAAAAATTAATTTCATATGGTTATAGACTTCTAGAACCGGATGAAGGTTATTTAGCCTGCGGTTGGGTAGGAAAAGGTCGTTTACTTGAACCAGACATTATTTTTAGTCAAATCGAATCTTTTTTTTCATCGCCCAAAAAAACATTAGATGGGAAGAAGGTTCTCCTTACGGCCGGTCCAACTCGAGAATCATTTGATCCTGTTCGATACTTTACTAATTATTCATCAGGGAAAATGGGATATTCACTTGCTCATGTTCTACAAAAAAGAGGAGCAGAGGTCACCTTAATTTCAGGCCCTACCTATCTTAAAACGCCTGAATACGTAACTCGGATCAATGTGACAAGTGCGATCGAGATGTTTGAGGCGGTCATGAAGAGAGAATCAGAAATGGATGCCGTTATCATGTCCGCAGCTGTCGCGGATTATAGGCCAAAAGAGATTTTTCATCAAAAAATGAAAAAACAAGAAGGGTCACTTCTTATAGAAATGGTAAGAAATCCAGATATTTTGTTAGAACTAGGTAAAAGAAAAGACAAACAAATTTTAATAGGGTTTGCAGCGGAGACGGAACATTTAGAAGATTATGCGAAAGAAAAGTTAAGGAAAAAAAATCTAGATATGATCGTAGCCAATAATATTGCTGAAGAAGGTTCAGGTTTTGAAAAAGATACCAACAAGGTGTGTTTCTATTATCCTAGTGGACGTTATAAATCATTCGAATTGATGACCAAACATCATGTAAGTGAACATATCGTTGATGCATTAGAAGACTTATTTAAAGTGAGCGATTTATCATGATAGCCAAAGTTATTGTCGATATTCCCGTTAAGGAAACGGATCGACCTTTTGATTATAAAATTCCCCTTGAATTTGAATCGTTTATCCAGCCTGGAATGAGAGTGCTTGTTCCATTCGGACCAATGAAGCGACTAGGGTTTATTTTATCTATTGAAAAGCAATCAGAAATTAAGAACTTGAAGGCAATCTCCCAGGTGATTGATCCCACTCCTGTTTTAACAACGGAATTACTTTCATTAGGAAAGTGGTTGTCAGCAGAAACACTCTGCCCACGTCTTTTTGCTTTCTCAGCCATGCTACCTGCTGTGCTAAAAGGAAACTATAAAAAAATAGTTCGAATAAATGACAAAGAGAGTCTAGCACGGGACTACCCAACATTGCTAGACATCCTTTTAAACAAACCTGAGATGGAATGGACAGAACTTCTAAAGAAGGAACCACAGCAGTCAGATAGCTTGAATGCGGCGATGAAAAAAGGGTACATCTCGATTATTCAATGGATAAAAAATGATAGAAGAACCTATAAAAGGATTCGCTATATTACAACCGCTCTTTCTAAAGACGAATTGATGGATGTCTCTTCAAAGTTAGATAAGCGTTCGTTAAAGCAAAAGCAAGTTTTAGAGTATTTCATCAATCAGGAATCTCATCTAAAAGTTGAGATAACGGAGATTTTAAAGAGATTAAATATCGGCCCTTCTTCAATAAAACAACTTGTGAAGAAAGGTTATCTTGTTGAAACAACAGAAGAAGTCTATCGCGATCCATATGCCGACAAAGAAATTGAAAGAACAACTTCTCTTCCCTTAACGACAACTCAAAAGAATGCTCTTGCTCCCATTCAAGAGTCGATACGATCACAAACCCATGAGGTATTTTTATGCCATGGAGTAACGGGTAGCGGTAAAACAGAAGTCTATCTGCAGGCCATCGAAAAAATACTAAATATGGGTAAAGAAGCGATTGTTTTAGTTCCTGAAATTGCGTTAACACCGCAAATGGTTCATCGATTTAAAGGCCGTTTTGGTGATGAGGTAGCTGTCTTGCACAGCGGTCTTAGCCAAGGTGAAAAATACGATGAATGGCGAAAAGTCCTTGAGGGTACCGTTCACGTTGCCGTTGGAGCAAGATCGGCCATCTTCGCCCCCTTTAAAAACTTGGGTTTAATTGTTATTGATGAAGAGCATGAAACGAGTTATAAACAGGAAGAGCAGCCTCGTTATCACGCAAGAGATGTCGCTATCTTCAGGGGTAAATATCATCAATGTCCCGTTGTACTGGGAAGTGCGACACCCTCTCTTGAGTCCTATGCTAGAGCGAAAAAAGGCGTCTATCATTTGATCCAATTGCTAGAGCGAGTCAATCAAAGAAGTCTCCCGGAAGTTCAGATGGTTGATATGCGAGAAGAGCTTCGGGCAAATAATCATTCCATGTTTTCAAAACAATTATTTGAGAAGCTACAGGATCGATTGGAAAAGAAGGAACAAAGTGTATTATTTCTTAACCGAAGGGGATACTCTACGTTTGTTATGTGTCGTGATTGTGGTTATGTCGTCCAGTGTCCTCATTGTGATATTTCTTTGACCTATCACCGAAAACAAGGGATGCTCAAGTGTCATTATTGCGGTCACCAGGAACCCTACCCCAGTCGGTGTCCAGAATGTATGGGTTCTCATTTGCGTTATTTTGGAACGGGTACTCAAAGAGTAGAGGAAGAACTAACAAAAGTGCTCCCGGAAGCAAGAGTGATTCGAATGGATGTTGATACGACTCAAAGAAAAGGTAGTCATGAGAAACTTTTAACGGCCTTTGGCGAAGGAAAAGCGGATATTCTTTTAGGAACGCAAATGATTGCCAAGGGGCTTGATTTTCCAAAGGTTACGCTTGTGGGTGTGCTTGCTGCCGATGCAATGTTGCATTTACCGGATTTCAGATCTAGTGAAAAAACATTTCAATTATTAACACAAGTCAGCGGTAGAGCTGGTCGAGATAAATTACCGGGAGAAGTGATTATTCAATCCTACTCGACAGAACATTATTCTATTATTCACGCATCCAACCACGATTATCAATCTTTTTATGATCAAGAAATGCAAATGCGTTATCGTCATCATTATCCACCGTTTTATTACTTAGCTATGATTACTTTATCACATACTCAAGTGACAAAAGTCGTTGATACAGCAGAAAAAATAGCCGATCATTTAAAGAAAGGATTATCTTCAGGTGCCCAAATTCTCGGACCTACCAGTTCGGCCATTCCACGTATCAAAGATAGATATCGCTATCAGTGCATGGTAAAATATAAGCGGGAACCGAACCTCTTGTCGTTACTAAAACGAATTCAGGAACATTATCCCACAGGAACAAAAAACGATGATTTAAAAATAACAATCGATTTAAATCCTTTTCTTATGATGTAAGGATCGATTAGATTTGAAGAAAATAGAAGGTGATTATAAATGAATATTATTTTTATGGGTACACCAGACTTTGCTGTTCCCGTCCTGCAAAGACTCATCGATGATGGCTATAAAGTACAAGCAGTGGTTACGCAGCCAGACCGCCGAAAAGGAAGAAAGAAAGTTCTAACTCCTCCACCGGTGAAAGAGCTTGCTGCTTCATACAACATTCCGGTTTTACAGCCGGAAAAAGTAAGGGAGCCTTCAGCTGTACAAGAAATCCTCAATTATCAACCAGATTTACTTGTAACAGCCGCATATGGCCAAATCTTACCAGAGACGTTACTGAATGGGCCAAAACTTGGTTGTATTAATGTCCATGCCTCTTTGTTACCTAAATACAGGGGCGGGGCACCTATTCACCAAGCTATTATTGATGGTGAGGAAGAAACCGGTGTCACGATTATGTATATGGTTAAAGCTCTTGACGCTGGAGATATGTTAGCTAAGGTTCGCATTCCGATTGAAGATCATGACACGATGGGGACTCTGCACGACAAGCTAAGTGCAGCTGGCGCCCGTCTACTATCAGAAACGATTCCTTTATTAAAGTCAGGACAAATAACCCCTGTCGCTCAAGATCCGAATCAAGTCACGTTTGCGCCTACCATCCAACATGAAAATGAAAAGATTGACTGGTCTAAAAGTGGAAAAGAGATACACAACCTTGTTAGAGGGTTAAATCCTTTTCCAGGTGCCTATACTTTACTAGATGGCAAAGTATTTAAGATCTGGAAAACACAAAAAGTTGATACAAAAAAAGAGGCAGAACCCGGTACTGTCATCGAGTGTGATAAAGAGGCTTTTACCGTAGCTACAGGGAGTCATGAAGCCATTCGGGTATTGGAATGCCAGCCTTCAGGAAAGAAGAAAATGATAGCAAGTCAATTTTTAAATGGAAAATCATTAGATTTAGGTACAAGACTAGGAGACTAATAAATGGGTAAACCAATGGCTCGAGAGATTGCTCTCGACGTACTTTTAAAAATCGAAAAACAACATGCATATAGTCAATTAGCTTTAAATGAGGCGATTGAAAAGCAGGAATTGAAACCACAGGACAGAGCTCTGATCACGCAAATTGTTTATGGTGTATTACAATGGAAAATACGGCTGAATTATATTTTGGAAAACTATGTAAACTCAAAACGAAAACGGGATGACTGGGTTAATCTATTATTGCTGATGTCCATTTATCAAAAAGAATTTTTAACAAAGATTCCGGATCATGCGATTGTAAATGAAGCGGTTGTCATCGCAAGGAAAAGAGGTCATCAAGGGATATCTGGATTTGTAAATGGCGTGCTGCGTCAATATTTAAGACAAGGATCTCCCGATTTATCAAAAATTGAGCCTGAAGTGAAACGACTATCCATAATTTATAGTCATCCTGAATGGTTAATTAAACAATGGACAGATGATTTCGGCAAGGAAGCAGCTCTAAATATTTGCCAGGCTAATAATCAACCACCTAATATGACCATACGTGTGAATACGTTAAACATGAGTAAATCCGAATTGATCAATCAATTGTCTAAAGAAGGAATTGAAGCAGTTGAGGGGGAATTATCTCCTTATGCACTCGTCATTGAAAAAGGAAGAATTCTTAAGAGCCCGTTATTACAAGAAGGCGCATTCACCGTTCAGGATGAGAGCTCTATGCTTGTTGCAGACGTTGTGCATGCTAAGCCAGGAATGAGAGTATTAGATGCGTGTGCAGGACCCGGAGGAAAGACGTCACACATCGCTGAATTAATGGAAAATCAGGGTGAAATCGTTGCGTTCGATCTACATAAACATAAAACGCGATTAATAGACCAACATGCCAATAGGTTAGGGCTTTCTATTATCCACACGATGGCGTTAGATGCAAGGGAAGCCCAAACACAATTTAAAAATGAAAGTTTTGATCGTATATTAGTCGATGCACCTTGCACGGGACTCGGTGTCATACGTCATAAGCCTGAGATCAAATGGGAAAAGAAAAATACCGATGTTGAACGTATTGTCAACATACAAAAGGATATCATTCAACAGGTCGCTCCTTTATTAAAAAAAGGGGGAAGGCTCATTTACAGTACATGCACGATTGATAAGCGTGAAAATGAAAAAGTGATTTATGATTTCTTATCTAAGAACTCGGAGTTTGAATGGGATCAAGAAGGAATAGCTCATTTGCCAAAAAAATTAAAAAATAATCTCATAGATGATCAATCGATGATTCAAATATTACCTAGTGATTACGGTACAGATGGGTTTTTCATATGCTGTCTAAGGCGAAAGAATCCTTAGATAAATAGGAGATTTACCTTGTAC
Organism: Terrilactibacillus tamarindi; assembly: GCF_009718825.1. Classification (GTDB taxonomy): domain Bacteria; phylum Bacillota; class Bacilli; order Bacillales; family Sporolactobacillaceae; genus Terrilactibacillus; species Terrilactibacillus tamarindi. Next base: position 90,351 of record NZ_WNHB01000014.1, on the reverse strand, counting down.
ATTTGGTTTGATGATAGGATAAATGGTTTACTTAAAATAGATATCTTCTAAGAAGAGGTGATTAGATGAAGGCTATTTTCAATACGGATCAGGGAAAAGTTAGGGGTCGGAATGAGGATAGCGGTGGCATTTTCTTAAGTGATGACCAATTATTAGCCGTTGTGGCTGATGGGATGGGAGGACACCAAGCTGGAGATGTTGCCAGTCAAATGACGTTAGACTATTTCGAAAAAAAGTGGCAGGAAATAAGCCATCCTTTTACAAAAGCAGACGGTGCAAAATGGTTGAAAGGTGTTGTGCAAGAAATAAATCAGACGATTTATGAGTTTGCCCAGGAGCATCCTGAATGCAAAGGGATGGGAACAACTGTTGTTGCTGCGATTTGCCAAAATGATGCTATCTTCATTTGTTATGTTGGCGATAGTCGTATTTATATATACGATGGCGATTTGAAACAGGTAACCGAAGATCATACGCTTGTAAATGAACTTGTTAAATCGGGTCAATTAACGAAAGAAAATGCAGAAAACCACCCTAATAAACATATTTTACTACGTGCTTTAGGAACTGAACCCCAAGTAAATAGTGATGCTTTAACCATAGAATGGTCAAAGCAGGCTCAACTATTACTTTGTTCAGATGGTTTGACCAATAAATTATCAGATGAAAGATTAAAAGATATTTTATCTCTCGATGAGACACTTGAAATGAAGTCTGAGCTGATGATTAAGGAAGCTAATGAAGCTGGTGGTGAAGACAATATTACACTTGTGCTCATAGCAAATGATGATGGTGATTTGACATGATTGGAAGAAGATTAAGTGACCGTTATGATATTTTGTCTCATCTAGGTGAAGGTGGTATGGCGGTCGTATATAAAGCCAAAGATTTAATTTTAGATCGTTTAGTTGCAGTAAAAATATTAAGACACGATTTTTCAAACGATGAGGAATTTATTCGCCGTTTTCGTCGAGAAGCTGAATCCGTAGCTAGTCTGTCTCATCCAAATATTGTAAGTATATATGATATAGGAGAAGAAGATGATTGTTATTTTATTGTCATGGAGTATGTACAAGGAATAACATTAAAGAAATTTATTAAGAGTTATTCGCCCGTCTCTTTTCAAGAAGTGGTCTATATTGCAAAGCAAATTGCTCTAGCCCTCGCTCATGCTCACGAGAGAGGAATTGTACACCGCGATATCAAACCGCACAATATTATTATTGATGAAAATGAAAATGTAAAAGTTACGGATTTTGGAATCGCTTTAGGTGTGACCTCAGCTACCATTACATATACAAACTCAATCTTAGGTTCGGCCCATTATATTTCTCCTGAACAAGCGAGTGGAGGAAAGGCGACGATCAAATCAGATATTTATGCTTTCGGAATCGTACTCTTTGAATTGTTAACGGATCGTATACCTTATCCCGGATCTTCGCCTGTAACAGTCGCCATCAAACATTTAAATGATCCGTTTCCATACCCTAAGGATTTTCGTCATGATATTCCCCAATCGTTAGAGAATATCGTGATCAAGTCTGTTGAAAAAAATCCGAATCTTCGATATGACACAATGAATGAATTATATGAAGATCTCGATACAGCTTTGGATCCCAATCGATTGAATGAACCAAGACGTGAATTTCATGATGGCATCTCACCAATGGAATCTGACTCTACTGATAAAGAAGAGACGATAAAAATACCACCTGTCCCTAGAAATACGGAAACTAAAACGGAAGAACAGAACCCTAATGAAGATGGCAATCCATCAAAAAAAATAAAAAAAACAAAAAGGAAACGTTTTTGGCTTTGGATATCGCTCCTCATCTTGATGATTCTAATTGGAGCCAGTGTCGCAGCATTTTATGTCTTTCCAAAACTATTTTACGTCCAAGATACGACTGTTCCTGATTTAAAAGGAATGACCTATCAAAACGCTGTTCAGCATTTAAAAGAAAAACAACTAAAACCTATTAAACGCCATGTAGCAGATAATCAAATCGACAAGGGCAAAGTAGCCAGACAGGATCCTGAAAGCCAGACAGAAGTTAAGGTAAATTCAGACGTTACAATTTACGTGAGTACAGGGGCAAAAAAAGAGATTTTAGATAATTATATTGGTTATGATCGACAATCTGTTCTTGATCTCGTTCGTGATAAAACCTATAAACAAATCGTCTGGAAGAAAGAGTACTCTTCAACCATTCCTGAAGGTGAAGTCATGAAACAAGACCCGTCTCCAGGGAAAAAAATAATTCCAAGTGAAACGACGCTTGAATTGACCTATAGCGCTGGTGAAGAAGAACAATCTGTTCCAGACTTAACAGGTCTGAGTGAAGATGATGCTGAAAGTAAATTAGATCAATTGGGCTTAAAAATGGAAGTGAAAGATGGGGATTACTCAGACAATATAGATAAAGGGGCAGTTCTTGAACAAACCCCGCAGCAAGGCGAAAGTTTGAAAAAAGGGTCAAGTGTCACCGTCTATCTTTCCAAAGGTAAAGAACTTAAACCTGAAACAATTAAGAAAACAATCAAGGTTGAATTAGATCAAAATCAAAATGATCAAAACCAAAACGGTCAAAACCAAAGCGATCAAAACCAAACAGAACAGAAACCAACTCATGTTCAAATCATCTATACCGACGCATCACATAATAATGAAACATTTGTTGATGAAGAAATTAGTGAAACTAAATCATATACGATACCATTGACGATAAAGCCTAATGAGAGTGCACATTATCAAGTCCTCATCAATGGAGAAGTCAAAAAAGAAGAAACCATTGATTATGATGGGGGTTAATAAGGAAGGAGGATGTTATGCCAAAAGGGAAAATTATAAAAGCATTGAGTGGATTTTACTATGTGAAAGATGGTGATAAAATCATTCAATGCCGTGGTAGAGGAAATTTCAGAAATCGCAATATAACGCCATTAGTGGGCGATAATGTTCACTATGAGGCAGAAAAAATAACAGATGGTAGAATTATGTCTATTGATGAACGTCGAAATTATTTAAATCGCCCACCTATCGCTAACGTGGATCAGGCGGTATTGCTTTTTTCTATTTCTGAGCCCGATTTTGATGATTCATTATTAGATCGTTTTCTCGTCCATGTTGAATCATATGAAATAAAACCTATCATTTGTATCACAAAATCAGATCTCATGATGGAACCTATTTCGAATAAAATACAAGACCTCGTCGAAACGTATCAAACGATTGGATATCAAGTGTATATAACATCAAGTGTAGAGGATGAAGGTATAGATTGGTTTAGAGAGGCACTTGAAGGATGCATTAGTGTTTTTGCTGGTCAATCAGGTGTTGGTAAATCATCTCTTCTCAATACATTAAATAAAGAGTTGAATATTGATACAAACGCTATTTCTAAAAGTTTAGGTCGAGGGAAACATACAACGAGACATGTCGAATTATTGCCAGTCGGAACAGGATTTGTAGCTGATACGCCGGGGTTTAGCTCTCTGCAATTTGCTAAAATTGAAGCACAAGAGCTTTCGCTATATTTTCCTGAAATGAAAGAAAGAAGTTCTCAATGCAAATTTAGAGGATGCACACATCTCGTTGAGCCTGGATGTGCGATACAAGAGGCAGTCAATACGGGAGAAATTTCCCAATCACGTTATAAGCATTATAAATTATTTTATGGAGAAATAAATCAACGGAAGAGGCGATATTAATGCGACTAGCACCATCATTACTTGCAGCGAATTTTGCAAATTTCGAGAAAGATATAAAAGAAGTTGAAAAAGCAGGTATAGATCTTTTGCACATTGATGTTATGGATGGACATTTTGTTCCGAATATAGCCATGGGAGTCGATGTTGTAAAGGCCATCAGACCCATAACTTCCTGTGAACTAGATGTCCACTTGATGATAGAACAGGCAGATGCATTCATCCATGACTTTGCAAAAGCGGGTGCCAATATGATCTCTGTTCATGTTGAAGCCTGTTCTCACCTTCATCGTACCATTCAATTAATTAAGCAGCATGGAGTCAAGGCAGGTGTTGTGCTTAATCCTGCAACACCAGTCGATGTTTTAACACCTATATTAGGAGACATTGATTTTGTTCTAATAATGACAGTGAATCCAGGGTTTGGAGGCCAATCGTTTATTCACTCAATGGTTGATAAAATATCAGCTCTGAAAGCCATGATTGATAAACGAAATCTGTCAATTGAAATTGAAGTTGATGGTGGGATAAATGCCGAAACATTACCGTTATGTTTAAAAGCAGGAGCAACGCTAGTTGTCGCAGGTTCTGCTATATTTGGTCAAGAAAATCGACAGAAAGCGATTCAGGATTTACTAGAGAAAGATCTTTCATAGTTATGGGAGGTTACTAATGACAAAATATGCTATTTTAGCAGGGGGACCCCCTCATCTTCATCCTTCCTTTGACCGATTAAAGAATGAAACCTTGCAATGGATTGGTGTTGACCGCGGAACGTATACACTATTAAAAAAAGGCATTACACCGGTTAAATCTTTTGGTGATTTTGATTCAATCACAACAAAGGAAAAAGAGTGGATTTTTAATAAAGGAATCAATATAGACCTGTTTCCTCCTGAAAAAGATAAAACAGATTTAGAACTGGCTATTGATTGGGTTATTGAGCAAAATTCAAGTGCTTGTATTGTCCTGGGGGCAACAGGGGGCAGGCTAGATCATGAACTTCTTAATATACAACTGTTATATAAATTGGGTGAGCATCCTATTGAGGCATGCTTACTCGATCGATATAACCGCATTTCCTTGCTGAAACCTAACGTCCATTCGATTTCAAGGGAAAGCTCGTTTCAATATGTTTCTTTCATTCCATTGACAATGGAAGTGAAAGATCTAACCCTAAAAGGTTTTAAATACGAATTAAACCATGCAACGATCCGGGTTGGATCGTCACGGTGCATTAGTAATGAATATAAGGATCCTGTCGGTGAAGTGAGATTTACTGAAGGTTGTCTTTTGATGATCCAAAGTAAAGATTCTATATGACAATCCAGAATGAAGAGTTAACTCTTCTTAGGAAATCCCCGATCTTGTTCGCCTCTAAGAACTTTGTAGTTTATAAAGGATTATCAAAAAATTGGGTACTAATTTGTTTTTCATGAATATACTAGTATCAAGGAATAGTTATTGACCCACAAAAACCTGCTGTCTTCTAAAATTAAAAAAAGCAAATGATTAGTGGGATGTACGCCCATCTAAAAAATGACCTGTGGGTAGGCATACTTCGATAACTTTATAAATCAAAGGTGCAAGGAGGAGGAACATGAAATTTTACACAATTAAATTACCGAGATTCTTAGGCGGTTTTGTGAGAGCACTCCTCGGTTCCTTTAAAAAAGGATAACAAAAAAGCACCCAATTGGGTGCCTTTTTGTTAATTTCAGATGAAAGGGTGATTACCCTTTAAACGAGTCTTATTATACGCGTTCAACTAAGCCTGCTTTAAGTGCTTTTGTAGATACATAAACACGTTTTGGTTTTCCATCTACAAGAATACGAACTTTTTGCAAGTTTGCTTTAAATTTACGTTTTGACTTATTTTCAGCAAATGATCTGTTTTGACCAAATGATGTCGTTTTACCTGTTACGAAACATTTACGTCCCATTTTAATATACCTCCTGCCTAGTAAATATACAAATACGTATGTCATTTTACCATATTTCGCATTCTTACGCAATCTTTGTATCTATTTGTCAGCCAAACCTTTTATGTTTCCTTTTAAAAAAATGGTTGATATAGTAAAATTAAAATGATTTGCTGAAGATACTAAAGATCTCGCAACCAACGGCAAAAAATTCACACTCAAACGAAATTGTCTTAATACAATGAAATAGCAAATAAGCATTGATATATTATAAGAAAGTAGGGATTTAAATGTCACTTGAATTAAAAAGTCAGCTCGGAAACGTCGATGTATCGAATGACGTCATAGCCAACCTTACAGGTGGTTTAGTTAGTCAATGCCCAGGCGTTGTTGGAATGGCATCTCGCCAGCAATTGAAAGATGGTTTTACTGAACTAGTAAAAAAAGATAATTATTCACGAGGGATTGTTGTTCGCTTTGATGAGTCAGACACGCTATCAATAGATGTTTATATCATCGTGAGTTATGGCTCTCGAATTTCTGAGGTCGCTCATCAAATACAATCTGAGGTGCGGCAAGGAATACAATCAATGCTTGGCGTCTTAGTTGAAACGATCAATGTATTTGTACAAGGGGTTAGTGTAGAAAATGACTAAAACTAAAATCAATCGTTCACCTGGGTTTTAGCTGTGACTTAATATAGTGAAACCTAAGTCAGGTGGTCGCTAAGCAACCACCCAAGTGTTAGTCAGACACAACTGTCGTTAACCAAGTTAAAAGACGCAAGCCATGTGCTTATATTTGAAGGCATGCACCCGAAAAGAAGCCGATGGGATAAGAAAATCTACGTATAAGAAAGGTAAATAAGACGATGACTCGCCAAGTTATGAAAAGTCAAACAAGTGTTATTCAAGGTGTGGGAGAAAGTCTCTCTGAAGAATTGCATCAAATGAAATTAAATACCGTTGAGGATGTTCTTCATTACTTCCCTTATCGTTATAATCATTATGAATTAAAAGACTTATCAGAAGCTGTTCATGATGAAATGATCACAATCGAAGGGAAAGTACAAAATGAGCCGTTGATACGGTTTTTTTCACGAAAAAAATCACGACTTACAGCTAAATTGTTGGTGGGCCGGTATCTTATCACAATCGTTGCCTTTAATCGTCCTTTTTTAAAAAATCAACTTAAACTTGGTGAACAAGTAACCATTACAGGAAAGTGGGACCAACACCGAGGGTCTTTGACGATATTAGAACTACATAAAGGCCCCATGCCTGACTCCTCACGAATCGAACCCGTTTATGCAGTAAAAGGGCGTGTCACTGTCAAAAAAATGAGGCGGATTATCCGAAATAGTTTAGCACAATTTTCAAAAGATATCGTGGATGATCTTCCACCTTTTTTCTTGACAAGATACAGACTAATGACGAGGCAGGACGCCGTTCAAGAGATACACTTTCCCACTTCGAGGGAACGTTTAAAGCAAGCAAGAAGACGGTTGGTCTACGATGAACTATTCTTGTTTCAACTTAAGCTCCAAGCCTATAAGATGACGAACAGAGTAGCCGCAAATGGTGGTCAAGCTTCTCTATCAATTGATCATGTAAAAGACTTTATAAACACCCTACCATTTGAACTCACTGAAGCACAAAAAAAGGTAACAAAAGAAATATTGGATGATTTACATGGCCCATATCATATGAATCGGCTATTGCAAGGAGACGTGGGATCAGGAAAAACCGTTGTTGCGGCGATTGCTTTATTTGCCGTTGCCTCTAGTGGATATCAAGGGGCTCTAATGGTCCCTACTGAAATTCTAGCTGAACAGCATACAGAAAGTTTAAAAGCGATGTTTAAGCCATTTTCAATCCAAATTGATCTTTTAACAAGTTCAGTAAAAGGAAAAAGGCGGCAAGAAATTCTTGAAAAAATTAGAACGGGTCAGACTGGAATTGTCATTGGAACACATGCCCTTATTCAAGAGAAGGTTGAATTTAATCATCTAAGATTAGTGGTTACCGATGAACAGCATCGATTTGGAGTTGAGCAAAGGAGACTCTTAAAAGAAAAAGGTAAAGAAGCGGATGTCCTTTTCATGACAGCTACACCCATCCCAAGGACACTCGCTATTTCCGTTTTTGGGGATATGGATGTATCAACAATTGATCAATTACCTTCGGGCAGAAAGAAAATTAAAACTTACTGGGTAAAAACAGATATGCTCCCACGTATTTTAGCTTTTATACAGAAAGAATTATCCACAGGTAGACAAGCCTACATCATCACGCCATTAATTGAGGAATCTGAGCAATTGGATGTTCAAAATGCGATTGATGTTCATGCCCAATTGCAGCAGTACTTTCATTCTTATACAGTTGGTCTTATGCACGGTAAGTTAACAGCACAAGAAAAAGAGAATGTCATGACCGCATTTAAGGAGAATCAATCTCAAATTCTTGTTTCCACCACGGTAGTTGAAGTCGGAGTAAATGTGCCCAACGCTTCTCTTATGGTCATATACGATGCAGAACGGTTCGGTTTATCACAATTACATCAATTAAGAGGGCGTGTCGGACGAGGAGCGTATCAATCGTATTGTATTCTCATATCTGAGGCAAAGTCACAGGAAAGTCAAGAGAGAATGAGAATGATGTGTGAAACAACAGATGGATTTGAACTTGCAGAATTTGATTTGAAATTGCGAGGCCCTGGCGATTTTTTTGGTAAAAAACAAAGTGGTCTTCCTGAATTTCGATTAGCAGATCTGGCTCATGATTATCGAACACTTGCTGTAGCAAGACAAGATGCCGCAGATCTTTTGAGAAAAAAAGAGTTCTGGAAAGAGGATATCTTCTTAAGTTTAAGGCGATATCTGAAAGATTCAGGAGTTCTAGAGGGAGAACGTTTGGATTAAGACGATTGGGCTAAGGTTCTTAGGTGATCTATGAAACGTTTTGGCTATTTTTCTTAGGCTTATGAACATTTACTTGAAATGATAACGCAACTCTTATATACTACCTATTAGTACCTAGTCTTAATAGTGGCGGTGGCTTTTTATGAAAAAGCGAAAGCAAGAAAGACAAAAATTATTAAAAGAAACGATTTTTGAAAATCCTTTTATAACAGATGGGGAACTTGCCGAACAATTTCAAGTAAGCATTCAGACTATTCGACTTGATCGTCTTGAATTATCAATACCTGAGTTGAGGGAAAGAATTAAACATGTTGCCAAGCGGACGTTTGATGATGTTAAAGCACTTTATGCTGATGAAGTCATTGGTGAAATAGTCGACTTGCAGTTGGATCAAAGTGCCATTTCTATTTTAGAAATAAAAAAAGAACATGTATTTACTCGAACAGGTATTGCGAGAGGACATCATCTTTTTGCCCAAGCCAATTCGCTTGCTGTAGCTGTTATTGACGATGAGCTTGCCTTAACTGCAAAAGCAAATATTCATTTTGTTAGGCAGGTACAAGTTGGTGAGCGTGTCGTTGCCAAAGCAAAAGTGATGCAAGTTGAACGAGTTAGGACAATGGTTGAAGTCAATAGTTTTGTAGGTTCAGAAAATGTGTTTAAGGGAAGTTTTACAATGTATCGTTCCCATTTGGAAGGGGGAAATAATCATGAGGTTAGCAATTGATGCCATGGGTGGTGACCATGCACCAGATGAAATTGTGAAAGGTGCCATGCTTGCTGCAAAGGAATATCCAGAAATTGAGTTTATACTTGTTGGAGACGAAAATAAAATAAAACCAATTGTTGGGGATCATCCTCAATTTGAAATCCTACATACAACAGAAAAGATCGAAGGTACGGATTCGCCCGTTAAAGCTGTACGTAAGAAAAAGCAAGCATCGATGGTCCTTGCTATAAATGAAGTAAAAGAAGGGCATGCTGATGCAATTATTTCAGCTGGAAATACTGGAGCACTTATGACAGCAGGTTTATTTGGTGTTGGAAGGATTAAAGGTATAGATCGGCCTGGTCTTGCCCCTACTTTACCAACTTTAAAAGAAAGTAAAGGGTTTTTATTAGTAGATGCCGGATCAAATATGGACGCCAAGCCCGAACATTTATTACAATACGCGATCATGGGTTCTATTTATTCGGAAAAAGTGTTGAATATCGCTTCCCCGCGAGTAGGTTTGCTCAATGTGGGTGAAGAGCCTGGAAAAGGAAATGAATTGTGTAAACAAACGTATAAATTATTACAAGCAGCTCCGATTCATTTCATTGGAAATGTCGAATCACGTGACTTACTAGATGGTATAGCAGACGTTGTGGTTTGTGATGGCTTTTCTGGTAACCTTGTTTTAAAAACCATGGAAGGTACAGGTATGTCTCTTTTTTCATTGTTAAAAGAGAAATTAACAGGTTCTTTTTTCACTAAAGTGATAGCGGGCCTACTTTATCCCAAACTGCGCGGTATAAAAAAACAAATGGATTATTCGACATATGGAGGAGCCTGTTTGTTTGGTCTTCGAGCACCAGTCATTAAAGCTCATGGTTCGTCTAAAGCTAGTGCTATTCAATCTTCCATACGTCAAGCAAAACGTTTTGTTGATAAAAATGTTGTGGAAATGATTGAAAAGAAAGTACAAGAAATTGACATAGAGTCCATTAAGGAGGATTACGGTGAATAAAATAGCGTTTGTATTTCCTGGGCAAGGATCACAGCAGGTCGGTATGGGGAAAGATGTGATTCATGCTTATAATCAAGCTAAGGTCCTATTTAATAGGGCAGATGAACGGTTAGGTGTTTCTTTATCTGATATCATTCTAAATGGACCTGATGAAGTACTGAAAAAAACAGAAAACACGCAGCCAGCCATTGTGACTGTTAGTATCGCTTTGTATGAATTGTTAAAAGAAGCGGGTATGACACCTGACTTTACTTGCGGACATAGTTTAGGCGAATATAGCGCCCTCGTGGCATCTGGTTCTCTTTCATTTGAGGATGCTGTATATGCTGTTAGACGGCGTGGCCTCTTTATGGAGGAAGCGGTTCCTAGTGGACTTGGCGCTATGTCGGCTGTTTTAGGTATGAAAGCTGATAAACTAAAGGATATCTGTTACACTGTATCTCGTGAAGGAGAGGCCGTTCAAGTGGCTAATCACAACTCTCCAAGTCAGATTGTTATATCAGGTTCAAAAGAAGGTGTGGAAAAAGCTTCCACTCTGGCAAAAGAACAAGGTGCAAAGCGTATTATCCCTTTAAACGTTAGTGGTCCTTTCCACTCTGCTTTAATGGCACCTGCTGCAGAGAAATTCAGCCAAACATTAAAAGAAATAACAATTCACAACGCTGAAATACCAGTCATTGCCAATGTCACTGCGGATGTTGAAAAACAAGCAGACCAAATTTCCAATTTGTTAATTAAACAGTTAACTTCACCTGTTCGTTGGGTTGAATCAGTCGAAAAATTAAAGTCACTTGGGGTAGATACATATGTTGAAGTTGGTCCTGGTAATGTGTTATCCGGATTGATTAAAAAAATAGATCGTCAAGCAACAATTTTACAAGTGAATTCAGTTGAAACTTTAGAACATACGCTTGAAGTTTTGAAGGAGAGAAAATAAGATGTTAGAAGGAAAGGTCGCCCTCGTAACCGGTGCTTCAAGAGGAATTGGACGTGCCATAGCCCATACTCTTGCCAAGGCTGGTGCCTCAGTCGTTGTTAATTATGCAGGTAATCAAGCCCTTGCTGAAAAGGTTGTTGAGGAAGTAAAATCTTATGGTGTTAAAGCTTCTCTGTACCAATGTAATGTGGCTGATACTAAAGCAGTTCAAGACATGATTAAATCAGTTGTAGATTCCTATGGTCGATTGGACATTCTAGTTAATAATGCTGGGATTACGCGGGATACTTTACTGATGCGTATGAAGGAAGATGATTGGGATAGTGTGTTAAATATCAATTTAAAAGGGGTATTTAATACAACAAAGGCTGTAACTCGGCAAATGATGAAACAAAAAAGTGGACGTATTATTAACGTTTCATCTGTTGTCGGAATTATAGGCAACCCAGGACAAGCGAATTACGTAGCTGCCAAAGCGGGTGTGATTGGTCTGACTAAATCGGCAGCTAGAGAGCTTGCACCAAGAAACATTACGGTTAATGCGATTGCTCCTGGTTTCATCTCGACAGACATGACGGAAGACTTACCTGAAGAAATTAAAGAACAAATGAAAAAACAAATTCCACTCAATTACTTTGGAGAACCTGAAGACGTTGCAGCTGTTGTTAAATTTTTAGCAAGTGAAGATAGCCGCTATATGACAGGACAAATATTAAATATTGACGGTGGCATGGTAATGCAGTAAAGTTATTGGTTGTAGTTATTTATTTTCATGTGGACAAGTTGGATTGATATCAAGTCAACCTAGGTAACGCTAGCAGTCTATAATAACTACGCAGATAATAATAAGCGGTATAAATTCAAGCTTATTTAAAATAATACTTTACGAAGGTCTGTTTTATTGGTATTTTAAAGATCGAAACCCAATTGAGGGGAGGTGACAGACATGGCAGAAGATATTTTAGAACGCGTGAAGAAAATTGTCGTTGACCGTCTAGGTGTTGACGAAGCTGATGTTAAACCTGAAGCATCATTTAAAGAAGATCTTGATGCAGATTCACTCGATATCGTTGAACTTGTCATGGAATTAGAAGATGAGTTTGGTTTGGAAATTTCGGATGAAGATGCTGAAAAGATTTTAACTGTTGGCAATGTAATAGATTACATAAAAAGCCATCAATAAATGAAATAACTGTGAAGTCCCGTATGTTAAAACGCGGGACTTTAGATTTATAGTTATTAGGGGGGATAGTTATGGTGAGGGCCAAGCGAACTCGCGGATATGAAAGAGAGATAACTGAACGGCTCCGTGGATTTTTAGCAAAACATAAATTGTCGTTTAAAGATGAAACGCTATTGAAGCAAGCCTTTACTCATTCATCGTATGTGAATGAGCATCGTCGTCATATTCGAAAAGATAATGAACGTTTAGAGTTTTTAGGAGATGCCGTTCTTGAATTGCTTGTTTCTCAATATTTATTTAAGCATCATCCGGAAATGAGCGAAGGGGACATGACGAAATTAAGAGCTGCGGTTGTATGTGAACCATCCTTAGTTTTATTTGCTCATGATCTAAATCTAGGAGAGCTAATTTTTCTAGGACGAGGAGAAGAGGCAACAGGAGGACGAGAAAGGCCAGCTTTACTTGCTGATGTGTTTGAAGCCTTTATTGGTTCACTATATCTTGATCAAGGTATAGACACAGTTAATCATCTATTAGAAACCGTGATTTATCCAAAAATAGACGAAGGTGCTTTTTCCCATGTGATGGATTATAAAAGTCAGCTTCAGGAAACTATTCAACGGAATAATCTAGGTACCTTAACATATGAAATTGTGTCCGAATCGGGTCCAGCACATCACAGGGTATTCGTATCGAATGTTTTACTGGATAATAATGTCGTTGGCACAGGTAAAGGTCGCTCCAAAAAGGAATCGGAACAATTTGCAGCGCGTGAAGCGATTGCTTCATTAAAAAAGTAAATTAAATAGACTAGAGTTGATACTATTCGTGTCTTTTATCTTCATGAATAAAATGGTGAGAATGACACTCATCCAAACCTAAAAAAAACCGGGGATCCCGGTTTTTTTCATTCAATAAGTATCGTCTGATTAGTTGCGTAGTCCTCGAAGTTCATCTAAAATAGCTTCAAGTTCACTGACACTAAATGATGTTTTTTTATTAATAAGTTCATAAATATCATAAAGTTCATCATACTTTTCTATTGAAAAGTCTTCTGCTCTTAGAAGATCTTGATTGACGAGTTGAATTTTTTTCTTTATAACATTGACCATCTTTTCAATATTTTCCCTACTTTTTATCTTCGAATCCATATTGTCACCCCTTTTTCAAGATAATTTCTTACTTAACTATCATTTTAACAAAAAGTAAATGATGTTGGAATGATTAGAAAGAAACTTTGTTCTCCCTATGGTAAAATAGAAAAAGTGAATAGAATTAAGGAGGATAGCTCGTTATGTTCCTCAAACAATTAGAAGTGATCGGTTTTAAATCATTTGCGAATAAAATAGCGATAGAATTTGTGCCCGGTGTTACGGCCGTTGTCGGTCCTAATGGAAGTGGAAAAAGTAATATAACTGAAGCGATACGTTGGGTACTTGGTGAACAATCTGCAAAATCTCTAAGAGGTTCCAAGATGGAGGATATTATTTTTGCTGGAAGTGATAGCAAGAAAAGTCTCAACATGGCTGAAGTTACACTCACATTGGATAATAATGATCAATATCTATCTTATGATTATAGTGAGATAAGCATCACACGTCGAGTCTTTCGCTCGGGAGATAGCGAATTCTTTATAAATGGACAATCCTGTCGATTAAAAGACATCGTTAATCTTTTTATGGATTCTGGGCTTGGTCGAGAAGCTTATTCAGTTATCGGACAAGGTAAGATTGATGAAATTTTAAATAGTAAAGCCGAAGATAGGCGGCGCATTTTCGAAGAGGCAGCGGGAGTACTAAAATATAAATTACGAAAACAGGCTGCTGAAAAGAAATTAACGGAATCTGAAGATGATTTAAATCGCGTGGAAGATATTCTACATGAGCTGGAAGACCAAATTGATCCTTTAGAAGAGCAAGCGTCCATTGCTAAAGATTATTTAGAAAAGAAAGAAGATCTAAAAAAAATAGAAGTAGCATTGCTTGCTCACGATATTGAAGATACGCATCGTAAATGGGAACAAAAGAAAGCATCTGTTGCTAGATTAGATCAACAAAAGTCACAGCATTTACGCCTTATGGAAGAGCAAGATAAACACTATCAAGATGAGCGAAGTAAATTAGATCATTTAGATCATGAAATCGAAGAGATTCAGCAAGGTTTATTAGTCTCTAGTCGTTATCTTGAAAAATTTGAAGGACAAAAAAATGTCCTTCATGAGCGTCAAAAGCATGCCAAAGAAAATGCTGGAGAGATGAAAGAGCGTATTGACCGGTTGAAAAGGAAACAAAAGCAAAATGAAGATGCGCTAAATTCAGAATTGACGATTTTAGAAGAAGAAAAATTAACACTCGAGAAATTGAAAAATGATCTCAAAAAGAAAACAAAAGAATTTACGTTTTACGATCAGGATCTTGATGTTATCATTGAGCAATTAAAAAGCGAGTATATTGATGTTTTAAACAAACAAGCTTCGCTTCGAAATGAACAACGTTATGTAACTGAACAGCTTAATCAACTGGATCAGAGAACATCTCGCTCTAAATCATCATCTGATGATGTATTGCAAAGTCTTAAGAAAATCGAATTATTGCAAGTTCAAGCCGAAAAAGAAATTAAAGACAAACAAAAAGAATATAAAACAACCAAACAGCAGTTTACCGAATTACAACAAACGGTAAAATCTGAAAAAGAAGCGTATGCCAAACAAGCGGATGCTATCAATAAAATCCGCCAGTTTATCCAACAGGCTGAGTCTAGGCATGATATGCTTCAATCAATGAGTCAAGATTTCGCCGGTTTTTATCAAGGTGTCAAACAAGTTCTTAAAGCTAGAGGACATCGACTTCATGGCATACATGGAGCGGTTGCGGAACTTTTACAGGTGGAAAAACGATACGAAAAGGCCATTGAAACGGCATTGGGTGGACAAGCTCAACATATTGTTACCCAAGACGAAGCCTCAGCCAGGGCGGCTATTCAATTTTTAAAAAAGCAACAAGCCGGTCGAGCAACATTTTTACCTTTGTCGGTCATTAAATCAAAGCAACTCAGAGCACACGACATCGAGCGTTTGAAAAGTCATCCTTCATTTGTAGGGATAGCAAATGAACTTGTACAGTATAAAGGAGTGTATCAACCTGCTATTGAACATTTGCTTGGGAATATTATTATTGCAGAGCATCTTAAGGGAGCCAATGATTTGGCCAAACTCATGCAATATCGTTTCCGTATTGTGACATTAGATGGTGATGTTGTCAGCCCAGGTGGCGCGATGTCAGGTGGAAGTCAAAGAGAAAGACAAGTTAGTTTAATTGGAAGAAACCGAGAAATTAGTCAATTAAAGATTCAATTAAAGGAAATGAAAGGCAAGAAAGTTGAATTGGAAGAGTCTTTTACCACCTTGAAAACGTCTTTTGTCGATCATGAAATGCAATTGGAATCTTACCGTGACCAGCTGCAACAGCGGATGATTGAAAAAGAGCATTTAGAGAGTCGCTTACGAGAAATTGAAATCAAAAAGGCGAACATTCAAGATAAACATCAAAATATAACAAGAGAGCATCGTGATTTTCAAGAGGAAAAGAAAGCACTTCATAAACGAATGGATAAACTTAAAAAAGAGCAATCTGTTTACGATCAAAAGGTGCTGGATCTTCAAAATGAAATAAATGAATCGACGGAGAAAAAGAAAACGCAAGATTTATCAAAAGATGAACTTCAAGAGGAAATAACGACACTCAAAATTCATGTAGCCAAACAACAACAAATGGTTACCCATCTCGAAGATAAAACGAAAGAGATGAAAGAACAATTAGATACCTTAACTTCTGAGCTTATGGAAGCGACTGATAGCGTTCAAGCCTTGCATGAGCATGTGTCTTTACATTTGATGGATCAGGAAACAATCAATGAAAAAATTAAAGAGACAAGGGAAGAAAAAGAAAAATTAACGGTAGAACTTGAAAAGAAAAAAGGAGCGCGACAACATCTCCAACAAGATTTAAATCTAAATGAACAAAAGTTAAAATCGATTCAGCACAACTTGGATACAATATCAGAAGAATTAAGGCAAGAAGATATAAAACTTGAACGATTAGATATTCAATTGGATAATTTGATTGATGCTTTAAGAGAAGATTATGAATTGAGCTTTGAATCAGCTAAAGAAAATTATCCACTGACAATAGAAGCAGATGAAGCTCGAACAAAGGTGAAACTCATCAAAAAAGCGATAGCAGAGCTTGGTGTTGTAAACTTAGGAGCCATTGAAGAATATGAACGTGTTTCATCTAGGTGGAATTTTCTTACTAATCAACGGGATGATCTACTTAAAGCTCGTGAAACACTTATTGGTGTGATGGATGAAATGGATGAAGAGGTTACAAAACGTTTCAGCGAGACATTTTATAAGGTAAGAGATGAGTTTAAAGAAGTCTTCAAATCTCTATTTGGTGGAGGAGAAGCGGATCTTAAATTACTAGATCCGAATGATTTACTATATAGTGGCGTGGATATTTTAGCACAGCCACCAGGGAAGAAACTTCAAAATTTATCTTTGCTTTCGGGCGGCGAGCGAGCACTAACCGCGATCGCTTTACTTTTTGCTATATTAAAAGTTCGCCCTGTTCCATTTTGTGTTCTTGATGAAGTTGAAGCTGCGTTAGACGATGCGAATGTGGATCGCTATGCGGATTTCTTAAAAACATTTAGTCAAGAAACCCAATTTATCGTTGTAACACATCGAAAGGGTACGATGGAAAAAGCAGATGTACTCTATGGTGTGACCATGCAAGAATCTGGCGTTTCAAATCTGGTTTCTGTGCGGTTAGAAGAAACATCAGAGTTACTCGCAACATCATAAGGAGGTCAACATGAACTTTTTCAAAAAAATAAAAAATAAAATTACCGGGCAAACCGAATCTGTCACTGAAAAATTCAAAGATGGTTTGACTAAAACGAGACACTCGTTTGCTGGTAAAGTGAATAACCTAGTTAAGCGTTATCGAAAAGTAGATGAAGAATTCTTTGAAGAATTAGAAGAAGTGATGATTAGTAGTGACGTCGGAGTTAATACCGTCCTAGAATTAATTGATCAATTAAAAGACGAAGCTCGTACACGTAATATTAAAGAGACCGAAGAACTTAAAGATGTCATTGTTGAGGTCTTATCGGGCATGCTAACGAAAAAGGATGAAAAAAATGAGTTAACCTTTAATCCAAATGGCATGACCGTCTTTCTTGTGGTCGGCGTTAATGGCGTCGGAAAAACGACAACCATTGGGAAACTAGCACATAAACTTAAGCAAGAAGACAAATCGGTCATGCTAGCGGCTGGTGATACATTCAGAGCAGGTGCGATTGATCAATTGGAAGTATGGGGAGAACGAAGTGGCGTAGATGTCATCAAGCATCAAGAGGGTTCTGATCCTGCAGCTGTCGTCTATGATGCTCTAGTAGCAGCCAAATCTCGTAATGTGGATGTCTTAATTTGTGATACAGCTGGTCGACTGCAAAATAAAGTTAATCTTATGAACGAGCTTGAAAAAGTAAAACGTGTCATAGCTAGAGAATATCCTGGAGCCCCTCATGAAGTCCTATTGGTTCTTGACGCCACGACTGGACAAAATGCTTTAAATCAGGCCAAACAGTTTAGTCAAGCAACTGGTGTCACGGGAATTGTATTGACCAAATTAGACGGAACGGCAAAAGGTGGGATCGTTCTTGCTATTCGACATGAACTGGATTTACCGGTTAAATTAATTGGACTTGGAGAAGGAATCAACGACTTACAAACGTTTGACTCCGATCAATTTGTGTATGGTTTATTTAGTGACTTATTCTCAGAGGAAGCGGAGTTAGATGATAATGAGTAAGACTTTTCATAACCCTAACCTTATCATTTTTAGGTGTCTCTTACTTACTAGATTTATTTGATTTCTAAGAGTAATATAATGAAGATTTAATAAAAATGGTTCACTAAGAATAGAAAATGCAAGGCAATTATTAAGGAATAAACTTGACAATCATGACTAGATTTTATAATATTAGTCTGTAAAGCTTTTGTACTTTACAAGGGGATTTTTTATATGCTTGAAAAAACGTTACGTGTGAGCGCTTTGTATGATTTTTATCAAACTTTGCTCACGCCCAAACAGCAACAATATATGACCCTTTACTATCTCAATGATTTTTCATTGGGGGAGATTGCAGAAGAATTTGAGGTCAGTAGGCAGGCTGTTTATGACAATTTAAAGCGTGCCGTCGTCATGCTTGAGTCGTTTGAGTCGAAATTAGGGCTATTAAGCAAGTATCAAACGAGGCTTAAGCTGTTTTCCGAGCTTCGATCGTGTCTCCTCGATAAAGATTCAAGTCGACTTGAGAACATCGATCATATTATGGATAAGCTTGAGAATCTAGATTAGGAGGCGCAGCATGGCATTTGAAGGTTTGTCAGACAGATTGCAAGAGACAATTAAGAAAATTCGAGGCAAAGGAAAAGTATCTGAGGCTGATGTAAAGCAAATGACGCGAGAAGTGAGACTTGCTTTACTTGAAGCCGATGTTAACTTTAAAGTTGTAAAGGATTTTATTAATCGCGTAAAAGAACGGGCTATTGGACAAGAAGTCTTAAAGAGTTTGACGCCAGGTCAACAGGTGATCAAAATTGTTCAAGATGAATTGACTGGGTTGATGGGTGGAGAACAAAGCAAAATTCAATTCTCACCTAAACCACCAACCGTTATTATGCTAGTAGGACTTCAAGGTGCTGGTAAAACCACAACAACGGGAAAACTAGCGAACTATATTCGAAAAGCACACAATAAAAATCCACTTCTTGTTGCAGCAGATGTATACAGACCTGCAGCAATTAAGCAATTACAAACTCTCGGCGGACAGCTAAGTATGCCCGTTTTTACAATGGGAGACAAGGAAAGTCCTGTCACGATTGCAAAAGAAGCAATCAAGAAAGCAAAAGAAGACCATCATGATATTGTCTTTATTGATACAGCAGGTAGACTCCATGTTGATGAAACATTAATGGGAGAACTTGAAGAAATTAAAGCTGTTACAAATCCGAATGAAATCTTTCTTGTTGTAGATGCCATGACAGGGCAAGATGCGGTCAATGTAGCAGAAAGCTTTAATGAACGGCTCAATATTACGGGTGCAATTCTTACAAAGCTTGATGGAGACACGCGTGGTGGTGCGGCTTTATCTGTAAAAGCAGTTACAGGTACATCAATCAAATTCGTTGGTATGGGAGAAAAGTTAGATGCACTAGAACCTTTTTATCCTGATCGAATGGCATCCCGTATTTTAGGGATGGGTGATGTCCTATCTTTAATTGAAAAAGCACAAACTAACGTGGACGCTGAGAAAGCAAAAGAAATGGAAAAGAAACTTCGAACCATGAGTTTTACGTTCGACGACTTCTTAGAACAAATTGGTCAAGTTCGAAGTATGGGTCCTCTAGAAGATTTACTCGCGATGATGCCAGGAGCCGGAAAGCTTAAAGGTTTGAAAGATGCCAAGATTGATGATAAGAAGATTGGTCAAATTGAGGCCATCATTCGTTCAATGACGCCACTTGAAAAATCTGATCCTGATATTATTTCAGCGAGTAGAAAGAAACGTATTGCCCTTGGAAGTGGAACCAACATCCAAGATGTCAACCGTCTCTTAAAGCAATTTAAAGACATGAAAAAAATGATGAAGCAATTTATGGGCAATACCAAAGGGAAAAAGCGTAAAAATCCTTTTAACTTACCATTTATGTGATCATGCCTTAAAGAATTAAAGAGTATTAATAGGATCATAAACAATAATAAAAAAAATTGGAGTGTTATATTATGGCAGTAAAAATTCGTCTAAAACGTATCGGAGCAAAAAAACGTCCTTTCTATCGTGTGGTTGTAGCTGACTCACGTTCACCACGTGATGGTCGCTTTATCGAAGAAATTGGGACTTACAATCCAGTTGCAGATCCTGCTACTGTTAACATTGATGAAGCAAAAGCACTTGATTGGTTAACAAAAGGTGCTCAACCATCAGATACGGTACGTAATCTTTTCTCAAACGAAGGAATTATGGAGAAATTCCATCTTTCAAAACATCAAAAATAAGGTAAAAGAGATAATGTGAAGGTTAGAGAGGAATACTAAGAAATAAAATCCTCAGGCCTTAATACGTTAATAAAAAGAGGAGGGGTGCGTTTACCCTTCCTCTTTTTTACACCGGTAGGAAATCATCACGTTAAATAATCGTGTAAAGGAAATCGGTAAATCAGGTTCGATTGGCATGACTACTATTATTTGAACCTACCCTATTCAAGAAAGGTGGATACATATGTTAGACTGGCTTTACGTTGGAAAAATCGTGAACACTCATGGCATAAAAGGCGAAGTCAGAGTCATAAGTGAGTCAGATTTCACCGATGAACGTTTCGCAGAGGGAAGTAAATTGTATATTCATAATGAAAAAAATAAACGTTATCAACCGATCTTTGTCCAAAGCTATCGAAGACACAAACAATTCGATTTACTTACATTTCAGGGTTATCCTACGATTAATGACGTAGAACCTTTAAAGGGATGCAAACTCTTTATCTCAACAGAACAATTATCTGATTTAGAAGAAGATGCTTTTTATTATCATGAAATTATTGGATGTACAGTTGTATCAGAAGAGGGGACGGTACTCGGAGAGATTAAAGAAATTCTATCTCCAGGTGCAAATGATGTATGGGTTGTTAAAACAAAAGGAAAGGATATTTTACTTCCTTATATAGGTGATGTAGTGAAAGAAGTTAATATCGAAAATAAACAGGTTATTGTCCACTTGCTTCCGGGTTTGATTGACGATGAAAGTTGATATTTTATCTTTATTTCCAGAGATGTTCAGTGGTGTATTTCAACAATCCATCTTAAAAAAAGCATCAGACAAAGGACTTGTTGATTTCGAAGTGACTGATTTTAGAAAATATACGACGAACAAACATCATAAAGTGGATGACTATCCTTATGGTGGAGGCGCTGGGATGGTTCTTATGCCTCAACCTATTTTTGATGCGATGGATCATATAACCCAAGATTTAACCGAAAAACCAAGAGTGATATTGATGACGCCTCAAGGTAAGACGTTTAAGCAAAAGCATGCTGAAGAATTAGCAAAAGAGGATCATTTAATTTTTATTTGCGGGCATTATGAGGGGTATGATGAACGGATTCGCGAAGCTTTAGTGACAGATGAATTTTCAATTGGAGATTTTGTTCTGACAGGTGGCGAACTTGCCTCAATGGTCATGATCGATAGTATCGTTCGTTTATTGCCCGGTGTTCTCGGTAATGATGATTCAGCGGTGACCGATTCATTCTCAACTGGATTATTAGAACATCCACAATATACTCGGCCGAGTGATTTTAGAGGCATGAAAGTTCCTGAAACGCTTCTTTCAGGAAATCATGCTCTTATTGATAGATGGCGGCGGAGAGAATCTTTATATCGAACCTTTCATAGACGCCCTGACTTACTTGAAGGAAGAACGTTTACTGAGGAAGAATTAGCGTGGCTTGAGAAATTTAGAAAAGAAGAAGAAAAATAAGATTTTGTCATATCTTGCATTGTCAGCAGGGTTATGATATGATATCTTTTGTGGCAAATGCCAGTAATACGATGTTCCGCTGCAATAGATAAGGTTGTAAGAGCATTTGTACGGAAGGAGGGGCATTTATGCAGGAACTTTTAAATGAAATTACAAAAGAACAATTGAGAACGGACTTACCTGATTTCAGACCTGGTGATACTTTGAAAGTACACGTTAAGGTTGTTGAAGGTACACGCGAACGTATCCAAGTGTTCGAAGGCGTTGTGATCAAGCGTCATGGCGGTGGAATCAGTGAAACTTTCACAGTTCGTAAGATTTCTTACGGAGTTGGAGTTGAAAGAACATTCCCGGTTCATTCACCTAAAATTGACAAAATCGACGTTGTTCGTCAAGGTAAAGTACGTCGTGCGAAACTTTATTACCTACGTAACCTTCGTGGTAAGAAAGCCCGTATCAAAAGCAAATAATCAATCTGAAAAAGAGCTTGTTTCGACAAGCTCTTTTTTTCACTAAAAGAGTTTTTTAGATATCTAAAATTATTCGGAATGATATCACTGGTAAAATTATCATTGTCAAAACGATAATTACCGGTTTGATCTGATCACAAAATGAATCTGGCCCGATCAAACGAGTAAATCATCTTTATCGTTTATCAAAAAAGTGTTAATAATAAGTGATACATAACGTCATTTTTATAAAGGGGTGAACCTATGTCTATTCAGTGGTATCCTGGTCATATGGCTAAAGCCAAACGACAAATGATCGAGAAAATTAAACTGATTGATGTTGTCATAGAACTTGTCGATGCACGTATCCCAGAATCATCGAGAAACCCGTTAGTTGATGAGATTTCATCAGGTAAACCAAGAATACTTATCTTAAATAAAGTAGATATGGCTGATGATCGGGTAACAACTTCGTGGGCTGAAAAATACGAGGATCAAGGTTATAGTGTATTGAAAGTTAATGCACAAACAGGAGCTGGAACAAAAAGCATTCCAGACCTCGTTCATAGACTGACGGCGGATAAGCGTGCAAAACTTGAAAATAAAGGATTTAATTCAAGAAGTGACCGTGCCTTAATTTTAGGTATTCCAAATGTTGGGAAGTCAACCTTAATTAATCGCTTAGCGAATAAAAAAATCGCTAAAATTGGGAACCGACCAGGGATCACAACAGCACAACAATGGATTAAAGTGGGTAAAACAATGGAATTATTGGACACGCCAGGTATTCTGTGGCCGAAATTTGAAGATCAATCAGTTGGACTGAAATTGGCGGCGACGGGGGCCATCAAAGATGATCTTCTTGATTTTCAGGATGTATCCGTATTTTTATTAAAGTGCTTGCTTATACATTATCCTCATGAGTTAAGAAAACGATACGACCTTCATGATTTACCTCTGTTCGAGGTTGAGCCAACTGTTGATGATATTGTAACGGTTATAGATGACATTGGTAAGCGTCGGGGTTGTATGATGAGTGGTGGGTATATTGATTATGATCGTACCGCTGAATTGATTATTCGAGAATTCCGCGGTGAAAAATTAGGAAAGATTACGTTAGAACGTCCCGAATAACGAAACATTGACTTGCCCCTCTGGGTGTTTATCCAGAGGGGTTACTTGTTGTCTTGTTTTTGCTAAAATAGAAACTAGCGAGATTCATATTTTTTATAAAAAGACTGGAAATTTAGTTGGATCAACCGATACATAAAATAAAACATTTATAATGACTATTATTCTCGTAGGAAACACCGTCATGCCCCTTCATTATTGAATCGTGAGAAGACTAGTGACAGCTAATTAGACATATGAAAGAGTGATTTAATTTGCAGCAACTATCCATAAAAAAACTTGAAATGACATTATTTGATACGGAGGAGCTTTCAGTAGAAGATCGAGATAGATTAGAGAAGGATCCTCGGAAAGGTGTCCAAAATCTATTAAAACGATGGGATAGAATACAAGAAAAAAAACGTCATATGCGGCTTAAATATGAAGAGATGCTTCAATTTGAGAGGAAACAATATGAGCAAGGGATCCGGTATATTTCAGGAATTGATGAGGCAGGACGAGGGCCACTAGCGGGTCCTGTTGTTGCAGCAGCTGTGATATTGAAGCCTAACTCGCAGTTATATGGAATAAATGATTCTAAACAACTGTCTAAGTCTAAACGTGACTATTTTTTTCAATGGATAAAAGAAGAAGCCGTTAGTATTGGTGTTGGCATCGTTACAGCAAAGGAAATTGATCAAATAAATATTTATCAAGCAGCCAAAAAAGCCATGTCACAAGCTGTAGATAATCTGGATCTAGTTCCAGAGCATTTACTGATTGATGCAATGACCTTATCTACGCCTATACCTCAGACATCATTGATTAAAGGAGATGCTCGGAGCATCTCGATTGCAGCAGCTTCGGTTATCGCCAAAGTTACACGAGATAAGATGATGGAAGAGATGGATGAAGTCTATCCAGGATATGGATTTTCACATCATGCGGGTTATGGGACGAAAGAGCATCTAGAAGCGATTAAACAACTCGGTCCCTGCCCTGAACATCGATTAACGTTTGCACCATTACAATCAAAGTAAAGGGTGAGGGTATGAATATACAACCATATGCGGTGAATCAAAGCCAAATCATTGGAACATATCAACCTGAGCAAATATTAAAAGGTAAAATTAGTGAAGTTCTTCCTGACCGAAGAGCTGTCATTAATATTGGTCAAAAACGAATGGTTGCTAAAGTAGATACCGAAATCAAGATCGGAAATGACTATCTATTCCAAGTGAAACAAAATAAAGATCCTCTTATTTTACATGTTATAAGAGGGTCAGCTTCATTTAATCATGAAAAATCCAATCAAAAAATGGTTTCTGATGTCCTTTCGACCTTTCATCTCCCAAACGATCAAAAAATGAGGCGAATGATTCACTTCTTTCTTAATCAACATGCTCTATCTAAATCGTTCCTTGAGACAGTGTATTCCCTTCTCCCGAAAAAACCAACGCTAAAGGACTTAAAAACTATCCAGTTTATGATTAATCGAAAAATCCCGCTTGAAGCACCTTTCTTTCAAGCCCTTAAACCTTTAGGATCAGGGCATCTTGGATTAGAAACAGTGAAAGATATCATAGCTTTAATTGACCAAGATTCATCCATAGCACCTTCAATGGCACATTTTAAAGATATCATTAATAAAATGATCCATTTAAATAATACAGACTCTGTTAGCATCATCCAACAACTGAAATTACTTGGATTACATCATGAGCATGACCTTTGTCAGAACTTCTTATCAAAGGAGAAGATGATCTTAAATGATTCTTTAAAAGAAGGTGCTTTAAGATTAATCAGTGATCATGATACACCGAGTGCCATAAAACGGCAAGCTAACGAATTACTACAAACTATCACAGGACAACAAATCCAATTGATCTCAGCCGATCCAGCACTTATGCAATTAGTGACTCAACTTCCATGGCCTAGTCATGGGCAAATTGAGACGATCAACATCTATTGGGAAGGGAAGAAACAGGGGAAGGGATTAGATGCAGATGATTGTCGCATCATTCTTTCATTAAAGTTAAAGACATTAAAAGAAACACTTGTCCATATTCGAATCCAGCATCGATCATTGACCATTCAAGTACAAAATGACTTTCCATTCATAAAGGAACATCTTAAACAATACGAGAGTGGACTAAAAGAACAACTTCAAAAATTAAATTATCAGCTAGTTTCACTTACGGCCATTAAACATATTGATTCGTATCTAAAAGAAAAAGTTGACCATCATCTTCCGCTACCTGATTATAAAATGGATGTGAAAGTATAAATATGGAACATAGTCATCGAGAAAATTCTAAAAAAGCGATTGCACTTAGGTATCAGAAAAATCAAACAGATAGCCCCATTGTGACGGCAAAAGGGACTAATCATGTCGCAGACCAAATGATTCGAGTTGCTAAGGAACATGGTATACCCATCCAAGAGAATGAAAATCTAGTAGCCTTATTATCAGAACTTAACATGAATGACATGATACCTCCAGAGTTATATGAGGCTGTTTCAGAGATCTTCCGCATGATCGATCTCCTTGATCAAGAAGTACAACATCAAAAAAAGTCGTAAAATGATCACATTTATTTAAGGGAGATCATTTCTTTACGTCAAATGTCTATATAATAGAAGAAATTTTTCGTGTCCACGATGTAAACGATCCAACAAGTTTATTAATTAAGTATCATGAATGAGCCTGCTCTTTGGATTAGCCTGTTTATTTCAACCCAAAGAGCAAGCATCATGTATGAAAGGATGATGTCTTTGAATAAACGATCATGGTTAATTTATCTTCACCATTGCCAGTCTGTTACCAACCTTATGCTACGTAAAATTCTGTTCAATTGGGACCATTTGGGACCTATTGACACCTGGTCTGATCACGAAATAAAGACAATATTAAGGTTAAGTCATCAGCGTTTTGCTCAATTTAAAATCGAACTTGAAAGACCATCAATGAATGAAATAGAGAAAGAATACCAAAACAATCACATTCAAATTGTTACGATTCTAGATGATGATTACCCATTCTTGTTAAAAAAGATATTTGATCCTCCTATTGTCTTATATGTCAAAGGTTCTCGTTCTTTTTTAAATGATCATAAATTGTTAAGTGTTGTAGGGACAAGACACCCAAGCAGTTATGCAAAAAAATGTATGGAAAAAGTTTTACTCCCTCTAGTTAAAGAAAAATGGACGATTGTTAGTGGACTCGCCATCGGAGTTGATACGCTTGCTCATCATATTGGACTGAAATCCAAAACAATAGCCGTACTCGGATCGGGTCTTTATCATCCATACCCCTCTCAAAATCAACCTTTATTTGAAGAAATAGCGAGAAAACATGTCGTTATCAGTGAATATCCTCCCTCTAGATATCCAAGAAAATGGCAATTTCCAGAAAGAAACCGAATTATTAGTGGTCTTTCGAAAGCGACGATCATTGTCGAAGCAAAAGAGAGAAGTGGCTCTTTAATAACTGCAGATCAAGCGTTAGAACAGGGGCGTGAGGTTTTGGCCATTCCAGGTTCAATATTAGAACCGAACGCAAGAGGAACGAATAAATTAATTCAACAGGGGGCTAAACTAGTGATGGATAGTGATGATATTCTATCTGAGATCCGCTATTGATTAAAGGATGTCATTGAAAAGTCGTTTTAAGCTAAGAATCAATAGTGTTTTATATAACTTAATTGGTTAATTTTTTGATTTTTTTCATTTCTTATGCTATGATTACTGACTGCTAGGTACACTGGACTTGATATATTCAAGTTGGTCTATTTATATCCGATCATTATGGGATCCAATTGGGTAAAAAAGCGCTTAAAACGACATTTATTTCCTTAAAAAAGGAATATATTGATTAAAGTATGAATATTTTTAACGCATCATGTTTGACAAATAATCATACAGTCATTAAGATTAGTGAGGATTTATCAATTAGAGAAAGGGGGAGAATTTTCATGGAAGATTATCTTGTCATCGTTGAATCTCCCGCTAAAGCGAAAACGATAGAAAGATATCTTGGCTCAAAATACCATGTTAAGGCCTCTATGGGACATGTACGCGATTTACCCAAAAGCCAAATGGGCGTTGATGTTGAGGATCATTTTAGACCCAAATACATTACGATTCGTGGTAAAGGTCCTGTATTAAAAGATTTAAAAAAGGCAGCCAAAAAAGCTAAGAAAGTTTATCTCGCAGCTGACCCTGACCGTGAAGGGGAAGCTATAGCATGGCACTTGGCTCACAGTTTAGATATTGATGAAAAATCGAAGTGCCGAGTTGTTTTTAATGAAATTACAAAACAAGCGATTAAAGATGCATTTAAAGAACCAAGGAAAATAAATATGGATTTGGTTAATGCCCAACAAGCTAGACGAGTGTTAGATCGTTTGGTGGGTTATAACATCAGTCCTTTGTTATGGAAAAAAGTAAAAAAGGGTTTAAGTGCAGGTCGGGTCCAATCCGTTGCCCTTCGGTTGATTATCGAAAGAGAGAATGAAATAAAAGCCTTTGAACCTGAAGAATATTGGTCAATTAAAGGTCTATTTAAAACTGGAGATGAAACATTTGAAGCTTCCTTCTATGGTTTAAACCGAAAAAAGACAGAACTTAATACAAAAGATGATGTGGATGGCATATTATCTAAAATAAAATCTGATGAGTTTGAAGTGAAAAATGTACAGAAAAAAGAAAGGCTTAGAAATCCTGTTTTACCTTTCATTACATCTTCTCTTCAACAAGAAGCGGCTCGTAAATTAAATTTTAGAGCTAAAAAAACCATGATGATAGCACAGCAATTATACGAGGGTATCGAAATTGGGAAACAAGTAACCGGGTTAATAACGTATATGAGGACAGACTCTACTCGTATATCTGATGTTGCTAAAGAAGAAGCAAAACAATTCATAAGTAAACATTATGGTGAATCATACTTAGGTAATGAGAATAACAAAAAGAAAAAAACATCAGAAAAAACTCAGGATGCTCACGAAGGGATTAGACCTACATCCGTTAATCAACAACCTAAAGCCATTAAAGAATATTTAAGTCGTGATCAATTTAGATTATATAAGTTAATTTGGGAGAGATTTCTTGCAAGCCAAATGGCACCGGCTGTTATGGATACAGTTAGAGCAGATCTTGTTCATGCGGATTGTACTTTTCGTGCTACAGGATCGAAGATTAAATTTCCTGGTTTTATGAAAGTTTATATAGAGGGTAATGATGATCGTTCAAATAATGACGATGATCGTTTTTTACCAGAACTAACAGATGGCATGATTGTTAAGAAAGAAAAAATCGATCCAAAACAACATTTTACCCAACCACCACCACGTTATACTGAAGCAAGGCTTGTTCGTACAATGGAGGAAATTGGGATCGGACGACCATCAACTTATGCACCCACCATTGACACGATCCAACGGCGTGGTTATGTTACGTTAGATGATCGAAAGTTTGTTCCTACCGAATTGGGTGAAGTGGTTCTAGAACTTATTGTGGAATTTTTCCCAGAAATTATTGATGTTGACTTCACGGTTAAGATGGAAGATAATCTTGACGCTGTCGAGGGTGGTGACATCGATTGGATCAATGTTATTTCTGACTTCTACAAAGACTTTGAATCTCGATTAGAGGTCGCTGAGAAAGAAATGAGAGAAGTCGAAATAAAAGATGAACCTGCTGGAATCGAATGTGAAAATTGTGGCCATGAAATGGTTTATAAGATGGGTCGATATGGAAAGTTTTTAGCCTGTTCTAATTTTCCAGATTGTCGGAACACAAAACCTATTTTAAAGAAAATGGGAGTTGCATGTCCGAAATGTCATGAAGGTGAAATTGTCGAACGTAGGAGTAAAAAACGACGTATCTTTTATGGTTGTGACCATTATCCAGAATGCGATTTTGTCTCTTGGGATAAACCTATTCAGAGGTCGTGTCCTAAATGTAATGAATTTCTCGTTGAGAAAAAACTTAAAAAGGGAAAAGTCGTTCAATGTTCACATTGTGACTATAAAGAAGATCAAACGAATTAGAAATAAAGGAGAAAACCATGACTGTACAAGTTGTTCATGTTATTGGCGCAGGCCTTGCAGGAAGCGAAGCAGCTTTCCAAATTGCAAAGCGCGGGGTACCTGTTAAGCTTTACGAAATGCGTCCCGTAAAACAAACCCCTGCACACCATACTGATAAATTTGCAGAGTTGGTCTGTACTAATTCTCTCAGGTCAAATGATTTAACAAATGCTGTCGGCATATTAAAAGAGGAAATGCGCCGTTTGGATTCACTTATTTTATCCTCAGCAGATGCTTGTAGCGTGCCTGCTGGGGGCGCGCTTGCCGTTGATCGACATGAGTTTAGTGATCGAGTGACAGAGGCGATTAAAAATCATCCATTAATTGAAATTATTAATGAAGAGGTCACACGTTTACCTGATGGACCAACGATCATAGCAACCGGACCATTAACTTCAAAAGAATTAAGTGATGCTTTATCAGATCTAACCGGAGAAGATTATTTTTATTTTTTTGATGCTGCAGCTCCCATTATTGAAATTGATAGCATTAACCGGGATATTGTTTATCTTAAATCTCGATATGATAAAGGAGAGGCGGCTTATTTAAATTGTCCCATGACGGAGGAGCAATTTGACCGTTTTTATGAAGCGTTAATCCAAGCAGAGACGGTACCGCTCAAGAGTTTTGAAAAAGAAATTTTCTTTGAAGGGTGCATGCCAATCGAAGTGATGGCTAAACGCGGGAAAAAAACAATGTTATTCGGTCCAATGAAACCTGTAGGACTTGAAGATCCAAAGACAGGGAAACGTCCATTTGCGGTTGTTCAATTAAGGCAAGACAATGCTTCGGGAACCCTATATAATATAGTAGGTTTCCAAACCCATCTAAAGTGGGGTGCGCAAAAAGAAGTTATTCGTCTCATACCTGGATTGGAAGATGCCAATATAGTAAGATATGGTGTTATGCACCGAAATACGTTTATTAATTCTCCTAAATTGTTAAAACCTACGTATCAATATAAGGAGAACCTAAACTTGTTTTTTGCGGGACAAATGACTGGTGTTGAGGGATATGTAGAATCTGCAGCATCTGGCCTTGTTGCAGGCATAAATGCTGCAAGGCTAGCTCTAGGAAAAGATCCAGTGACTTTCCCAGTAGAGACGGCCATAGGCAGTATGGCACACTATATAACAACGGCCAATGCAAAGAACTTTCAACCCATGAATGCCAACTTTGGATTGTTTCCGGTATTACCAGAAAAAATCAGAAATAAAAAAGAAAGAAATGCTCAGCATGCTAAAAGGGCTCTCGATACAATTCAGAATTTTGTTACAAAAATGTAAACAGAGTTGCTAACGTGTGATAGTTGTGATAATATTTAGGATATTCAAAACATAAAAATATTTTTTATTGATCTATGAGTAACAAACGGATAAAGCAAAAGTAGTCATAAAGAATGGCAAGCGAAAGCAGTCAGGTTAGAACATTGGTGAAGCAAGATCTATTTTTGTTCATTGATGGTTCTTACGTTTGTGCTGCTTTCATATGTCTTTGTCTCTTAAATTGAATTTCATTTACTTAATAAAGGATATGTTTGAATGCGTTTTCCTATCTTTAATCAAAAGATACATTGTTTAAGCGTGTTTTATGTTTTGAAAAAACTTTTTTGGCCAATGTAACATTGTCAATATAGCTCTGACTTCTACTTGTTTTCTTTCGCTTTTAGGAGAGTCAAACTAATAGATCACATAATTACGAATATAAAGAAACATTTCATCCATATGTATCTTTGGTGAAGAATTTGTTTAAGCTAAGACATTTATCATTGATGATGTATGGGTGTTTTGAGGACACGGTTATGATTGATCTTAAGAAAGGGTAAGGGGGATGGATTCTTGGAAACATTTCATGCAACGACAATCTTTGCGATTCAGTATAAAGGGAACAGTGCAATGGCGGGTGATGGACAGGTCACTCTTGGTCAATCTGTTATTATGAAACATTCTGCAAGAAAAGTGCGTAAACTATACAATGGGCGAGTTATTGCAGGATTTGCTGGATCTGTAGCCGATGCCTTTACTTTATATGAGAAGTTTGAAGGCCGACTAGAAGAATACAATGGAAACTTGCAAAGGGCAGCCGTAGAGTTAGCCAAGGAATGGCGAAACGATAAGATGTTACGGCAGCTTGAGGCCATGTTAATTGTCATGGATAAGAAGGATTTATTACTCGTTTCAGGTACAGGGGAAGTCATTGAACCAGATGATGGAATACTAGCCATTGGTTCAGGTGGTAACTATGCCCTTGCTGCTGGAAGGGCGCTGAAGAGTTATGGTGGAGAGAATTTGACAGCGAGCGAGATTGCTAAAGAAGCCTTGCGCATTGCAGGAGAAATCTGTGTGTTTACGAATGATCATATTATTGTCGAAGAGTTATAAATAAGGAGGATTTCCGATGGCATCATCATTGACACCTAAGCAAATTGTTCAGAAATTAGATCAATTTATTATCGGTCAAGATAAAGCAAAACGAGCTGTAGCAGTTGCATTAAGGAATCGCTATCGCCGAACTCTGTTAGATGACAAAATGCGTGAAGAAATTGTTCCTAAAAATATCCTCATGATAGGACCTACTGGGGTTGGGAAAACTGAGATTGCTAGACGTTTAGCCAAGTTAGTAGGAGCCCCATTTGTTAAATTGGAAGCGACAAAATTTACAGAAGTCGGGTACGTTGGTAGAGATGTTGAGTCGATGGTCAGGGATCTCGTAGAAACAGCTATTCGATTAGTTAAAGAAGAAAAAATGGCAAACGTTCAATCGAAAGCAAAAGATACAGCTAATAAAGAGCTTGTTAAGTTGCTAGTTCCTGGGAAATCAAAAACGAGTACGGCCAAGAATCCATTAGAAATGTTGTTTAGTGGTCAAAAATCCGAACAGGAAACGGAAGAAGAAATAACGGACTCGATAAAAGAAAAGCGAAAACAAACAGCAAGACTTCTAGAACTTGGAGAACTTGAAGATCACATGGTTACCATTGAGGTAGAAGAAACACAGACGAGTGGCATGTTTGACATGTTTCAAAACTCGGGTATGGAACAAGCAGGTATTAACTTTCAGGACATGTTGAGCAGTGTCGTACCAAAGAAAAAGAAAAAAAGGAAACTAACCGTTAAAGAAGCTAGAAAGGTCCTAACTCAAAATGCCGCCTTAAAGCTTATAGATATGGATGAAGTAACACAAGAGGCGGTTTCTAGAGCCGAGGAAACGGGCATCATTTTTATCGACGAAATAGATAAAATTACCGGGAAAGGGCAAAATTCAGGTGAAGTTTCTAGAGAAGGTGTTCAGAGAGACATTCTTCCTATCGTTGAAGGTTCGACTGTGATGACGAAATATGGCGCTGTTAAGACGGATTATATTTTATTTATTGCAGCGGGAGCTTTTCATCTATCTAAACCATCTGATCTGATTCCAGAACTTCAGGGACGGTTCCCAATACGTGTTGAATTATCGAGCTTGTCTGTTGATGATTTTGTCAATATTTTAGTTGAACCAAATAATGCATTATTAAAACAATATCAAGCATTATTAAAAACTGAAGGTATGAATATTAAATTTTCTGACGAAGCTATTTATAAGCTTGCTTCGATTGCTTATGAAGTGAATCAAGAGACGGAAAACATTGGTGCAAGACGGTTACATACTATTTTAGAAAAGTTGCTTGAGGATTTATCTTTTGAAGCACCTGAAATAACTTTAGAGGAAATAACCATTACACCAGAGTATGTCGAAGAAAAACTATCTAGTATTGTAAAAAACAGGGATTTAAGTCAATACATTTTATAATTCCATTTTTTAATATTCATTAAAGCCTTCAATTCTTATGTGTTTTATCGTTCAAAGCTATCCTTTTGAACGGTGTTAATCTTAGTTGATTTTTAGAATTGTCAATGTTTAATAATCAAATATCAGGAGGAAGTATTTATGTCATTATTAGAAAAAACAAGAAAGATCAATAGTATGCTTCAAGGAGCAAAAACACCAGTTAATTTTAATGAAATGGCCGAAACTTTAAGAGACATTATTGAAACAAATACATTTGTCGTCAGTCGCCGTGGTAAACTTTTAGGTCTATCTCTAAAACTCGAAATTGAAAATGATCGTGTAAAAAACATGTTTGAAAGCAAACAATTTCCGGAGGAGTATACACAAAGCTTATTTACGATAAGAGAAACTTCTTCAAACCTTGATGTAAATAGTCCATTTACTGCTTTTCCTACAGAAAATAAAGAATTATTCTCTAATGGTTTGACGACTATAGTCCCAATTGTTGGTGGTGGAGAACGCCTTGGTACATTAGTACTTTCACGAATTTCTAAAGAGTTCACAGATGAAGATTTAATTCTAGCTGAATATGGAGCAACAGTCGTTGGTATGGAAATTCTTCGAGAAAAAACCGAAGAAATTGAAGAAGAAGCTCGTGAAAAAGCGATTGTCCAAATGGCCATTAGCTCATTATCTTATAGTGAATTAGAGGCAATCGAGCATATTTTTGAAGAATTAGATGGCAAAGAAGGTTTACTTGTTGCAAGTAAAATAGCTGACCGAGTAGGTATTACTCGTTCGGTTATCGTTAATGCATTGAGAAAACTTGAAAGTGCGGGTGTCATTGAATCTCGATCTCTTGGAATGAAAGGAACATATATTAAAGTTTTAAATGACAAATTTTTATTTGAATTAAATCGTATAAAAGGTGAATAAGTCAAACTAAACTTTCTAAAGGGTCTATCCGTTAGTAACGGATAGACCCTTTTTTTGCTCTTTAAGAAAGTATAAAGGTGTCTGCGTCTTATAGACCCCGCAATCGGCAAGTTTTCTTTATTGTAAAAAAAGATAATTAGGAGGTCATATTTTCATTTAGCAATGTCACATGTTTGTAAAAAAAATGTCGTAATAGAGGGGAGGAATGTCTATTGACAATATAGAAATAAATATGATATACAAATAGTTCTATATACCTAAATCAATAGAATTTTATTATGAACAAAATGTAGAATTTGGTTGAAATACGTAGACAAAGCACGAATTATTGTTAAAATAATGTTATAGATTTGTAGTATTAGGAGGTTCGTAATGGATATTTTCTCAAATACATGGATACCAAAAATAGAAAAAGCGATGAACCGTTCCGTTGCGATCCAAAATGTAACGGCTCAGAATGTTTCGAATGTGGATACTCCAAATTATAAGGCGAAGCAAGTTGTTTTCCAAGATGAACTTGACCATGCTATGCAGGCAAAAAAAACGGAAACACGGCATCTCTCATTTTCAGGTGATCATGCAGAGTACCATATTATAAATAGTACGGCTGGTGCGATTCAAAGTAATGGAAATAATGTCGACATTGATGCCCAAATGACGACATTGGCTCAAAATCAAATTCATTACCAGGCCCTTGAAACCGCTATTAATCACAAGTTTAATCAATTTAAAACTGTATTAGGAGGAAACTAGAATGGGGATGTTTAATGGTTTAAATATCTCTGCTTCTGGATTAACAGCTCAAAGGCTACGTATGGATGTTATTTCTTCTAATATTGCCAACGCTGATACCACGAGGGATAAGCAAGTAAATGGAGAATGGCAGCCTTACCGGCGAAAAATTGTGGAAATGTCACCAGCTAATAGCTCGTTTCAATCGTTTTTAAATCAAGCAGTAGGGTCTTCTACGGGAAGTGGAGTTAAAGTTACAAAAGTAACGGAGGATCAAACACCTTTTAACATGACCTATGAACCGAATAATCCAGATGCTGATAATAATGGATATGTTAGAACGCCTAATGTAGATCCATTGAAAGAAATGGTGGATCTGATGAATTCACAAAGGTCTTATGAAGCGAATGTCACAGTCATGAATGCAAATAAAAGCATGCTAACGAAAGCACTTGAAATTGGAAAGTAGGTAATTAAACGGTGGATATATCAGCTATTAATATGAAGGGACTTCAGAACGTCATTACATCTTCAAAAACAGATTCATCTGTTAGCAAAACATCAACATCTTTTTCAAACGTATTTGACAAAGCCATCAGTGCTCTGAATGAATCTCAAAAAGAATCGGATCAAGCAGTCACAGATCTTATCTCTGGTAAGAATCAAGACTTACATAATGTCATGATCTCGCTCGCTAAATCAGATGTTCTTATGCAGACAGCTTCGCAATTTAG
Source organism: Terrilactibacillus tamarindi (assembly GCF_009718825.1). GTDB lineage: Bacteria > Bacillota > Bacilli > Bacillales > Sporolactobacillaceae > Terrilactibacillus > Terrilactibacillus tamarindi. The sequence goes on along the minus strand of NZ_WNHB01000014.1, from coordinate 54,526 downwards.
AAACAAAGCCATTGATGCTTATCAAGAAATTATGAGAATGCAAGTATGATCACCCTGCCAACTCGACTTGATAGCACGATATGGAGGTCGCAATGAAAGAAAAAGCATTAAACCTATTTAAGCTAATAAAAGAAAAGTGGCAGGGTACCACTAAAAAACAAAAGAGTTGGATGATTGGCTCTTTACTATTTGTTATTATTCTATCGATTGTTCTATCAATGTTAATGTCAGCAAAGCACTATACTCCGTTATATAGTAATTTATCTGCTGATGAAGCTGGGCAAATTAAAGAAACGTTAGATAGTAAAAAAATACCTTATAAGTTATCTAATGGAGGTTCAACCATTAGTGTTCCAAAAGAAGAAGTCGATCGTTTAAAAGTAGAATTAGCAGCGGAAGGTATACCCAAATCCGGAGAAATTGACTATTCGTTTTTTGGTAAAAATGCCAGTTTTGGTATGACAGATAAAGAATTCGACGTATTAGAACGTGCTGCCATGCAAACGGAACTTGCTCATTTAATTACTCAAACGAAAGGTGTTAAATCTGCTAAAGTGATGATCAACTTACCTGATAGCAACGTTTGGGTTGGTCAGGATGCTGATGCAACCAAGGCATCGGCTTCAATTGTTCTAAACTTAAATCCAGGTTATCAACTTTCTAATAGTCAAGTTCAAGGCCTATATCATCTAGTATCAAAAAGCGTACCTAACCTCCCTGAAGATAATATCGTCATTACTGATCAATACTTTAACTATTATGACAAAACGTCTGACGGAACATCTGGTGATGGATCAACATTGGCTCAATATGATCAACAACGACAAATAAAACAAGATATTGAAAGAGGAATCCAACAAAAAGTAAGTCAAATGCTTGGCATGATGATGGGTAATGATAAAGTCGTTGTCAATGTGAGCACAGCTCTTGACTTTACACAGCAAAAATCAACTGAAAATTTGGCTGAGCCTGTTGATAAACAGACGATGGAAGGTCTTCAGGTATCATCTGAAAAAATTACCGAAACGTATTCTGGGAATGGTGCTGGTGGACAGGTAGGAACGGGAAATCAAGACGTTGCCACGTACCAGGGAAACACGAATTCAAATGGTAATTATAAAAAAGTCGAGGAACGAATTAATAATGAATTTAATCGTATTCATCGAACGATTGTTAATAGCCCTTATACAATTAAAGACATTGGCATTCAGGTCATGGTTGAGCCGCCTAAGCCGAATCAACCAACATCTTTATCTGCACAGAGTGTTAATGATGTAAAAGAAATTTTAAACACAATTATTAAAACTTCATTAACAAACAGCCAAGGGGCTGAATTAGATCCAGCCACAATTAGTCAAAAGTCTGTAGTTTCTGTCGGTAAGTTTAATGGGAAAACGGCTAACACCAATCCAGCCCCAAAGCAATCGCATCTTTGGTTTTATATTGCTGGTGGTATTTTACTTGCAGTCATTATTTTGTTGATTATCTTATTGTTAAGGAAAAGAAATGAAGTTCAGGAGGATGATGGTAACGATCAACCTCTATCAAATTCAAAAGTAGCAAATCTTGAAGAAGCAATTGAATCGGAAACACCCGAAAAAAATAAATACCGACAATTGGAACAAATGGCAAATCAGAATCCAACTGAATTTGTTAAATTACTTAGAAGCTGGCTTTCTGAGGATTAAGGAGGGCTGACATATGAAGCATAAAGAGATAACAGGACGACAAAAGGCGGCTATTTTATTGATTACATTAGGTGCCGAGGTCTCAGCTCAAGTTTTCAAACACTTAACCGATCAGGAAATGGAAGATTTAACTCTCGAAATATCTCAAGTCAGAACGATTGATAAGGATACAAAGGCACAAGTGGTTGATGAGTTTTTTCAAACAGCCATGGCACAAGAATACATTTCACAAGGTGGAATTGGCTACGCTAAAAAAATATTAGAGAAAGCCATTGGGCCTGAAGCGGCAATAGATGTTATCAATCGGTTAACATCGACACTTCAAGTTAAACCTTTTGACTTTATGAGAAAGACAGATGCCCATCAAATTTTGAATTTTATTCAGCAGGAGCATCCACAGACAATTGCTTTAGTCCTATCTTATTTAAATCCAGATCAAGCAGCCCAAATTCTGTCAGCACTCCCTCAAGAACGTCAAGCAGATATAGCTAGAAGGATCGCAACAATGGATCGAACGTCACCTGAAGTGATCAGCCAAGTGGAACGTGTATTAGAAAAGAAACTTTCTTCGACGGCGGTCACTCAGGACTATACGCAAACAGGTGGGATTGCCGCTATTGTTGATGTCTTAAATGGAGTTGATCGTACAACTGAGAGAAACATTTTAGATCATCTTGGTTCGCAGGATCCCGATCTAGCCGATGAGATAAAAAATCGTATGTTTGTCTTTGAGGACATTATCGTCCTTGATGATCGTGCCATACAACGCATCATCAGAGAAACCGATAATGAAGATCTTGTCCTTGCATTGAAAACAGCCAGTGAAGAAGTGAGAAAGGTATTATTCTCGAATATGTCAGAGAGAATGGCAGAAACTTTCCGTGAAGAAATGGAATTTATGGGACCCGTAAGATTACGAGATGTGGAAGAAGCACAAACACGGATCGTTAATATCATTCGAAAACTTGAAGATGCCGGCGAAATTGTGATCGCACGCGGCGGGGGAGATGATATTATTGTCTAATGTCATTAAGTCGCCTTTTCATAGAGAAAAGAAAAAAATCATTAAGCTAGATACTATCAAACTCCAAGAAATTAACCAAACAGATGCTGAACTGACTCCTGAAATCATCATCCAACAAGCCCAGCAAAAGGCTGATGAAATTCTCACGCAAGCAAAAAGACTAAGTGAACAACAATTGGAAGAGAGAAAACAAGAGGAATTACAGTTCAAAGCATACTGTGAACAACAGGTTTTAGAAAAAAGTCAAGAAGGATATCAAGATGGTTTTGCAAAAGGTGAGTTAGAAGGATATGAGACTTATTCAGGCAAATTGAAAGAAGCAGGCAACATTATCGATAAAGCCAACCATACGTATCAAAAGATCCTATCGAAAGCTGAACCAGATATCATTCTTTTATCCATACAAATTGCAGAAAGAATTATTTCTACATCATTAGAAAGCGAGAAAGAAAACTGGACCCGTCTCGTTAAGAAAGCTGTAAATGAAGTGAAAGATCAGAATGAAATCCATATCACAGTTTCTCCAAAGTGGTTTGACTATTTAAATGACTGTTTTGATGAACTGCAGACGTACATGAAACAATCTCAACTTTTTATCCACTGTGACATGGATTTTAACGATAACGATTGTGTGATCGAAACACCACTTGGAAAAATTGATGCAAGTGTGGATACTCAATTATCCGTTATTAAATCCAAGTTGTTAGATCATTTAGAGGAAAGCCAATGAACTTAGCAGATTTAACACAACAGATTAAAACCATTGATACGTATCGACGCTTTGGAAAAATCACAAGAGTAGTTGGGTTACTGATTGAATCTAAGGGACCTGCTTCGTCCATCGGTGATGTATGTATCATAACAATTAAAAAAAACAATAAGAAAATTAAGGCTGAAGTGGTAGGTTTTCGAGACGAAAATATTTTGCTTATGCCTTATACAGATGTCACACAAATTGCACCAGGAAGTCTAGTCGAAACAACAGGAAAACCTCTGCAAATAAAAGTTAGTGAGAAATTAATTGGACATGTATGTGATAGTCTTGGTCATCCTTTAGATGGTTTTGAAATTCCGAATGGATTTGACCAAGTACAGACAAGTCAATCGCCGCCCGATCCACTAACTCGGCCAAGAATTACTGAAAAGCTTGAACTTGGAGTTAAATCAATTGATGCGCTTTTAACAGTCGGAAAAGGGCAACGGGTTGGTATATTTGCCGGTAGTGGTGTCGGAAAGAGTACGTTAATGGGTATGATTGCTCGAAATACATCAGCAGACTTGAATGTCATTGCGCTTATAGGAGAACGGGGTCGTGAGGTCCGGGAATTTCTAGAAAAGGACCTAGGAAAAGAAGGAATGGCAAGATCAATTGTCGTTGTGGCAACGAGTGACCAACCCGCACTTAAACGAATAAAAGGTGCGATGACGGCTACTGCGATAGCGGAATATTTTCGGTCGCAAGGTAAAAATGTCTTGATGATGATGGACTCTTTAACGAGGGTTGCTATGGCCCAACGTGAAATTGGACTTGCAGTCGGTGAACCTCCAACAACAAAAGGCTATCCACCATCTGTGTTTGCTCTTCTCCCACAGTTATTAGAACGTACAGGAACAGATCAAAATGGATCAATTACAGCTTTTTATACGGTACTTGTTGATGGAGATGATTTAGATGAACCGATCTCAGACACCGCAAGAGGAATTTTGGATGGTCATATTGTTCTGGATAGAGCTTTAGCTCAAAAAGGGCAATATCCTGCCGTAAATCTTTTGAAAAGTGTAAGCCGCGTAATGAGCGGTATTGTAGATCAAGATCATCGGATGGTGGCTAATCGATTTCGGTCGTTACTTGCTAAATATGTCGATTCAGAAGATCTCATTCAGATTGGGGCATATAAAGCTGGAACCTCGAAGGAAATTGATGATGCTGTGAAACATTATCCTTCTATCCTACAATTTTTAAAACAGGATGAGAAAAAATCCATTTCTCAACAAGAATCGATATCCCAATTGATACATCAATTTGGAGAGGGTGGTATAAATGGCGTTTGAGTTTTCTTTAGAACGGGTTTTGAATTTAGCAGAAAGTGAAAAAAGGCAATTAGAAATAGAATATCAAACTGTCTATCAATTATTTGAGCAATTAGCGCATCGTTTATTTCAATTAATAGAAAAAAAGAATACCATTCAATCTTCTTTGCAAGAAAAATTTAACGAATCTATTTCCATTCATCAGATCACGCGTGAATTAGATACGATTGATTCGTTTGATAGGAAGATACAAGAACAAATCAAACAGTATGAAGAAGTGAAGCAACGTTTAGAACAATTTCAAGATATTTTACAAGGAAAAAATATAGAAATTAAAAAATATGAACGTTTAAAGCAGTCGCAGCTTTCTCATCATAAAATGAACCAAAAAAAGAAAGAATTGCAAAAGATGGACGAAACGGGTGCACTAAAGTTTATAAGACAATAAACGGCTAAGGGGTTATGTGGAAATGGAGAAGACAAGCCCTGCATTAAAGATAATTAAAGTGCTACTTGTCATTATTATTCCTCTCATGTTTTTAGGCATATTAACATTGCTGATTATGAACTTTGTTGGATTAAACCCAATGGCAGAAATGAAAAGCTTGATCAATGGAAAAACGGAAAAAACAAACCAACCTGCTATTAAAGACAACACCGTTCCAAATGATGCAACGGCCATGAGAAGAGAAATCGCATCACAATCAAAAACAATTAATAAGTTGCGTGATGAAATCACTCAAAAATCAGATCAAATTGATGCCTTAAATAAGCAGATTCAAGAAGCAAGTTCAACTAAAAAAACGAATCAAACCGATCAATCACAAACAAGTCCATCAAAAGCGGATTTGGTTAATCAAACCTATCGCAATATGGATCCAGAAAAAGCAGCTGCGATCTTTGAAAAAATGAATATTGACGATGCTTCGGCTTATATAAACATGCTTGACAATAAAACAAAAGCACAAATTTTAAATAATATGGATCCAGCTAAAGCAGCGGATATAACGAAATTACTGAAACCATCGGATCAACAGGAAGGTAACACTGGCAATACAACAGATCCTTCTAGCGCGGGAACATCATCTAGTCCTTCAAATGAAACGCCTTAATCATGGTTTCATTTTTGTGATTATCATTCTTAAATTGAAAGGAGGTGAAACTATTGCAGTCGAAAACCATCGCACAGAAAATTACGGTTAAGTCAAACCTATTATCGAATAAAAAGAGATCCACAAAATTAAAGATGAGTCCTCAGGTAACTTTTCAGAGTTGGATGAAAATGAAAAAGGGATCAACTAATCAAAATGGTGAAACAGAGAATTTTAAAAAAGATCAGATGCTTAATGATGCGATCGGACCAAAATCTATTGATCATATCACCCTTAAAGAATTAAAAAAATCCTCTCTTATTGATGAAAATGCTCATAAAGACATTGGAAATTCAGATTTAGATAATCGTCATCGTTCTCCATCCGATCACTTAAAAAATGAGAAGATCGGACCTAAACAATCGATTTCTGATACGCAGAATACGAATGAAGTCTTTCAGAACAAATCTTCAGAGAGCGAAAAAAGACCTTATCTTTTTAAGAAAGATAAAGGCCCTTCTCACTCGGAGCAAGAAAAACATCTAACTCGCTCGATAAAAGAGGAAGTCGATATGATTCCACGTGACATTCCCGTTACGGAACAAGGACAACAACCTGTTAGGTTGGATGATAACCGTAAGCTTGTAGATCATTCTAAGTACGATCCACCCAATCACGTGAGAGTGACGAATCATATTAACCATGAATCGGTGAAAACTGTGAGAAAGTTTAAATCGCAAAACGAAACGATGATTGAGTCAAAGAAAGATTCTATAGATGAAAAGTTTACTCATCGACTCGAACATAGTGGAGAAGGTAATGCCGATCAAACTAGTTCTCATGTAAAAGAAATGGGAAAACCTACATTGCCTCTTAGAAAGACAGTGATGAGAGATGAGATCAACCAGGTTAGTCATCCTAATGAAGGACCTGATGGAAAACGTTATCAAGGTATGAATCAAGAAATAGTAGAGTATCACCCACCAAGTCCTTTATTAAAAGAGATTAAAAAAGATGTTGACGGTTTGATTCTTGAAAATCGACTTAATAAAACTAAAGAGATGGATGGATTTACTTTAAACCAAACTGAACATTCAAATCGAGAAATAACCAGGAATAATCTCAATTTAGTACGTGAAGATAAATTCAATAATTTCTCAAAGGAACATGTAATAGATAATAAACAACTCAACTGTTCTTCTATTTTGAAAGATAAGAGAATACCAGAAGAGAAATCGTTTGTGAACGGGATAGAAATAGATTCAAAATCAAAAATTATTTCTAATTTGTCAAAGTCAAGTCGTGTTAATGAAGACAGAGCATCCAAAAAAATTGATACACAATCTTCTCAAATTAACGTTCGAGAGCCGGATAAAAATGAAACAAATCTCAATCATGAAAATAAAAAGACTTATGAAAAATCAACTTATCTTCATTCAGAAGATATAAAAAATATCCTGTCGTTGCTTAGTGAGAATCGGACAACGAAGAAGACAAATGAAAAGGCTTCTTTACAAAATTCAGTCCAATCGATACCTTATCATGATGAAACAATGAAGCATCAATTAAATGTTAAGGACCTAATTACGGATAAACAATATCCCAATCTTAATCAAATCGTAGGTGAAAATAGATTTTTTAAAACACCCTCTATGGTTGAAAAAGAAACATTAATAGAACATCGTGAGCAAACCTTTTTCAAACAGAAGGATGTTAGGTTTACCGACTATCATTCGCAGACAATGGATAAGAAACAAGGTCAAAATACGGTTAAAAATGGGCACTATGATTATGCTAGAGATTTAAATCATAGATTAATGAAAAGTCAATCTTCGAGATTAGAACAAGAACAAGGCCTGAAAATAACACATAAAGAAGATCAATTAGATTACAAAAAGTCATTATTTCAGTTACTTCGTGGCCAGACGAGTAAGATTGAACAACTCTCAATCCATGAAAATAATCCATCTGCCACGACAAATTCAGTCTCAACTCAAATTGACAAACAAAATAAGGAAACACTTGGAGTTAACTTACTGAATGAAAAAGCAGTGGTTAAAGAAGGACAAAAATGTATTCAAGCTCATTCAGTTTCATCTATTCAAATGATTACGGGAAGCAAACAAGATAAACTCGAAGACGCAAGACAAACGTACTCGCCTGAAAAATCAAGTCAAAAGGATGTTAGGTTTACCGAATTTCATTCACAGACAATGGATAGGAAACAAGGTCAAAACACGGTTAAAAATGGGTATCATGACCATTCTAGCAATTTAAAACATGGATTTACGAGAAGTCAAACTTTGAGATTAGAACAAGAACAAGGCCAGAAATCGACACATAAAGAAGATCAATTAGATCATAAAAAGTCATTATTTCAGTCACTTCATGGCCAAACGAGTAAGATTGAACAACTCTCAATCCATGAAAATAATCCATCAGCCACAACAAATTCTGTGTCAACTCAAATAAATGACAAATTAGTGGCATGGCTAGAAAATTCTCACGTTGATTTGAAAACTATAAACTCGCAGGAACTAATCATTAAGCTTAATCCAAGCCATTTAGGAACGATCCACATAGTTTTAAATCAAGACGAAAATGGATTATCTGCAAATATATTCTCAGAGTCTGACGGAACTAAGAAATTATTGCAATCGGGTATTCATGAACTTAAGGATATATTGATGTCCAATGATATTGTCGTTCATGAACTCCATGTCCTAAAACATGAGCCAAACGAGTATAAGCCAACTAATCAAGAGAATTTTAATCAGAACTTTTCTGAAGAAAGAAATCGAGAACAACAAAAACGCCGTCATAAAAAAAGTCAGTCGTCTCAAGTAGAAATAGAAACATGGCAACCTGACTTTCACGATTTCTTAGTAAAGGAGGTATAAAAAATGGTTGTTGAAGCGGCTTCTAATGATTATTACCTACCTAAAAAATCTGAACACACAAGTACATCAAATGGCATCTTAGGTAAAGATGATTTTTTGAAAATCCTTATCACACAATTAAAAAATCAAGATCCGACCCAACCAATGGATGACAAAAGTTTTATCGCACAGATGGCTTCATTTACAACCCTTGAACAAACGCAAAATATGAATGGCATACTTGAAAAATTTGTTAACGGTCAATCACAAAATCAATTATCTAATTTGTCAACTATGATTGGTAAACAAATTGAATGGAATAGCCCATCAACAGATGATGAAGGAAATACAACAACCCAGTTGATATCTAGCACAATTAAGAGCGTTACCATGAAAAACGGATCGGTAGAATATTTAACAAATGATAATCAGACCTTAAGTCCTTCTCAAATCGTCACTGTATCGGAAGGGCATGATATAAATGTCTAAAATCAATAATTATCTATATCACCCATTCCCTATTGAACAAGGGATTAAACAAAATAATATAAAAAAAAGTGAAACGAAAAAAACATCTAATTTTGATCAAGTCTTAGCAAATGAGTTAGAACAACTTCCGGTGAAGCTCTCAAAACATGCTAAACAGAGGATGGATGAAAGAAATATTAATCTATCAAACGCACAATGGAATAAGATTCACTCAAAACTCATAGAAGCAAAAAATAAAGGGATTACGGATTCCCTTATTATTACGCAAGATGCTGCACTTGTTGTCAGCGCACCTAAAAATACGGTGATCACCGCAATGAATCGGAAAGAAGCGGAAGCTCATATTTTTACAAATATTAATGGAACAATTATTTTAAATGATGCTTAATGGCTGGACCTACATACACTGAGGAAGCCAAAGGTTGTTGACTGACAGATACAACCTAAACTAAGGGGGAAAATAAAATGTTACGATCTTTATATGCTGGTGTTAGTGGATTAAAAAACTATCAAACTCAACTTGATGTTATTGGTAATAACATTGCAAACGTTGGGACAACAGGCTTTAAAAAAGGAAGAGCGAACTTCAGTGATTTATTTAACCAAACGTTAACGAGTTCGACACCGTCTCAGTCAACCGCAAATACAAGCGGAGTTGGTGGAACAAATGCCTCACAGATTGGGCTTGGTTCACAAATTGGCTCTATTGATACCATAGCCTCTCAAGGAAATGCTCAGACAACGGGACGTACACTTGACTTAATGATTCAAGGTGAGGGATATTTTCAAGTAACAGATGGTAAAAACACGTATTATACTCGAGCAGGAAATTTTTATTTAGACCAAAATCGTGATCTAGTCACTTCAGAGGGACTTAAAGTTCTAAGTAATGGTCAAAATGGTACACCGGTTAATTTCAACCCAAATGATTATAGTTCCATAACGATCAGTTCTGATGGGACTATTTCAGGAATTAGAAAATCCGATCAACAACTAGAAAGATTAGATCAGATTGGAGTGGCTACTTTTGCCAATCCAGAAGGACTAGAGAAGGTAGGAGGATCTCTCTTTGCACGTTCAGCTAACTCAGGCGCAGCTGAATATACTGGTCAAGGCGACATCAAATCAGGTGCTCTTGAAATGTCTAACGTTGATTTAACAGATGAATTCACAGGTTTAATCACTTCTCAACGTGGCTACCAAGCAAATGCCCGTGTCATTACTACAGCTGACCAAATCCTGCAAGAGTTAACGAACTTAAAACGTAACTAATTGAGGTAAGGGGGAAGACTTAGGGCTTATAGTATGCCCTAAGTTGTCTTACGATGATCGAACTTACAAAATTAAATGGGCATTCTTTTTATCTCAATGTTTTTTTAATCGAACAATTTGAATCGTTACCGGATACGACGATAACCTTAACTACGGGTAAGAAATTAGTTGTCAAGGAATCGATGGATGAGGTTAATCAAAGAATCGTCTCTTTTATGAAAAATGTACCACTGGTTTCGTCAGCTGCCATTCATGAGGGGGTGTCCTCTTGTTCAAAAGCAAGGGAATGAATATTTTATTTACGATTATGGCTATCTTTATTTTTGTAGCTGTTGCGGGTTTCTTTGTCGTGAACATGATGCATCAAAATAAGACATCTGCACAAAAAAAAGACGTTAGTATAGATACCATTGTTAATGATTTGACGATTGATACGGATGAAATAACAACAAACATGAAAGATAGTCATTTTGCGAATGTACAATTCAAAATTCAGGTATCTAATAAGGATGCAAAAGAAGAACTTACAAAACGTGAATTTCAAGTCAAAAACGCCATTATATTAACGCTTTCAAGTTTAACACCAAATGACCTTCAAGGTTCTAAAGGTATTGATCGCCTTCAGCAGTTAATTAAAGATCAAATCAATGCATTCCTAAAGTCAGGACGAGTCGTTAATGTTTACACAACAAAGAAGCTCATCCAGTAGTCTAAGTTGGTTTGAAGTAGAAAAGAGGTGCCATAAACATAATGTCTGATGTTTTATCACAATCCGAAATAGACGCTCTTCTTTCAGCGATCTCTACAGGGGAAATGGATGCTGAAGAATTGAAAAAAGAAGAAAATGAAAAAAAAGTGCGTAAGTATGATTTTAAACGTGCTTTACGATTTTCAAAAGATCAGATTCGTAGTTTAAGTCGGATTCATGAGAACTTTGCTCGATTATTGACCTCTTATTTTTCTGCCCAACTTAGGACTTATGTGCAAATTACTGTAGCGTCAATAGATCAATTACCTTTTGAGGAATTTATTCGATCCGTACCAAAAACAACGGTCATCAATTTATTGGAAGTCCCACCTCTTGAAGGTCAACTGATTATCGAAGTCAACCCTAATATTGCGTATGCCATGTTGGACCGATTATTAGGTGGATTCGGCAACAGTATGAATAAGATTGATAGTTTAACGGAAATTGAGACAAATTTAATGAAGCAGCTCTTTAAGCAGGCTCTCTATACGTTTGAAGAGGCTTGGTCATCTGTAGAGCAGATAAAACTGAAAAAATTGGGTTTTGAAACAAACCCATTATTCCTGCAAATGATTTCGCCGAATGAAACCGTCATTGTCATTTCTCTTTCAACGACCATTGGTGAATCGAGTGGCATGATTAATATATGTTTACCACATGTGGCACTTGAACCTGTTATACAAAAATTGTCCATGCATTATTGGATGAATGAGAAAAAATTTGATAAAACACCAGATGAAGAGATAGCACTGAAGAAGAATATCGAATCGTCCTCTGTTTCTTTAAAAGTGATCTTTGGAGAATCGAAAATTAGTGTCGAAGAATGCTTAAATTTGGATGTTGGCGACGTAATTAAGCTAGATCAAATGGTGGGGATGCCGGTCAAGGTAAAAGTAGGAGAGATTGATACTTTCTTAGCCCAACCAGGGAAAAAAAATAAACATATGGCTGTCCAAATAATTAAGCCGATTGAAGGAGGGGATGAAACAAATGAGTGATGGCGGAAAACTAACGCAAGAAGAGATCGATGCGCTTCTTGGAAATAGCATAAATCATACAGAAGAGTCTTCAAACACAGCAGAAATTGGATTAAAAACATTTTCCCATAATCTAAGAGATTTTCTAAGTGAAATGGAGGAAGATGTTTTAGGAGAGATTGGAAATATTTCATTTGGCAGTGCTGCAACAGCCTTATCTACCCTTTTAAATCAGAAAGTAGATATTACGACTCCAACAGTCAGTTTAATAGAAAGAGATGAGTTAGAAAGTAAATTTCCTGTACCCTATGTTTCTATTCTAGTAAATTATACTGAAGGCTTTACAGGTTCAAATTTACTGATCATTAAAATGCATGATGCGAGTATCATTGCTAATTTAATGATGGGTGGAGACGGCCAAAATGTATCAGGTGAAATTAATGAAATGGAATTGAGTGCGGTACAAGAAGCGATGAATCAAATGATGGGGTCCTCTGCCACTTCCATGTCGACTGTTTTTGATCGTAAAGTGGATATATCTCCACCAATTACTAAGATAATGAACTTAAAGGAAAATGAAGGGATAGAAAATTTGCCTGAAGACGATATGATGCTTCAGATCTCATTTGATTTAAAAGTAGGTTCATTAATCGACTCAAACATTATGCAAATTATCCCTCTCGACTTTGCCAAAACACTCGTTGAGAAATTATTAAATCAATCAGAGCAAACGAGTGCTGCTATACCAGTTCCAACTATGGATAATCAAATAGCCGTAGATGATGAGGAGGAAGTAAATCATTATTCTAGTTTTGAAGATGAAGAATCCTCTTTAAATATCAACGAAGAAAGAAAAGAACATCATTGGTCTGAACCCTACCAACAACCTAAGAAAAAGCCCGCCTATCAAGATGTTCAAACCGCTGAATTTTCAACATTTGAAGAAGAAAGTAATCCCACGCATCCTCAAAATATTGATATGCTAATGGATATTCCACTTAATATAAGTGTTGAGTTAGGTAGCACAAAGAAGACAATTAAAGAAGTTCTTGAACTTGGTCCAGGATCAATCATTGAACTAGAAAAATTAGCTGGAGAACCCATAGACATTTTAGTTAATCAGAAGTATATTGCTAAAGGAGAAGTCGTTGTAGTCGATGAAAACTTTGGGGTCAGGATTACAGAAATATTAAATCAAAAAGATAGATTAAATAAAATATAGATAATCATTGGAGGAATAATAATGGGACAACGTATTTTAGTAGTTGATGATGCAGCATTTATGAGAATGATGGTTAAAGACATTTTGACAAAAAATGGTTATGAAATTGTTGGAGAGGCGTCTGATGGATTTGAAGCTGTAAGTAAGTATGAAGAGCTCAAACCCGATCTTGTGACATTGGACATTACAATGCCAGAAATGGACGGGATCAGTGCATTGAAAAAAATAAAAGAAATTGACCCTCAGGCTAAAATTATTATGTGCTCGGCTATGGGACAACAAGCCATGGTTATTGATGCAATCCAAGCAGGAGCAAAAGATTTTATCGTTAAACCTTTCCAAGCCGATCGGGTAATTGAAGCGATTAAAAAAGCTTTAAGTTAAGGAGTAAAGAGGTGGCAAAGGTGTTTCGAAAGTGGCTAATGTTAAGTCTTGTCATTGGGATTGTTTTTGTCGGACAAGGTGTCAAAGCATTGGCAGAAAGTTCTAACAACGATAATTCCGTCTACAACCAATATAATAACCAAAAAGGTAATCCGAAAAAATCAGAAAATAGGACCAACCAGTTACAAACAACCAGCTCAGGACTTGAGAAAAACCAAACAAACGTTTTTCTTATTTTCCTAAAATTGATTGGGGCTTTAGCCATCGTTTTGGCATTGATTTATGTTTTATATAAATTAATGCTTAAACGTTCAAAATCATATCAAGAGGCGGGTGCGATTCGAAACATAGGTGGCGTATCCGTTGGTAATCGTCGCTCAATTCAATTAATTCGTATAGGTGATGAAGTTCTGGTCGTTGGCGTGGGAGAAAATGTTCAATTATTAAAAGAGATCGACGATCGTGAATTAATTAAGACGTTAACTAAGAAAAATGACGAACCTGATGTGTTTCAAAGGAATATGAAGAAAATGATGGGATGGACGGTTGATAAAACTCAGAAAAAAAACCATCCAACACAAAGTCACTCATTTCAATCAATTTTCTCTGAGAAAATTAAATCACTGCAAATTAACCGAGAAAAGCACATTGAAAAAGTAGTTAAAGAAGAGGATAACAAGCATGAATAATCTTATTCCAGGATTAAATACGAGCATGATAACAAATAATCCTCATGATGTGGCAACAACCGTTCAGTTAATGGTGTTACTGACGGTCCTATCCCTTGCGCCAGCGATCCTTTTGTTAATGACATCATTTACTCGTATTATTATCGTTTTGTCATTTGTTAGAACATCCCTTTCGACACAGCAAATGCCACCTAATCAAGTGTTAATCGGTCTTGCCTTGTTTTTAACTTTCTTTATTATGGCACCTGTTTATCATCAGATTAACCATGATGCTCTCAACCCATATTTAAAAGGAACGATTTCTCAAAAACAAGCCGTCAAGAAAGCACAAGATCCATTGAAAGTGTTTATGGCTAAGGAAACAAGACAGAAGGATTTAGCTTTATTTATGAATTATGGTCATTACAAACAACCTAAAACAGTAACAGATATCCCAATGACAGCACTAGTGCCAGCATTCACGATTAGTGAACTAAAAACAGCCTTTGAAATGGGGTTTATGGTTTTTATCCCTTTCTTAGTGATCGATATGGTTGTGGCAAGTATATTAATGGCAATGGGGATGATGATGTTACCGCCAGTCATGATCTCTTTACCATTTAAAATATTACTCTTTATTATGGTTGATGGGTGGTATCTCATTGTCAAATCAATCCTTTCTAGTTATTGATTTGAATGAAAGGCGGTGTAAGTAATGAGCTCAGAAATGATATTATCGATTGCTGAAAAAGGTGTTTATACGGTTCTAATGGTATGTGGACCACTTTTAGCTATTTCGCTCATTGTTGGACTTATCGTAAGTGTTATCCAAGCAACAACACAAATACAAGAACAAACGCTTGCATTCGTTCCTAAAATCGTTGCTGTATTGCTTGGTTTAATTATTTTTGGACCTTGGATGCTTTCAAAAATGTTAACTTTTACGCAAAATATCTTTGCTAATCTTGATCAATTTATTAAATGAAAGGCCAAACCACTGTGTCCATATTAAATGAGTTTCCAGCATTTTTATTGATTTTAATGCGTTTGACGAGCGTCTTTGTTGTAATACCTATTTTTTCTTATCGAACCATTCCGGCTGCTGTTAAACTAGGATTAGCATTGATTCTTTCGTTCATTGTAACAACGGTACTTGTACACAAACAACCCATTCAGTTTAATGAATTATATGTTCTTCTGATTTCAAAAGAAGTTTTAGTTGGGCTAACGATTGGATTTGTGAGTGGTTTAATTGTTTATGCCATTCAATTCGCAGGGGCCTTTATCGACCTTCAAATGGGATTTGCTATCGCAAATACAATAAACCCTGAGAATGGTGCAACTTCCCCGATAACAGGACAATTTTTATATACTTTAGCCATTTTATTTTTTTTAGGAATTAATGCACACCATATGTTACTCAACGGTGTTTTGTACAGCTTCTCTCTTGTCCCAATTAATCAGTTGTCCATTCATTTGATGGATGGAACAACCGTTCATTTTGTTGTCACGGTATTTATGCAAATGGTGGCCATCAGTTTTCAAATGGCTCTACCTATTGTCGGAAGTTTATTCCTCGTCGATGTTGCTCTTGGATTAGTCGCGAGGACGGTTCCACAGATTAACATCTTTGTTGTCGGCTTGCCATTAAAAATCGTCGTTGGATTCATTTTGCTTATCTTTATTTTCCCAATATTATTTATCATGTTTCGCTCTATTTCTGATTCAATGACCCAAATCATGATTGAATATATGAAGTATTTGGGGGGGACTCCATAATGCGGAGACTAAATCTCCAATACTTTGCAGGTGAAAAAACTGAAAAGGCGACACCTAAAAAACGACAAGAAGGAAGAAAAAAAGGTCAAGTTGTAAAAAGTATCGATTTAAGCACTGCGTTGTCCATGCTCGCCTTTTTTTTATTATTTATGGTCATAAGTGCGAACATGGGGCAATCACTATTACAGTTTATGTCAGATATTTATGTTAACTGGTTAAATACACCACTAAACGAACACAATATCCAGACCTTCAATCTTCATATTTTCAAAGCTTTTGGTGTATTAATCGCTCCTATTCTTATTTTGGCGTTAATTATGGGGATCGGGAGTCAGTTAATGCAAGTAGGATTTGTTTTTTCAACAGAATCCCTCCAATTTAAAATGGAACGATTGGATCCAATCCAAGGTTTTAAACGCATTTATTCGTTAAGAGCCATCGTGGAATTGATAAAATCTATACTTAAACTACTGGTCATTGGATGTATTACATTTTCTGTTTTGTGGATTAATCGTACGAGTGTTCTGCAAACCATGGTCAAACCCATAAGTGAAAGCCTTCCTATCATCGGAAAAGTTGTTTTGCAAATGGGAATCGCTTCTTCTCTTGGACTCATCGCTTTAGGTTTTCTTGATTATTTATATCAAAAATTCGATTATGAAAAAAACATGCGAATGTCGAAACAAGATATTAAGGATGAGTATAAAAAGAGTGAAGGTGATCCATTAATCAAGTCTAAGGTTAAAGAGAGACAAAGACAGATGGCCATGCGTCGTATGATGCAAGAACTTCCAAAGGCCGATGTCGTGATTACCAATCCGACTCATTTTGCCGTTGCATTAATGTATGATAACAGCCAAATGGAAGCACCAAAAGTTGTTGCCAAAGGTGCCGATTATCTTGCTTTAAAAATACGTGAGATAGCGAAACAGAATGATATTGTTATCGTCGAAAAAAAGCCGTTAGCAAGAGCTATGTACAAAGAATTGGAAATTGGTGACTCAGTACCTGAAACGTTTTTTAAGGCGGTCGCAGAAATTTTAGCCTATGTCTATCAATTGAAAGGCAAAGTCTAGTTGGTCATGAAGGAGGACCCTATGAAATTACGAGATTTAATTGTGGTTTTTGGCGTTATTTTAATTGTCATGATGCTGATTATTCCACTCCCTTCTTTTATTTTAAGCTTTCTTATCATTATTAATATTACGATTGCACTCCTTGTATTGCTTGTTTCTATGAATATGAATGAGCCTTTACAATTTTCTGTTTTTCCTTCATTACTCTTGATTTTGACTTTGTTTCGATTAGGTCTAAATATTTCAACGACGCGTCTTATCCTTGGTGAAGGTGAAGCTGGGAAAGTTATTTCGACTTTTGGGCAATTTGTCGTTGGCGGTAATATTATTGTTGGTTTGGTCATTTTTCTTATTCTCATCATTATTCAATTTATTGTTATTACCAAAGGTGCTGAACGTGTATCGGAGGTTGCTGCTAGATTTACTTTAGATGCGATGCCTGGTAAACAAATGAGTATTGATGCTGATTTAAATGCAGGATTAATAAATGAATTACAAGCAAAAACCCGCCGTGAAAAAATTGAACGAGAAGCTGACTTTTATGGAGCTATGGACGGTGCAAGTAAATTTGTAAAAGGTGATGCCATCGCAAGTATCATTATCGTCGCCCTTAACCTTACAGTCGGTATTATTATTGGCATGGTTCAACAGGGATTAAGCTTATCAGAAGCTTCACAAACATTTTCCCTTTTAACAGTCGGGGATGGCATTGTAAGTCAAATTCCCGCACTGCTTATTTCTACAGCTACAGGAATTGTTGTAACAAGAGCCGCTTCAGATGATAGTAACATCGGTCAAGATATTCGGACTCAACTGTTAGCCTATCCTGTTATGTTGATGGTTGCGGGTTTTGTTATCTTAATTCTTGGTTTAACGCCAATTGGTTTTGTTTTGACTCTGCCTATTGCTGCTTTATTAATTATAGGGGGTTACTTGTTAAGGCAAAATGGAAGTAAACAAACTGAATTAGATGAAATGGCGGAAGAGCAAGCTTTAGAAGACACGTTTAAAAGTCAAGAAAGTGTCATTGATTTAATTCAAGTAGATCCCATTGAATTTGAATTTGGATACGCCCTTGTTCCTCTAGCAGATAGTAGTCAAGGTGGTGACCTTTTGGATCGGATTGTCATGATAAGAAGGCAACTTGCTATAGAAATGGGCGTTGTCCTTCCGATTGTCCGGATACGAGACAATATACAATTGGAGCCAAATCAATATCGAATTAAAATAAAAGGCAGTGAAGTGGCGAACGGAGAATTACTATACGATCATTATCTTGCCATGAGTCCAGGAATTGATGATCCAGCTATTCAAGGAATTCAAACAACTGAACCTGCTTTTGGCCTGCCCGCTTTGTGGATATCAGAACAAATGAAAGAAAAGGCGGAACTTTCGGGTTATACAGTTGTTGATCCACCATCTGTTGTTTCTACTCATTTAACAGAAGTATTAAAACAACATTTGCATGAATTGTTAGGCCGTCAAGAAGTAAAACAATTAATTGATCATTTAAGAGAAAAGAATGCGACTCTTGTAGATGAAGTCTCGCCTGAGTTATTAAGTTTAGGCGATATCCAAAAGATCCTTGTCAATTTACTAAAAGAAAAATTATCGATTCGAAATCTTCCTGTTATTTTTGAAGTGCTGGCTGATTATGGGGCATTAACAAAAGACCCGGATTTATTGACTGAATATGTAAGACAAGCCTTGTCAAGGCAGATTACGGATAAATACACAAATGAAGAGAAAACATTAAAAGTCATTACGGTAAGCCCAGATATGGAACACCGGATTGCAAGTGCGGTACAGACAACCGAACACGGGAATTATTTGGCTTTAGGGACAGAAGATTCAGGGCAATTTTTGAAAGAAGTTTCAAGTTACGTAGAACAATGGGTAGATGCCGACAATGAACCTGTCATTCTTTGTTCACCGGCGATTAGACGATATATCAGACAACTTATCGAAAGGTATTTTCCAAATGTGGCCGTTCTTTCTTATAATGAATTGGAATCTTATGTGGAAGTTCAAAGTATTGGGGTAGTGAATGCAGCATGAAGATAAAAAAAATAGTGGCACCAACCATGTCTCAGGCGATGGACAAGGTTAAGAAAGAGCTTGGATCTGATGCAGTGATCTTAAATACAAAAAAGGTAAAAAAAGCTCGGTTTTTTAATTTATTAAAAACGGAATATATTGAGGTACTCGCAGCAATGGATCCGGAACCTTTTCCTGAAAAAAGAGTCCGTCCAGACTTGTCGGGACAGGAAAAAGAGATACCAGATTTGAAGAGAACGATCATCCCTCAAAAAGTAGGACCCTTGAGTATGGAATTACCGCATCCAATCGAAAGAATAAAAACAAGTTTGATTGATCAAGGGTTAGAAATAGAGCATGTTGATGTTTGCACCCAAGAAATGATTAAAAACTGGTATCTCAGTGATGAATCAATGATGTATCATGATTTATTAAATGTTGTAAAAAAACATTTGGTTAAGCTTCTGACTCGTCATCAGTTCAATCAGCCAACGCCATCTTCACATATGATCACAGTGGTTGGACCAACAGGAGTTGGAAAAACAACGACACTTGCTAAACTAGCAGGTCATTCGGTTTTAGATGAAGATAAGTCTGTGGCTTTTATGACGACCGATACATTTCGAATTTCAGCCATTGATCAATTAAAAACCTATGCTAGGATTCTCAATATTCCTTTATTTGTTATTTATAATCGTCAAGATTTTAATAATGTAAAAAAACAATTGGAATCGTATGATCGTGTTTTTATTGATACTGCAGGTCGGAACTATCTTAATGAAACGTATGTGAAAGAATTAAAAGGTTTAATTCAATTTAATCAACATATGACTAATTATCTTGTCCTATCTGCTACGGCAAAATATGTTGATATGAAGCAAATTGTCCAGCGTTTTTCATCAGTTCCCATTCATGCTTTTATTTTCACAAAAATGGACGAGACGTTGACTTATGGAGCTATGATAAGTTTGCTTATTCACTATAAAAACGTTCCATCTGCCTATATAACGAATGGTCAAAATGTTCCAGATGATCTAATTCAAGCAAATCCAAGTCAACTAGTGGATGAATTTTTAGGAGGGATTGACCGTGATAGATCAAGCAGAGAGTCTTAGACGACGCATGGAAAATCATCATCCATCTGTTCCAAACTATCTTGCTATTTCAGGACATTCTCGAAATTCAGCACAATCGCAATTTTGCTTAAATTTATCACAAACTTTAGGTGAATTTGGCAAGAGAGTCTTGGTTATCTATCTAGGAAATGACGTACAGCCATGGACAGGCGTTCCACAATCTATAAGTATTGCAGAAACATTAAACAGAAAACAGCCAATTAAGAAAGCCTTGGTGCAGCATCGTCATGTTTCATATCTGAGGAGTGGCTCACTGTTGATTGATAAACTAGGGGGAAATCGTGACTATTTGAAAGAGTTACAAATGAGCTTCAATGAATTAAACGGTGAATTTGATATGATTCTATTCGATTTTGAAAATGTCAATGACTTCGAAAGGTTTGGATCTGTATTTGATATACTGCTGTTTTTGTCAAAGGGAACGAAACAAGCCGTTCTTTCGACATATACCATGCTTAAAAAATTCAGACTGATGTATCAAGACTTAGAGTTTGCTTGTGTCCTAATACAGGAAAAAACACTTGGCGAAGCGGTGAAAATTGGAGAGAGACTGATCAAGGTTTCAGATCATTATTTAAAAAATGCCTTTAAATGGATTAGCATCTTTCCATCTGATTCTGATAATACGGATACCGTAAGTCATCCTTTTTCTCTGCAAACGATATTTTCAAGAATCTGTGCACGAAAATATTTGCATTATATAAGTCAATTAGATGGCCAGAAAAACACCAAGTTTTTTGATCGTATCGAAAACAGCTTACAAACGGTAAGAATTGATCAATCATGAAAAAAATCACCGTTTTGGTTGTTGATGATTCCGCGTTTATGAGAAGAATGCTTCAAGATATGATAAATAGTGATCCAGATATCGAAGTGGTTGCTGTGGCAAGAAATGGAGAAGCAGCCCTGAAAAAAACATTAGAGCTGAAGCCTCATGTCATTACACTCGATGTTGAATTATATGAAGAAAACGGATTAGATGTTTTAACAAAAATAATGGCACAATGTCCTACTCCTACTTTAATGGTATCTTTTGCGACTCAAAAAGGTGCTGATGTGACGTTAGAAGCCGTCAGGAGGGGAGCCGTTGATTTTATCGCAAAACCTTCTGGTCAAATCTCACTTGATATTGAAGTTGTTAAGGAAGAATTAATTGAAAAAATTAAGCGATGTAGGGAAATGGACCTTCGAATAAATGGAAATCTTGCCGATAATAAACATGAAGAACGAAAAAGGCAAGCTGATGATGACACAAAGAGGCGTGATCCATTACGTAAAATCATTTGCATTGGTGCATCAACTGGTGGCCCAAAAGCTTTATACGAAGTGATCACGCGGTTTCCTAAAGACCTTCAGGCACCGGTACTCGTCGTCCAGCATATGCCTAGTAAATTTACTAAGTCATTAGCAGAACGATTAAATGAAACGTCATTATGTAACGTGAGTGAAGCAGTGCAAGGAGAAATCATTCAAAATGGACATGTGTATATTGCACCAGGAGGTTACCACATGACCATAAAAGAAGACGGGAAATACCTAAGAATTGACTTGATAGATACCCCGCCTTTGCACGGTGTAAAGCCAGCGTTTGATCTTCTACTTCAATCGTTGTGTCCCCTAAATCACGATCAATTTATCATAGCAATCTTGACAGGAATGGGGAAAGATGGGGCAGAAGGTACAAAACAGTTAAAAAAAAGAACAAGCTGTTATACGATTGCCGAAAGTAGAGAAACAGCTGTTGTTTTTGGGATGCCTAAGATGTTAATTGAAACGGTAGAGGTTGATGAAGTCTTGCCGATCTATCGTGTTGCATCTTCCATCATTAATCAAGTCTATTAATCTATAAGGGAATGATTTCATGGATACCAATCAATATCTCGTTTTATTCATTGACGAAGGAAGAGAACATTTACAAAACTTGAATGACAAAATGCTTGCTTTAGAGAATGATCCAAATGATTTAAGTGTTGTCAATGAGATATTTCGTTCTGCCCATACGATAAAAGGAATGTCCGCTTCCATGGGTTTTGAAGATATGGCCAATTTGACCCACAAAATGGAGAATGTTCTTGATGCTTTACGACACAAACAGATTGACGTGACACCTGATATGATAGATGCGCTTTTTGAATCAATTGATCATTTAGAAGCGATGTTGGACCAAATTATCCAGGGACAATCTGATAAAAGAGATGTTTCAGATATCGTAAGAAAACTGCAAGCATTGGAAAAAGGCGAAGCCATCTCCAATGATAGTGAACAATCTGCGTCTAAATCAAAAAATGGAGCCGTTGAATCGAAGTCAAAAAATAACGAGCATGGTGCTTTAAACGAGACCGAGTGGGAAATAGTCTCAAAGGCAAAAGACGTAGGGCTGTCTGCTTATTTTATAAAGGTCAACTTAACGGATGATTGTATGTTAAAAGCAGCTAGAGCAGTCATGGTTTTTCAAGCTATTGAAGGACAAGGAGATGTCATAAAAACAATACCTGACTCAGAAAAAATAGAAAAAGCAGAGTTTGATTTGACCTTTTCCTTCATTTTTATTACAGGTGAATCGCCTGATAAAATAAAGCACGATATTTTAACTGTTTCGGAAATTGATCAAGTTGAAATTGATGAAATTACTCAGATAAAAGCACAAGAAAATATAATAGAGAGCCATCATCAAACAGAGAAAAAAGAGACGAATAAACCTAAAAGTACGGCCCCGGTTCAAGTAAATAAGACCATACGAGTTAATCTTGATCGATTGGATCATTTATTAAATCTATTTGAAGAATTAATTATTGATCGTGGTCGGCTTGAACAAATTTCAAATGAAGTTGGGGATCACCATTTAAAATCACAAGTGGAAAAAATACACCGAGTCTCCAATCAACTTCAAGAAACAATCTTAAATTTAAGAATGGTACCTGTTGAAACCGTCTTTAATCGTTTCCCAAGGATGGTTCGAAATCTCTCAAAAGAGTTAAATAAAAAAATTGAGTTAGTCATTACAGGCGCTGATACAGAAGTTGATCGATCAATTGTTGATGAACTAGGAGATCCACTTGTTCATTTACTTCGTAATTCATTAGATCATGGAATTGAGCTTCCAGAAGTTCGAAAAGAAAACGGAAAAAGTGAAACTGGAACGGTTCAACTCCGAGCCTTTCACAGTGGTAATCATGTCATGATTGAAATAGAAGATGATGGGGCCGGAATTGATCGACAGAAAATCACGGCAAAAGCGATTGAAAATGGGTTGATCACCCTAGAAGCATCTTCTAAGTTATCGGATCAAGACGTGTTTCACTTAATGTTTGCTTCTGGATTTAGTACGGCAGAAAAAATTTCGGATATTTCTGGTCGAGGCGTCGGATTGGATGTCGTTCAAAGCAACATAAGAAAAATTGGAGGCACAGTTAGCGTTGAATCGACGTTAGGAAAAGGGTCCAGGTTTACAGTGAAATTACCTCTAACACTATCAATCATTAATGCCATGCTCATCAAATTAGGGGAAGAAACCTATGCCGTTCCTATTTCTAGTATTGTCGAAACGATGTTATTACGACAAATTGAGTTAAAAACAGTCAATAAAAAAGAGGTCCTTATTTATCGAGATGCAGTTGTTCCTTTCATAGATTTAAGAAACTTTTTACAAGTTCCACATTCAGACTCAGAAGCATCTAAACAAGCTGTGATTATTGTAAAACAGTCAAACAATTACCTTGCTTTTGCTGTTGATGAGCTATTAGGCCACCAAGATATTGTCATTAAATCACTTGGGAATTATTTAAAGAATGTTGAAGGAATATCAGGTGCTACCATTCTTGGAGATGGTCGTGTTGCTTTAATTTTAGATTGTGAAGCCATTGCATAAGCTTTTCGGTTACAGGGAGTTAATCACACATTACTGACAAATAAGGGGGAAAGAAAGATGAGCCAATTATATCAAAATAAAAAAGTCATTCTTTTTGAATTAAATGAAGAAACGTATGGAGTATCCATTGATCATGTTGTTTCCATTGAACGACCTCAGGCAATTACACGAGTTCCGCATGTTCAAGCCTACGTAAAAGGCATTATGACAATGCGCGGCTTAATGATACCTGTCATTGATATGCATAAGCGATTCAATATGGCAGAATCACTTGAAACGACAGAAGAGAGAATTATTATCGTTGAGATGGATGACATAATGGTTGGACTTTTTGTCGATTCTGCTCATCATGTCGTGGATTTAAGTCCATCTCAAATTGAAGATGCGCCAGATATAGTAGGAGGACTTGAGGCAGCGTATATTGATGGTATTGCAAGGTATGAAGAGGATAAATTGCTTGTTTTACTTAATTTAAAACAAGTCTTAACCACAAATGAAGTTAATGATTTAAAGAAAATTGAGGCATAATGATGAGTCCTAACAAGTCATCCTTCTCAGAGGATCTTCGTCTCGATATCTTAAAAGAAATAGGTAATATTGGCGCAGCACATGCCGCAACAGCTTTATCGACATTATTAAATAAACGTATAGATTTAAAAATTCCTTCTGCACAAGTGGTTCCTATTTCAGAAGTCAATGGACCGAATAGAGATAACAATGTTGCCGCTACTTACACTTACATCGATTGTGATATTCATGGCCATTTCTTTATGTTATTTAAGGAAGAACATGCCGAAATGCTTGTTTCTAACATGATTCCGAATACGACCATTTATGATGGCGGATTAGGGGAATCGGCTTTTTGTGAAATTGGTAATATTTTATGTGGTTCATATATATCCGCTTTATCCCAATTTCTAAACATAACCATTCATCAATCACCCCCTATATTATCAATAGATATAGCTGCAGCCATCTTGGGTGAAGGATTAATCGAATTATCGATGGAAACGGATTCCGTTATTGTGATTGAGACAGTCCTTGTTGACAAAACCAACCATCATCAAATGAATGGTGAGTTTGTTTTCCTTCCTACGCCTGACTCAATGGACCTCATATTTAAATTGGCTTTAGGGGGAGAGTAAATTATGATTCTTGTCGGACTGTCAGAAATTAAACTCGCAAATAAAGAACAATCCCTTAGAACCATTGGTCTTGGTTCATGTGTAGGGGCCATTATTTATGATATCGATAGAACGATCGCTGGGATGGCTCATATTATGCTGCCAGAATCGAAAATTGCTAAGCCAGGAAGCCATTTTTTGTTAGGAAAATTTGCAGACACGGCTATCCCTGAACTTGTTAGGTTAATCTGCTCTTATGACATTCCATTAACCCGCCTACGGTCAAAAATGGCGGGTGGAGCAGAGATGTTTAATAGTTCTCGACTGACTATGATGGGATCTATAGGTCAAAGAAATATTCAAGCCATCAAAGAACAGTTACATCGATTTGATATCCCTATTATTGCAGAAGATGTTGGTGGTCATAGCGGGAGAACGATTGAGTTTTATACTCATTCATCTATCCTATCGATTCGTACCGTAAATCGCGATGAGAAACAGATATAATTATACTTTGTAAATGAAGGGTTAAGAGGTGAGGAATATGGTGATATCCATAATGGATCAAGAAAAGCAATATTGGAAACGGTGGATAGATCATCGTGATCCAGAGGCTGCTGATAACCTCTTAAAAATTTACTTGCCATTGGTTCATTATCATGTTCAGCGAATTATATTAGGTTTACCGAATTCGGTAAGTAGAGATGAATTGGTGAGTCATGGTCTGTTTGGCCTCTATGATGCATTAGAAAAATTTGATACAACTCGTGATTTAAAATTTGATACATATGCTTCATTTCGTATACGAGGATCCATTATAGATGGGTTAAGAAAAGAAGACTGGATGCCTCGTTCATTAAGGGAAAAAAACAAAAAAATTGAAGCTACTACAGAAATGTTAGAACAGAAATATTTGCGATCTGTAACTTTAGAGGAAGTTGCACGTGCTTGTGATATGTCCACCGATGATGTGGCAAAAGTCGTTTCAGAAGATATGTTTGCCAATCTCATTTCATTAGATGAAGAATATGAAAATGATAAAGGTGAATATCCCGTCGTTTACGTTGAAGATAAGTCCGTTCCAACACCTGATCATGTTATTTTAAAAAATGAGAAATATAAAATGCTGAGCGAAGACATTAAAAGACTTAATGAAAAAGAGCAGCTGGTCATTACATTATTTTATTATGAGGAACTCACTCTGACCGAAATAGGTCATATTTTGGAATTGTCGACATCACGTATTTCACAAATTCATAGTAAAGCGATTTATAAGCTCCGTCACTATTTAACACCTTGATGTTTCGTGCTCACTTTACCTTAACCGTATAAATAATTAAAACGAATATCATACAAACCAGAATTAAGGAGAAGTAAACATCATGATATTATGGATTATCTTCAGCTTAATATTACATTTATTAGCTTTTTATCTTATTATTCATCTTGTACAGAGGTTGAAGCATTTAGAACAACAGCATCCTGAAGAGTTAAAAAGAGAAATTGAAGAAACGATGACGGCCTATTTGACAGATATGGAGCAAGAGAATGATCGATTTATCCAAGAACTAAATAAATCAAAGAAACACGAAGTAATACAATCAAATGAACCAACAAATCATGAAAAACAAGGCAAAGCCATTGATGGTAAAGACAATGTGATGAATAAGAGTAAGCAACAAGTGACCTATGATGCAGTGACAGATTGGATTCCACCAATTAAATCAACTAACGAAGAAAGACATGAGTCATCCTTATTAGCGAAGGCACTTCATTTAAAGCAAAAAGGGCAATCAATAACGGAAATTGCAAAAGCTTTGGGACGTGGTGAAGGGGAAATTGCCCTCTTATTAAAAATTAATGAAAAAAAGACGCTATAAACTTGTATTAGCCACATGTTTATGTTATATTAAACAACGGTGTCAATCACACACGCTCAATAATCTATGCATTGGTGCTGAAGATCAGTCATGTATTAGAAATGATTTGAGCGGCGGAATAAAACCATTAGGAGGAAAAAACATTATGGCAGTTATCTCAATGAAACAGCTTTTAGAATCTGGTGTTCATTTTGGTCACCAAACACGTCGTTGGAACCCAAAAATGAAACCTTACATTTTTACAGAAAGAAACGGTATCTACATTATTGACCTTCAAAAAACGGTTAAAAAGGTAGAAGAAGCTTATCAGTTTGTTAGAAACATTGCAGCTGACGGCGGAAAAGTTCTTTTTGTAGGAACTAAAAAACAAGCACAAGAATCTGTTAAAACTGAAGCAGAACGTTCTGGTATGTATTACATTAATCAACGTTGGTTAGGTGGTACATTAACGAACTTTGAAACGATTAGAAAACGTATTACAAGATTAAAACAAATTGAAAAAATGGCCGAAGATGGTACTTTTGATGTCCTTCCTAAAAAAGAAGTTGTTGGTCTTAAAAAAGAATTAGCACGTCTTGAAAAATTCTTAGGCGGAATCAAAGACATGGTAACTCTTCCTCAAGCGTTGTTTGTTATCGACCCACGCAAAGAAAGAATTGCGATTGCAGAAGCACGCAAATTAAATATACCGATTGTTGCTATCGTTGACACGAACTGTGATCCAGACGAAGTGGATGTTATCATTCCTGGTAATGACGATGCCATTCGTGCCGTAAAACTGTTAACTGGTAAAGTAGCTGACGCCGTTCTTGAAGCTAATCAAGGTGAAGAACTAGACGTTGCTAGTGCTCCTGAAAATGTTCAAGAAAAAGAACAAGTCCAAGAACCAGTAGAAGCTGAATAAAGACTAGATTTCAAGGGGTGATAAGGGGTGTGACCCTTATCACTTTTTTTGCAAAAAGAAGAGAATTAATGATGTAACGAAATAAATGATTGAAAACAACATAATTTTTGATTAAGAGACTGGTTAAAATATCAGTACACGTTCATTATTAATTTATATGTTTTCTGTATATCAATGTATGCATGTTAATCACATAAAGGAGGATGTCATATGGCGGCAATAAGTGCAAAACAAGTTAAAGAACTTCGTGAAATTACAGGTGCAGGGATGATGGACTGCAAAAAAGCTTTAACTGAAACTGATGGTGATATTGACAAAGCTGTTGATTTGTTAAGAGAAAAAGGAATGGCTAAAGCAGCGAAAAAAGCAGACCGTGTGGCTGCAGAAGGTTTAGCTCAAGTTAAAGTTGAAGGTAATAAAGCAGTCATTCTCGAAGTTAACTCTGAAACAGACTTTGTTGCAAAAAACGACCAATTTATTCAATTAATCAATACATTAGCTGAGCATTTATTGAAAAATAGTCCTTCAACTGTTGAAGAAGCTCTTTCTCAGAACTTAGAAGGCTCAGACCAAAAGGTAGAAGAATTCATTAATACTGCGATTGCAAAAATTGGTGAAAAAATTTCTTTACGTCGCTTTACTGTCATTGATAAAGCTGAAGATGAAAACTTTGGTGCGTACCTACATATGGGTGGCCGAATCGCTGTCTTAACGAAGATTAAAGGTGGAAATGATAGTGTTGCTAAAGATGTTGCAATGCACGTTGCTGCTGTAAACCCTCGTTATCTCTCTAAAGATCAAGTATCTCAAGAAGAAGCTGCTCACGAAAAAGAAGTTCTTAAACAACAAGCATTAAATGAAGGTAAACCTGAAAAAATCGTTGAAAAAATGGTTGAAGGTCGTATGAAGAAATTCTTCCAAGAAATATGCCTTGTTGATCAAAACTTTGTTAAAGATCCAGATGTTACTGTAAGCAAATACTTAGCAAATAATAATGCAACGGCTGAAGGCTTTGTTCGATATGAAGTAGGCGAAGGTTTAGAAAAACGTCAAGAAAACTTTGCTGAAGAAGTTCAAGCCCAAATGAAAAAATAAGCCAGATATAATAATGACATAAAGAATGTTCAATAACTTTTGCTACAGAGCGGCTTTGAACATCATCTCAAATAGGGGCGCGGATACGTGCCCCATTTTTAAAATAGAGAGTAGATAGGAAGGGGTATTCATACATGTCAAATGAAGCAAAATATAAACGGGTAATACTTAAATTAAGTGGTGAAGCATTAGCTGGTGATGTAGGTTTTGGTATTGACCCAAAAATTATTTTATCCATTTCTGAACAAATTAAAGAAATTGCGGATCTAAATGTTGAAGTTGCCGTTGTGGTTGGTGCAGGGAACATTTGGCGCGGCAAAACAGGTAGCGAAATGGGAATGGATCGTGCGACAGCTGACTATATGGGAATGCTTGCCACAGTTATGAATGCCCTTGCCCTCCAAGATAGCTTGGAAAGTCTGGGAGTTGGAACTCGTGTTCAATCTTCTATTGAAATGAGACAGGTTGCAGAACCTTACATTCGCAGGCGTGCAATTAGACATTTAGAAAAGAAACGTGTCGTTATCTTTGCGGCTGGAACGGGTAATCCTTATTTTTCAACTGACACTACAGCAGCACTCAGAGCCGCGGAAATTGAGGCTGAAGTGATATTAATGGCTAAAAACAATGTTGATGGTGTTTATTCTGCTGATCCAAAAGTGGATGAGGCCGCAGTTAAATATGATCGTATTTCATATTTAGATGTTCTAAACGAAGGGCTTGCTGTCATGGATTCTACAGCCTCTTCTCTATGTATGGATAATGATATACCGCTTGTTGTTTTTTCAATCACTGAAATTGGAAACATTAAACGAGTTGTGTTAGGTGAAGAAATTGGAACTGTCGTAAGGGGGAAATGAAAATGGCAAATGAAGTAATTAACGATACTAAAGATCGGATGGATAAAGCTTTAGCTGCTCTTAAACGTGAACTATCTACCATACGTGCTGGGAGAGCTAATCCTAGCATTTTAAACAAAATAACAGTTGAATACTACGGGGCACAAACCCCTCTAAATCAGTTGGCAAGTATTACAGCACCGGAAGCTAGACTTTTGCTCATTCAACCCTATGATAAAACAGCAATCGGGGAAATGGAAAAAGCCATTCTTAAATCTGATTTAGGCATTTCACCGACAAATGATGGTGATGTTATACGAATTGCCATTCCTGCATTGACCGAAGAACGACGCACGGAACTCGTTAAAATCATTAAAAAAACATCTGAAGAAAGCAAAGTAGCTATTCGGAATATTCGTCGGGATGCGAACGACAACTTGAAAAAATCAGTGAAAAATAATGAGTTAACTGAAGACGATCAACGTGATTTAACGGACCAAATACAAAAACTTACAGATAACTATATCTCAAAGATTGATGAAACTGTGAGTGAAAAAGAAAAAGAAATTATGGAAGTTTAAGTTAAAATGCCCTCTATGTAAAGGGGGCTTTTTAATATCTTGTTGGGGGATATACATAATAGCAATCTATTTTACATAGGTACGTTCTTTACTAAACGATGAAAATTCTATACACTAAGATATGGCACTATTACATAATATCGAGTCTATTGACAAATATAACGGTTAATTAACGAAAGGTATGTTTTAATATTAGACAGACTCTGGAGGAAGTTGTATGCTAGAAAGGTTTTCCTTAAAAAGGGGCAAAACAAAAACACATCGTCATGAAAATTTGACGACTCAGGACCTCAATGTTCCTACTCATGTTGCAATCATTATGGATGGAAATGGTAGATGGGCCAACAAAAGAGGATTACCACGAATAGCAGGACATCGTGAAGGAATGAAAACGGTCAAAAAAATTGTCCGTGAAGCAAGTAGAATGGGGATAAAAGTCCTTACTCTTTATGCTTTCTCGACGGAAAATTGGAAAAGACCTAAAGATGAAGTTGAATTTTTAATGAAGTTACCAGAACAATTTTTATCAAGTTATCTTGTTGAACTCATTGAAAAAAATGTTCAAGTACAAGTGATGGGGGATCTGGATAAAATACCTTCTCATACACTTCGTGCTGTTACTCAGGCTAAAGAAAAAACCGAGAAAAATACAGGCATGATTCTAAATTTTGCTCTTAATTATGGTAGTCGACATGAAATTACATGTGCTGTAAAATCTCTTATTCATGATATAGAGAAAGGAATTCTCGATAAAGAAACGATCAACGAAGACATGATTTCTAATTACTTGCTAAGTAAATCACTGCCAGATCCAGATTTGCTCATTCGCACAAGTGGTGAACTCCGAATAAGTAATTTTATGCTTTGGCAAATCGCTTATACAGAATTTTGGTTTACAGATAAATTGTGGCCCGACTTTTCAGTTAGCGACTTACATGAAGCCGTCAAGCATTTTAGTAGCCGCAAAAGACGATATGGCGGAGTAACGAGCTAGGGAGGTTACGATTTTGAAACAACGTATTATGACGGCCATCATTTTTGGTATCGTCTATCTTGGATGCTTATTCATTCATCCAGTACCTTTTTCTATTTTGGTCACTGCGTTTGCCGTGATCGCCTTTTATGAGTTATTAGCGATGAAGGGAGTAAAATCGACTGAATTTCATTCTATCGTTGGCTTTATTTTTGTCGCAAGCCTAGTATTAAAACCTTTATGGGACAATTATATTGTCAGTGTATCGGCTCTTAAGATGCTTGTTATTCTATTAATTTTCCTCTTTGCAAGTATTGTTTTTACGAAAAACAGAATAACATTTGATGATATTGCCTATCTTTTCTTATCCGCTTTTTACATAGGTTTTAGTTTCTCACTTCTTACAACAGCTCGTTTTCATGAGTTATGGCTAGTTTTGTTCATTCAAATTATTATGTGGGTAACGGATAGTGGGGCTTATTTTGTTGGACGAGCGATTGGCAAAAGAAAACTTGCCTCGCACATTAGCCCGAATAAAACAATTGAGGGCTCTATAGGGGCTGTTGTCGTTGCACTAATTGTTGCCATGATCCTTTATATGCTGGTACCATCTCAAACGATTCACTCATTCGGTGGTCTTCTGTTCATAACACTTATTGTATCCATATTTGGCCAATTGGGTGATCTGGCAGAATCCGCCATAAAAAGACATTACGATATTAAAGATTCCGGTAAAATTTTACCAGGTCACGGCGGTATATTCGATAGATTCGATAGTCTCCTTTTTGTCTTACCTATTTTATATGTTTTTCATTTTTTAGGTTAGTTGGTTTGACAAAAGTTTTTTAACACAAGCTTTATAGAGAGGAAGGATAGAATGAAACGACTTAGTATTTTAGGAGCAACTGGTTCAATAGGTACTCAAACATTTGATGTTATAGGAACCCATCCAGAAGAATTTTCTGTCGTTGCTCTTTCTTTTGGCGAAAATATTGAGAGGGCGCTCCCATATATTCGTCAATATCGTCCAAAGCTTGTTTCGGTAAAAAATGATCATATAAAAGAAAGACTAAGATCTCTGGTTCCTTCCTCTGTGGAAATTTTATCAGGAATTGAAGGTTTAGTTGAAGTCGCAACTCATCCTGATGCAGATATGCTTATCAATGCTGTATTAGGCAGTATTGGTCTTGAACCAACACTTGCTGCTATTGAGGCGGGTAAGACCATTGGTCTAGCCAATAAAGAAACATTAGTCACAGCAGGTCATTTGGTGATGGAAAGAGTAAAGGAAAAAGGAGTGACCCTTCTCCCCATTGATAGTGAGCATTCAGCCATATTTCAATCGATGCAGGGACAAGATAACAAGGCGATTTCCCGCCTCATTTTAACGGCATCAGGTGGAAGTTTCAGAGAGCGCAGTCGAGATGAATTGAAACATGTAACGGTAGAAGATGCACTTAAGCATCCAAATTGGTCGATGGGTGCAAAAATCACCGTTGATTCGGCAACACTAATGAACAAGGGATTAGAAGTAATTGAGGCACACTGGCTCTTTAATATCCCCTATGAGAAAATTGATACAATTATACATAAAGAAAGTATTGTTCATTCTCTAGTCGAATATCATGATAAGAGTGTGATCGCCGAGCTGGGATTGCCAAGTATGCACGTTCCGATCCAATATGCGTTAAGTTATCCTAAAAGACTTGAACTTCCACAAGAAAAAAGGTTAAACTTATGGGAATTAGGAGCTCTTCATTTTGAAAAGGTCGACACAAAACGATTTAAATGTTTAGATTTTGCTTATCAAGCGGGTAAATTAGGTGGAACTGCACCAGCGGTATTGAACGCAGCTAATGAACAAGCTGTTGAACATTTCTTGAATAAGCGTATTTCTTTTTTGCAAATAGAAGACTTAGTTGAAAGAGCTTTAAATGAACATCAAATGGTATCTAACCCATCATTAGAAGACATCAGAGAGATTGATATTAGAACGAGACAGCAGGTTAATGACTGGGTAAAATCACATGTGTAATGATGAATTAAGTGAATGACAAACAAAGGTGGTTAGATCGTGGAAACGTTTATTTCAGTCGTCATTATTTTTGGTGTCCTTATTGCTATCCATGAATTTGGACATTTGATCGTAGCCAAAAAATCAGGCATTTTATGTAGAGAGTATGCCATTGGTTTCGGACCAAAGCTATTCTCCATTAAAAAAGGAGAAACGGTATATACATTGCGTTTACTCCCTATTGGTGGCTTTGTACGTATGGCGGGTGAAGATCCAGAAATTATTGATATAAAACCTGGCCACCGTATTGGTCTCTTGTTTAACCATCAACAACACGTAAGTAAAATAATTATTAATCATCTTGATAAATATCCCGATGCAAAACTTGTCACCGTTGAAACAGCAGATTTGGAAAAAGACTTAGTCATTAAGGGATATGACTCAGAGGACGGGGAATTGATTGAGTACCCATTAGATCGAGAAGCTGAGTATGTTGTCGATGAACAAGCTTTTCAAATTGCTCCACTGGATCGACAGTTCTCATCAAAAACCAAAACGGCTCGATTTTTAACCATATTTGCGGGTCCATTTATGAACTTTTTATTGGCGTTTGTTATTTTTGTTGTTTATTTTTCCATACAAGGGGTCCCTTCGAATGCTCCTAAGCTCGGACAACTAGTTGAAAATAATCCCGCTATCCAAGCAGGCTTACACCAGGGCGATCGTGTCATTCAAATTGATGAACAACCGATTAACGCTTGGCAAGACATTATGACGTACGTTAATCATCATCCGAATAGCCTATTAACGTTCACTATAGAACGAAATAATCAACAACAGAAGATTGACGTTAAAACAAATGCTAGAAAAGGACCATCAGGTAAACAAGAAGGTTTCATAGGCGTTTACGCACCAACAAAACACTCTTTCGTAGCTTCTTTAAAAGGTGGAGTCTCGCAAACTTATTTCTGGATTAAACAAGAATTAGTTGGATTAAAAATGCTTGTAACAGGTGCCGTAGGGTTAGATCAATTATCGGGTCCTGTAGGTATTTATAATGTGACTGGCCAATTTGTATCTCAAGGTTTTCTCATTGTCTTAAATTGGGCAGCATTCCTAAGTATCAATTTAGGTATTATTAACTTGCTCCCACTTCCTGCACTTGACGGCGGACGACTTCTATTCATTATTGTCGAAGCGTTAAGAGGTAAGCCTATCGATCCACAAAGGGAATCCATTGTCCACTTTATTGGATTTGCCTTATTAATGCTACTTATGGTCGTTGTCACATGGAATGACATTCAAAAAGTGTTTTTACACTAAAAAGTGTTCGTACAGAAGGTTTATAGTTGAACCTTCTGTACGGTGTGTTTTGAACCATCCTGCCATGATAGTAAACGTGTCATTATTTAATAGATGATATACCAGGGTTCAAAATTAATTATAATTGGCTTGTAAACGATGACATCTTCATAGCGATTTTGCTATGTTATTCTAAATGATATATTGAGGTGCTCTTGATGAAACAAAGTAAACTATTTATCCCAACTTTAAAAGAAACACCTGCTGATGCTGAATCAGCTAGTCACCAATTTTTAGTTCGCGGAGGTTTTATTAGACAAATTGCTGCTGGTATTTATTCTTATTTGCCACTCGGAAATAAAGTCCTACAAAAAATAGAAACCATTATACGTGAAGAAATGAATCACACTGGAGCTCAGGAACTTTTAATGCCCGCTATTCAACCAGCAGAATTATGGCATGAGTCTGGACGATGGAATGTTTACGGACCAGAATTAATGAGATTGAAGGATCGGCACGGGCGAGACTTTGCACTTGGTGCGACTCACGAAGAATTGATTACAAGTTTAATACGTGATGAATTAAATTCTTATAAGAAATTACCCATGACCCTCTACCAAATTCAAACTAAATACCGAGATGAGAAAAGACCGCGTTTTGGTTTATTAAGAGGAAGAGAATTTATCATGAAAGATGCCTATTCCTTCCATGCTAGTCAAGAAGATTTGGATCAAACATACAAAGACATTTATGATGCATATATACGTATTTTCGACCGTTGTGGTTTAAAGTATCGCGCTGTTATTGCGGATTCTGGGGCTATAGGTGGTAAAGATACACATGAATTCCAAGCGCTAGCTGATATTGGAGAAGATACCATTGCTTATTCAGACGAATCATCCTATGCTGCGAATCTAGAAATGGCAGAGGTTATTTTTCAAGAAAATAAGCAGTCTGGAACACCTGATACAATGCAAGTGATGGATCACTTTGAGGGAGAACCTGAGCGGAAGCTCAAACTGGTTGGATTTAAATCAGACGATCAGAACATTCTCGTGCTTGCATGCGATGACGATGAAATTAATGAAGTTAAAGTAAAGAATTTTCTTAAGTTAAGAACAATTGAAACTTTAGAACATAATGAAGTTGAAAATTACGACATTCAACAACTTCCTGAGGATGTTACACTTCTAAGCGATCAAAGCGTAAAAAATGTCGTCAATGGATATCTTTACAATGCCTCAAATAAATCTACTTATGTTAATATAAATATAGAATGTGATTTCCCGGAGGTTCCTTGTGTTGATCTTCGTGTCATCAAAGAAGGGGATTTATCACCTGATAAAAAAGGGAAAATTAAGTTTGCTCGTGGGATTGAAATTGGACAAGTATTTAAACTTGGTGAAGTGTATTCAAAATCAATGGGTGCTTCATTTCTAGATGAGCAAGGAAAAAGTAAGCCAATCATTATGGGATGTTATGGGATTGGTGTTTCCAGAACCTTATCTGCTGTTGTAGAACAATATCATGATGATAGAGGATTATGTTGGCCAGTTGCTCTTGCACCATTTCATATTCATGTCATTCCTGTCAATGTGAAAAATAATGATCAATTATCGCTAGCCACTCTTTTACATGAACAACTAAGCGCCAAAGGTTGGGATGTTTTGATCGATGATCGTCAAGAAAGAGCAGGAGTTAAATTTGCAGATAGTGATCTCATTGGTTGCCCAATTCGTATTACAGTAGGAAAAAAAGCTTCTGAAGGTATTGTAGAAGTAAAGATTAGGCAAACGGGTGAGCAACTTGAGTTGCAAGTTGAGTCACTTGAACAATTTATTTACTCAACTCTAGAAAAGTAATATTGATACCTTTGTTGTTTTTAGAAGGATAAAGTGGAAATGACACCTTGCTGGCACCTTTCCAGAAGTCGATTCGTTAATCGTCTCATATTGAGGAATATCGGCAGTCCAGGTGATTATTTATCTCTTCTATTTGAACGGTGCCAGTGAAATAGGCGCCGTTCTTTTCATTCAGCTTGCTTTAAATTTTGAAAGAAAGGGGAGTTGAACATGAATGAAGGAAAAACGAATCACGATCGTTTTATGATTCTTCTCAAACAACTCGAAGCCCCTACTGAAGTGATCGAAAAATATTTTAATGGTGGTCAGATTCATAAGTTAACCGTTTTTCAAGAAACTCGTCAATGGGTGTTTACATTTGGACTAAAAAAGCCACTGCCTTTCCATGTTTATGACTGGTTAGATCGTGGATTGAAAAAACAATTTCATAATATAGCAAAAGTAACCTTTAAAATTAACACTGAATCAGTCGATGATGCATCTCTTTTTCAAGATTATTGGTTATACTTTCTTGATCAGGTTCCGCAGCTGTCCCAGGGAATTAAAGCCGTATTAAAGCAGCAAAAACCGCAGATTGACTCTGGTAAATTAATCTTAGAGGCGTCCAATGAGGCGGAATCATTATTGATAAAACGTAAATGTGAACAGCCATTATCTCTCTTTCTAGTAAACTGTGGATTTCATACATTACATCTTGAAGTCAATCTTAAACGGAACGATAGGGCATATGAGGCCTTTAAAAAGCAACGAGACGAAGAAGATAAACAGAAAGTGATTGAAGCCGTTATTGAACAGGCTAAGGCAAAAGAAAAGCAAGTTGATGATACACCAGCCGGTCCATTTCAAATAGGATATGATATTAAGGATGATCCAGTTCCGATCAACCAAATTCAAGATGAAGAACGACGCATAACCGTACAAGGTTACGTATTTGATGTGGAAACACGTGAACTTCGAAGCGGACGTACGCTGTTACTATTTAAAATCACCGATTATACGGATTCCATTCTCGTTAAAACCTTCTCCAGAGACAAAGATGATGCCAGCAAGTTCTTGG
Organism: Terrilactibacillus tamarindi; assembly: GCF_009718825.1. Taxonomy (GTDB): domain Bacteria; phylum Bacillota; class Bacilli; order Bacillales; family Sporolactobacillaceae; genus Terrilactibacillus; species Terrilactibacillus tamarindi. Next base: position 16,526 of record NZ_WNHB01000014.1, on the reverse strand, counting down.
GCTTAAAAAAAGGAATATGGGTAAAGGTTCGAGGTGGTGTGCAAAACGACACGTTCGTAAGAGATTTGGTTATGTTAGGAAATGATATTGAAGAGATCAAACCCGCACGTAAGAAAGACACTGCTCCTGAAGGAGAACGAAGAATTGAATTGCATTCTCATACCGTTATGAGTCAAATGGATGCAGTTGTAACAGCCACAAGTTTAGTCAATCGAGCTAAGGAATGGGGACATAAAGCTATCGCCATAACAGATCATGCTGTCGTCCAGTCATTTCCAGAAGCCTATTCAGCAGGAAAGAAAAATGGTGTTAAAATTTTGTATGGAGTAGAAGCCAATCTTATCGACGATGGTGTACCTATTGCTTACAATGAACAAAAGCGCATCTTACAAGACGATACCTATGTCGTCTTTGACGTTGAAACAACCGGTCTATCTGCTGTTTATAACAAGATTATTGAACTTGCGGCAGTCAAAATGAAAGATGGAGAAATCATTGATCGATTTGAATCATTTGTCAATCCTCACGAACGATTATCGCAAACGATCATTGATTTAACGAGTATCACGGATGATATGCTCGCAAGTGCTCCAGAAATTGATGATGTATTAAAACGATTTCATGACTTCGCTGGTGATGCCATATTAGTGGCTCACAATGCAAGCTTTGATATGGGGTTTCTAAATAATGGTTACGAACAAATTGGCCTTGAAAAGGCAACGAATCCTGTCATCGATACTCTTGAACTCGGACGGTTTCTATATCCTGATTTAAAAAATCATCGACTAAACACTTTATGTAAGGTGTTTAATATTGATTTAACCCAGCATCACCGGGCGATTTATGATACAGAAGCGACAGGCTATTTATTATGTAAAATGCTTAAAGATGCAGATGAAAAGTCCATTGTGTATCATAATCAATTAAATGACAATATGGGAAAAGGAAGCTTTGAACGTGTGAGACCAACTCATGTTATTATTCTCGTTCAAAATCAGGAAGGACTTAAAAATCTCTACAAACTTGTTTCACTTTCTCATTTAAACTATTTTTATCGAGTTCCGCGTATCCCGCGTTCCCTACTTGAAAAGCATCGCAAGGGTCTCATAATAGGTTCGGCTTGTGACAAAGGTGAACTATTTGAAGCAATGATGCAAAAATCTATAAAAGAAGCTGAAGAAGTGGCTAAATTCTATGATTATATTGAAATTCAGCCACCGGAGAATTATGCCCATCTCATTGAAAAAGAATTGGTAACTGATGAATTAGCGCTTCGTGAAATTTTAACTAATCTTGTAAAAATAGGTGAAAAACTTAATAAACCCGTCGTGGCAACCGGAAATGTTCATTATTTAGATGAAAACGATCATCTTTATCGAAAAATCCTTATAGCATCTCAAGCGGGTAACCCATTAAATCGTCAAACTCAGCCAAGAGTCCATTACCGTACAACGGATGAAATGCTGGCGTGTTTGTCTTTTTTGGGGGAAGAAAAAGCAAAAGAAGTGGTTGTGGCCAACACGCATAAAATAGCGGATTCCATCGAGGAAGTCACTCCGGTCCAAGATAAACTCTTTACACCGAAAATTGACGGTGCTGAGGAAGAAGTTAAAGAGATGAGCTACCGGGAAGCCCATCGACGTTATGGTGAGGATTTACCAGAAATCGTCGTCAAACGATTAGAAAAGGAACTACAAAGCATCATTGGTCACGGTTTCGCCGTTATTTATCTCATTGCCCATAAATTGGTTAAAAAATCACTGATTGACGGTTACTTAGTCGGTTCAAGGGGTTCAGTTGGATCTTCACTTGTTGCAACAATGATGGACATTACAGAGGTTAATCCTCTGAGCCCTCATTATGTCTGTCCAACATGTCATCAATCAGAATTTTTCACTGATGGATCTGTTGCTTGTGGTTTTGACTTACCTGATAAAGAATGTCCTAATTGTCATACACCATATAAGAAAGATGGCCATGATATTCCGTTTGAAACGTTCCTCGGGTTTAAAGGAGATAAAGTCCCTGATATCGATTTAAACTTTTCTGGGGAGTATCAACCTGTTGCCCACAACTATACAAAAGTATTATTTGGGGAAGATAAAGTTTATCGTGCAGGAACCATTGGAACAATAGCAGATAAGACTGCTTACGGTTATGTCAAAGGGTATGAAGGGGATATCAATGCCCATTTCAAAGGCGCTGAAATTGATCGTTTAGCTAAAGGATGCACAGGTGTAAAACGTACAACGGGTCAACACCCTGGCGGAATCATTGTTGTTCCAGATTATATGGATATTTATGACTTTACGCCGATTCAATATCCAGCAGATGACAAAACATCCGAATGGAGAACCACACACTTTGATTTCCATTCCATACACGATAATTTATTAAAACTTGATATTCTTGGTCACGATGATCCAACAGCGATTCGGATGCTCCAAGATTTAAGCGGCATGGATCCCAAGACAATACCGACAGATGATAAAGAAGTAATGAAGTTATTTAGTTCAACGGAGTCTTTAGGTGTTACTCAAGACCAAATTCGTTGTAAAACGGGAACTCTAGGGATTCCTGAGTTTGGCACTCGTTTTGTTAGACAAATGCTTGAAGATACCAAACCAACCACATTTGCAGAACTAGTTCAGATCTCAGGTCTCTCACATGGTACAGACGTTTGGCTTGGAAACGCACAAGAACTAATTAATAATCGAACCTGCGTCCTTAAAGATGTTATTGGTTGTCGTGATGATATTATGGTATACCTTATGCATAAAGGATTAGAACCTTCTCTTGCTTTTAAAATTATGGAATCTGTAAGAAAAGGGAAAGGTTTACAAGATGAATGGATTGAAGAAATGAAAAAAAATAATGTCCCTGATTGGTATATTGATTCTTGCCTAAAAATTAAGTATATGTTCCCGAAAGCACATGCTACAGCTTACGTATTAATGGCCATTCGGATTGCTTACTTTAAAGTTCATCATCCTATTCTCTTTTATGCAACTTACTTTTCTGTACGCGCGGATGACTTTGACATCGACGTGATGAGGCGTGGTTCACATGCCATTCGAGGCAAAATTGAAGAAATAGAAAAGAAAGGTCTCGATGCTTCTCCAAAAGAAAAGAACTTATTAGTAGTTCTTGAACTAGCGCTTGAGATGTGTGAACGTGGATTTAATTTTGCTTCTGTCGATCTTTATCGTTCTAAGGCAAGTGAATTTATTGTTGATGGGGATACTCTCATCCCTCCATTTAATGCTCTTCCTGGTGTAGGTACAAATGCAGCCATTAACGTTGTCAAAGCTCGAGAAGAAGGCGAGTTTCTATCAAAAGAAGATTTACAAAAACGGGCTAAACTTTCTAAAACAGTTGTTGAATATTTAGATCAACATGGTTGTTTGGAAGGAATGCCAGATGAGAATCAATTGTCTTTATTTTAGAGGAAGTTCAAAAAAGTCACCAAATGATAAGCTGCGAATCTCGGACGCCCGCCAAGAGGATCTTCAACTAAAGCCGCTCACGTCCTGTGAGCAACGTTGAAGCCACCACATCCTGTGGAAGGCCGGTCCTCATGTAGTAATAACCTACATTCCGGTCCTCAAAACGGCGCCGCCTTGACCTTCTTGCTTCTAATTTGTCACCTTTTTGAACACGTATTTTTTGCCGATTCATTTGCAATCATATCTTTAAAGTAGTAATCTCGTAGATGGGTTTCCCTTTTGTAATGTCTTTGCGAATGGAAGACATTTCCTTGCTATTCGCCGTATTTAGTAAAAGTTGCCTTTAAACAAAAGGTATGTTATAGTGACTTTGGAGATACTAATGAATAGGTCGTTTTTAGAAGAGTGAGGAGATCCTCACTCTTTCGTTTTCGAAAGGAGGTACGAAAGTATGGCAGGAAAAATATCAGAACAAACAAAGGAACTCATTCTTCCGATATTGGATCAACTTGATATAGAACTTGTTGACCTCGAATATGTTAAAGAAGGTAAGAACTGGTTCCTTCGTGTTTTTATTGATTCGCCAAAAGGCGTTGATTTAGATATGTGTACAGCTGTCAGTGAACGTCTAAGTGAAGCGCTTGACGAAGATGATCCGATAAAAGAAGCTTACTTTCTTGAGGTATCATCAGCAGGGGCAGAAAGGCCACTGAAAACAAATGAAGATTTAAAAAAAGCAGTTCAAAAGCAGGTACATATTACAACATATGAACCCATAGAAGGTAATAAACAATTTGAAGGAAAACTGATTCATGCAGATGAACATGCCGTAACGCTTGCAATTAAAAATAAAACGAGGGTTGAAGAAATCACTTTACCCGTTGAAAAGATTGCAAGTGCAAGACTTGCGATCATTTTTTAATGCTAAAGTAGTTTGCATTGTTAAAAAGGGGAGAAAATAAGACAATGAGTAGCGACCTATTAGATGCTATGACTGCGCTAGAAAAAGATAAAGGAATTAGTAAGGAAGTTCTTATTGATGCATTAGAAGCAGCGCTAATTTCTGCGTACAAACGAAATTTTAATCAAGCGCAAAATGTTCGTGTTGATATAAATGAAGGACTTGGTCAAATTAAAGTTTTTGCAAGAAAAGAAATTGTAGAAACGGTAGAAGATCAAAGACTCCAAATTTCACTTGAACAAGCAAAAGCGATTAATCCACATTATGAACTTGAAGACACTGTTGAGATTGAAGTAACACCAAAGAATTTTGGCCGTATTGCCGCACAAACAGCAAAACAAGTTGTCACTCAGCGTGTCCGAGAAGCTGAACGTGGTGTCATTTTCTCTGAATATATTGATAGAGAAGACGATATTATGACAGGAATCGTTCAAAGACTGGATCACCGTTACATTTATGTTGATTTAGGGAGAGTCGAAGCTTTACTTCCTTTAACAGAACAAATGCCAAATGAGTCCTACCACCCACATGATCGGATTAAAGTGTATCTTACAAAAGTTGAAAATACGACAAAAGGGCCTTCGATCATGGTATCAAGAACTCATCCTGGACTCTTAAAACGGTTATTTGAACTTGAGGTACCTGAAATTTTTGACGGAACCGTTGAGATTAAATCAATCGCACGTGAAGCGGGCGATCGCTCGAAAATAGCAGTACATGCTGAGGATGCGGCTGTTGATCCAGTCGGTTCATGCGTTGGTCAAAAAGGTGCACGTGTTCAAACCATTGTAAATGAACTAAAAGGCGAGAAAATTGATATTGTGCGCTGGTCTGAAGATCCAGTAACTTACGTTGCAAACAGTTTAAGTCCTTCAAAAGTTCTTAAAGTCATTGTGGATGAAGAAAACAAGGCAACAACCGTTGTCGTACCCGACTACCAATTATCACTTGCAATTGGAAAAAGAGGGCAAAACGCAAGACTTGCAGCTAAGTTAACAGGATGGAAAATAGATATTAAAAGCGAATCAGATGCTCTTGAACAAGGGTTGCTTTCTGAAAGTGATAACCATGAAGAATCACTTCTTGAATCCGAGGAGCTCCCTAGTGATTTTGATGAGAGTGAAGAACAAAAATCAAACACTGAAGACGAATAAGTGGGGTGAAAGACGTGAAAAAACGTAAAGTGCCCATGCGTAAATGTATTGTCACACAGGAATCTGCTGAAAAAAAAGCCTTATTTCGTGTCGTTCGGTCACCTGAAGGTGAAGTATCATTAGATTTAACGGGTAGAAAAAATGGTCGGGGAGCTTACATTTCTATGAAGAGAGAAGTTGTTGATAAAGCAGAATCAAAAAAACTCTTATCAAAACATCTCGAAGCTGAAGTGCCTCAAGAAGTATTTCAAGCGATGCGGTCATATTTAGAGGAGAACCATATTGACTAGGCAATGGCAATCATTGTTGGGCCTCGCCTGCAGAGCTCGAATGACCATTTCAGGAGAAGAACAAGTGATCCAATCGATAAGAGCTAAGAAGGCATTTGCCGTCATTATGGCAAACGATGCTTCTGATCGAACGAAAAAAACGATATCAAATAAATGCAATTACTACGATGTACCACTTCTCACAGTAGATAATCGAGAAGTGCTAGGTAGGGCGATTGGCCAACCTGAACGTGTCCTTGTTGCGGTGACAGACCAAGGATTTGGTCAGCGAATGATCGCGTTGTTAGATCAATCTACACGGGGGTGAACATATGAGTAAGATGCGTGTCTATGAATATGCAAAACAACATCAGTTAACGAGTAAAAAAGTGATTATGGAATTGAAACAGTTGGGAGTAGAAGTTTCGAGCCATATGTCGGTTATCGAAGATGATATCATTGGAAAATTAAATCATAGTGTGAATCCTTCTACTAAAAAAGAGACTAAAGAAAATCAAACTGAAGGACAAACAAAAAATAAAACAAACAAAGAGGTACGTGTGGAAGCTATAAAAACGCAAAATAAATCAAATCAAAACCAAAATCGTGGCAAAAATGACAATCGAAAAAGAATGAATAATAAGAGTAATAGTAATAATCATCCCAATAATAAAAGGTATAACAAGAAAAGAAATAATAAGCGTACGTCACCGTCTGTAAAACAAGAAATTAAATTACCTGAAAAAATCACCTTTTTAGGTTCTTTATCGGTTGCCCAATTTGCAGAAAAACTTGGTAGAGAATCGACTGAAATCATTAAGAAATTAATGATGCTTGGTATTATGGCTACTAAAAACCAAGAATTAGATAAAGATACGATTGAACTCTTAGCAACGGACTATGGCGTTGCTGTAGAGGAAGAAGTCGTGGAGGATGAAGCTCAATTTGAAGATCGTGAATTTGAAATAGATGATGATACGGCGATAATCAGGCCACCTGTTGTGACCATAATGGGTCATGTTGATCATGGTAAAACAACATTACTGGACTCCATTAGACACACAAAGGTTACTGAGGGGGAAGCTGGCGGCATTACACAACATATTGGCGCCTATCAAATTAGTCATCAAGGCAAGAAAATTACATTTCTAGACACGCCAGGACATGCTGCTTTTACAACAATGAGAGCTAGAGGGGCAGAAATTACGGATATTACGATCCTTGTTGTTGCAGCAGATGACGGTGTTATGCCACAAACAGTCGAAGCCATTCATCATGCGAAAGCAGCGAATGTTCCTATTATTGTTGCTGTAAACAAAATTGATAAAGAAGGCGCGAATCCAGATCGCGTTATGCAAGAATTAACAGAGCACGAACTCATACCAGAAGACTGGGGTGGGGATACTATCTTTGTTAAATTATCCGCACTCAGTGGAGAAGGTATTGATGAACTTCTAGAAATGATCTTGCTCGTTGCCGAAGTGGAAGAATATAAAGCAAATCCTGATACACTTGCACGAGGTACCGTTGTTGAAGCTGAACTTGATAAAGGTAGAGGACCGGTTGCGACCTTACTCGTACAAAATGGTACCTTACATGTGGGAGACCCAATTGTTGTTGGCGGGGCCTTCGGTCGAGTAAGAGCAATGGTCAATGATCTTGGCAGACGAGTGAAAAATGCAAAACCATCAACTCCAGTAGAAATCACTGGTTTAAATCTTGTTCCTAACGCTGGGGACCAATTTATGGTCTTTGAAGATGAGAAAAAAGCAAGACAAATTGGGGAAACTAGAGCTGAACGTCTTGTATTAGCCCATAGAAAAGAAACATCGAAAGTTAGTCTAGACGATCTCTTCCAGAAAATCCAAGAAGGTGACATAAAAGAAATTAATGTCATCGTCAAAGCGGATGTACAAGGATCTGTAGAAGCTCTTGCTGGATCTCTTCGGAAGATAGAAGTAGAAGGATGTAAAATAAACATTATCCATACAGGTGTTGGAGGTATAACGGAATCTGATATTATTCTTGCATCAGCTTCAAACGCCATAATTATTGGATTTAATGTTCGTCCAGACAACCATGCTAAAAGTACTGCAGAAGCAGAACAAGTTGATATCCGTTTATATCGTGTTATTTATGACGCTATTGACGAAATGGAATCGGCGATGAAAGGGATGCTTGATCCTGAGTTTAAAGAAAAAGTCATTGGTCAAGTGGAAGTTAGAACAACGTTTAAAGTATCTAAAGTAGGGATGATTGCTGGTTGTTATGTCACTGAAGGTAAAATTTCGCGATCAGCAGGAATCAGGCTTATTCGAGACGGTGTTGTGATTTACGAAGGAAATGTAGATACATTGAAACGTTTCAAAGATGATGTTAAGGAAGTTTCTGCAGGATACGAATGCGGTATTACATTAGAGAACTTCAATGATATTAAAGAAGGCGATACTATGGAAGCCTTTGTTATGGAAGAAGTTAAGCAAAAATGATCATTGGCGCTGCAATTTGTGAATGTATTCTATATGATCCACAGTCACTAAAAGACAAACGTGCCATTATTAAGAGTATATTGTCAAAAGCAAAGCAGCGCTATAATCTTTCAGCTAGCGAAATAGATTATCAAAACATCTGGCAAAGATCAAAGTTTGCTTTTGTATCTGTTGGAACATCGAGGGTGCATATTGAGCGTGAATTACATCATGCTCTTGCTCTCATCGATCAGAGAACGGATATTGAACGAACAGTGACAAGTTTTGAATGGCTTTAAAGTGAGGTGCAACATGGCAAATTTACGTTCTCACCGTATTGGTGAACAGATGAAGAAAGAATTAAGTGATATTATTCAAAATAAAATCAAGGATCCTAGAGTCGGCTTTGTTACCGTCACAGGTGTCGAAGTTACTGGTGATCTTCAGCAATCAACAGTCTATATTAGTGTTCTAGGAAGTAATGAAGACAAAGAGAACACGATTACAGGATTGTCAAAAGCCAAAGGGTTTATCCGCTCAGAAGTAGGGAAGAGAATACGGTTGCGCAAGACACCAGATATCATGTTCAAATTTGACGAGTCTATAGAATATGGCAACCACATTAATCAACTCCTTCATGAGCTCAATCATAATGATGAAATGAAATAATGACGAAAGAGTTGATTTAGTCTCCTTTTTCATTCATAATTGTGCTAAAAATGTAAGAGACGGGGATAGACAATGTTTACGTCTATCCTTTTCTCTTGTGCTTTGTGACATGTAACCTATGTTCTATTTTTTTGATCCTTTAGACGTATCTTGATTCTGTTAAGCTTTAAAGAAGGTGAGTAAATGTCGTCATATACTGGGATTTTACCGCTCTACAAACCTAAGGGAATGACTTCTCATGATTGTATATATCGATTAAGAAAATTATTACGCTATAAAAAAATAGGTCATACCGGAACATTGGATCCTGAAGTTGACGGTGTTCTCCCCATTTGTTTAGGTAGAGCTACAAAAGTATCGGAATACTTACTCAATTATCCAAAATCATATCGTGGTAAAATAAAACTCGGACGAGCAACGGATACCGAGGATGCGACCGGACATGTGATCGAGGAGAAAAAAGTTCAAGGAGTATTAAATCGTCAGGACATTGAAAGGGTTTTTAATTCTTTCAAAGGTGTAATTCAACAAGTCCCGCCCATGTATTCCGCTGTTAAAGTGAATGGAAAGAAGTTATATGAGTATGCTCGTGCAGGTATGACAGTAACCAGGCCTGTCAGAGAAGTGACCATATATGAATTAAGGATTCACGGGAATCAGTCAGTGTTTGAATCAGAGATACCTTTTGATGTTAAATGCAGCAAAGGAACATATGTACGAACATTAGCTGTTGATATCGGAAGAAAATGTGGATATCCAGCGCATCTCGAAACATTAACTCGTACATCGGCTGGCCCTTTTCAGGTCAATGATTGTTTTACCTTTGAAGAAATTGAACAAGCTGTACAAGAAAATAGATTTTCAGAATGTCTTTCGACTATTTCTTATGCCCTTCAATATATGCCAAGTTTGGTCGTTGACAAAAATTTAGAAGAGAAAATATTAAATGGTGCTGTCCTACCATTAAAAACACAAGAAGGCATGAGTCCATTTGCCGTCTTTAATCAAGAGGGGGATTGCTTGGCGATTTATCAAAAGCATCCCGACAAAGAGGGATTAATGAAGCCTGTAAAAGTTCTCCTAATAAAGGAAGATGATAGAAGGTGAGAAGGATGGAAATTATTCACTTAACGAGTCCAGAAGATATCCGGCTAGATAAGGCTAAAGAGAAAGTCATAGCTCTTGGGTATTTCGATGGTGTTCATAAAGGACATCAAAAAGTCATTAAAACAGCTGTTGACATTGCAAATGAAAAAGGGATGCAATCCGCCATTATGACCTTTCACCCACATCCTTCTGTTGTGCTAAACCCCAAGTCTAAGCGAAAAAATTACATAACACCTCCAGACGTTAAAGCAGAGTTGTTTGCAGAATTGGGAATTGATGTAACTTACTTTGTCCATTTTGATCTTAATTTTAGTCGACTGTCACCTCAAGAATTTGTTGATTATTATTTAATCAAACTTCATGCTAAACATATTGTCGCTGGGGATGATTTTACTTTTGGCCAAAAAGCAGCAGGTAATATGGTGAATATTAATGATTATTCAAGAAGTATGTTTAATCATACGATTGTGCCATTTGTCAATGTTAATGGAGAGAAAGTAAGTTCAACGATCATCCGCTCTCTCATAGAAGAGGGAGATTTTTCAAATGTTTCCGTCATGTTAGGACGTCAATATGAAATTAGAGGTACTGTTGTACATGGGGACAAACGCGGCAGGTTATTAGGATTTCCTACAGCTAATGTTTCATGCAGTGAAGAATTTATCATTCCAAAGAATGGGGTTTATTTAGTGACCTTTCATTCACAAGGAAGATCTCTCAATGGAATTTGCAGTGTTGGTGTTAGACCCACGTTCTATGATGAGGAGGTTCCTGTAACAGTAGAGGTTTATATCTTAGATTTCCAAGGTGATCTGTATGATCAGGAGGTTAAAGTGACTTGGATTAAGCGACTTCGAGATGAGGAAAAATTCGATTCTGCAGAAGCACTCATTCAAAGAATGGAACAAGATAAAAAGGAAGCAGCGGCTTTTTTTATGGCTAACAGTCAAATGTAAAGCAGTATTTGGATTTATTTTTTATCGAAAATGTATAACTATGACTTGAATTGTCGATATAAAAAGTGTAAACTAAATTTTGTACGACTTTCGTACTTTAACCATATCGTGGCATATCGATTCACCAACGATTTGCTAGGGTAATTGGGGATAACTTATAAGGAGGTGAAAAGGATGGCTTTAACAAAAGAGCGTAAAAATGAACTCATTAATGAGTATAAAACACACGATAAGGATACTGGTTCACCAGAAGTCCAAGTTGCTGTCCTAACTGAACAGATCAATACGTTGAATGATCACTTGCGTACTCACAAGAAAGATCATCACTCACGTCGTGGTCTTCTTAAAATGGTTGGTAAACGTCGTAATCTATTAACTTACTTGCGTAACAAAGATGTAACACGTTATCGCGAACTTATCAATAGTCTTGGTTTACGTCGATAAGATGAACAAAAAGCGGGATAATTCCCGCTTTTTTGTACTTTTAAATAATGGTTCAAATTAACGATAAATACATAAATCAGATTTGACGATTTGTTTAAGACTAATTTTTAATGTGTTGATAGAAAATAAGAGGGTATGGATCTTCTGTCTATCAAAAATTATAAAGGTGTATATACAGAAATTTATATAAAAACGGCTTACTTGTGCTTAGGTGATATAGTATGAATAGAAAGGAGCCACAAAAATCATGGAACAATTAAAACATACGTATACCATGGATTGGGCTGGAAGGCCACTTACTGTAGAAATTGGACAACTTGCCAAACAAGCCAATGGTGCTGTCCTTGTTCGTTATGGAGAAACAGCTGTATTGTCAACAACCACGGCTTCCAAAGAACCAAAAGATCTGCCATTCTTCCCTTTAACTGTGAACTATGAGGAAAGATTATATGCAGTGGGTAAAATACCTGGGGGCTTTATTAAAAGAGAAGGACGTCCAAGTGAAAAAGCGATTCTTGCTAGTCGCCTTATTGATCGTCCAATTCGCCCCTTATTTGCTGATGGATTTCGTAATGAAGTTCAAATTGTAAGTATGGTCATGAGTGTCGATCAAGATTGTCCATCTGAAATGGCAGCTATGATAGGCTCATCTTTATCACTTTGTGTTTCTGATGTGCCTTTTGATGGTCCAATAGCAGGTGTCATTGTAGGACGTGTGGATGGCGAGTTTGTTATAAATCCAACGGTCGAACAAGCAGAAAAGAGTGATATTCACTTAACAGTCGCAGGAACGAAACATGCCATTAACATGGTTGAAGCAGGAGCAAAAGAAGTTCCTGAAACCGTTATGTTGGATGCCATTTTGTTCGGTCATGAAGCCATAAAAGAATTAGTTGCTTTCCAAGAAAAAATCGCAAAAGAAATAGGCAAAGAAAAAATGGAAGTGACGTTATTTAAAGCTGATGAACAACTTGAAAAACAAATCAGAGAAATACTTGGAACGAGATTAACTGAAGCCATTCGCACAGAGGAAAAACATGCACGTGATGAAGCGATTAACCAAGTTAAACAATCTGTAATTGAAACCTTAACGGAAAATGCCGAAGAAGATGTCGACATTGCGATGGTTGAAGATGTGTTATATAAAATAACAAAAGAAGAAGTTCGACGTATGATTGTACGTGAAAATATCCGCCCAGATGGCCGGAAAAGCAATGAAATCAGACCATTGTCATCGCAAGTAGGTATTCTCCCAAGAACACACGGTTCAGGATTGTTTACACGTGGTCAGACTCAAGCCTTAAGTATTTGTACACTAGGTGCTCTTGGAGATGTCCAAATTCTTGATGGGCTGGATATGGAAGAATCAAAACGCTTTATGCATCATTATAACTTCCCGCCATTTAGTGTTGGTGAAGCCCGTCCTATGCGTTCACCTGGTCGTCGTGAAATTGGACACGGGGCACTTGGTGAACGTGCACTTGAACCAGTTATACCGTCTGAGGAAGACTTTCCATATACGATTCGTTTAGTATCAGAGGTACTTGAATCGAATGGATCGACTTCTCAAGCAAGTATTTGCGGCAGTACACTTGCCATGATGGATGCAGGTGTTCCTATTAAAGCACCGGTCGCAGGTATTGCCATGGGTCTTGTCAAATACGAAGACGATGTTGTGGTATTAACGGACATTCAAGGTATGGAAGATGCTCTTGGTGACATGGACTTTAAAGTAGCCGGAACAGAAAAAGGGGTCACGGCCCTTCAAATGGATATTAAGATTTCTGGCATTAATCGTGAAGTATTAGAAACAGCGTTAACACAAGCAAAAGACGGTCGTATGAAGATTCTTGAATCCATGCTTCAGGCACTTCCAAAACCACGTAAAGAACTATCAGATTATGCACCAAAAATTTTAACGATGCATATTAAATCTGATAAGATTCGAGACGTGATTGGCCAAGGTGGAAAGGTCATTAATAAAATTATTGAACAGACAGGCGTTAAAATTGATATCGAACAAGATGGTACGGTATTTATTGCTTCAACAAATCAAGACATGAATGAGAAGGCAAAAAGTATCATCGAAGACATTGTACGTGAAGTAAATGTTGGAGATATTTTCTTAGGAAAAGTCAAACGTATTGAAAAGTTTGGCGCTTTCGTTGAGTTGTTTAATCAAAGAGATGGTCTTGTTCATATTTCAGAACTTGATAATAAACGTGTCGCAAAGGTTGAAGATGTTCTCAATCTAGGCGATGAAGTACTTGTTAAGGTGATTGACATCGATAAACAAGGTCGAATCAAACTTTCTAGGAAGCAAGCCCTTCCGGATGAAAATAAAAAACCCGAAGCATAAGAGGAAAGAGGTGGTTGGTTTGACCGCTTCTTTTTTCCTTAATTTCTTTCCACTAACAAAGAATAAAAATATAAGTTTTGGATAAACTTGGAGACATTGTGTCATCCAAGTTTTTTGGTGTTTAAAAGATAAAATAAATTTAAAATACGTGTAGTTCTTCATTTTTAGAACTCCCGATTGTTCTAAAACAAGCTTATAGGCATAAGGTTGTACAAGGGAGGGAGGACGAATGAAGAAAAAATGGTACATTTCGATTTTTTGTCTTTTTACGATCGTCATTTTTGGATCTATGCTAGTATTTTTCTTTCCTAAACTTAATGAAACGTCGATTAAAACGAATGAAACAAATGCAAAACAAACGGCTTTGTATCAACAAATCACGAGTTATCGTAGCAAAATAAGTGAAAAGCCGCAGGACGCACGAATCGATCCAGTTTGGAAAGCGATACCCGGTTATAATGGTTTAACCGTTGATATTCGGAAAAGCTACCAAAAGATGAAAAAAAACAATAAATTTGACCCGAAAAAATTGGTGTATAAAGAGGTTCCACCAAAGAAGCATCTTCAAGATTTATCACCAGCTCCGATTTACCGAGGAAACCAAAAAAAACCGATGGTCGCTTTCTTAATAAACGTATCGTGGGGGAATGAATACATACCTCAAATGCTCAAAGTATTGCATCACCATCACATACATGCTACTTTTTTTCTAGATGGGAAATGGGTGGAAGATAATTCTGAATTAGCCTTAATGATCAGAGAGGGTGGACATCAAATAGGCAGTCACGCTTACGGACATCCAGATTTAAATAAAATGACAAAATCAGACGTATCAACAAGTCTGAAGAAAGCAAACCGAGTGATTGAAGCAACACTAGATGTAAAACCGAGGTTGATGGCCCCACCAAGTGGAAGTTTTAATCAACAAACAGTCAATGTTTCACATCAACTTGGCATGAGAACAATTCTTTGGACAGCAGATACGGTTGATTGGAAACATCCTGATACAACATCTATGGTGATGCGTGTTATCAGTCGAACAGAAAATGGGTCGATGATTCTGATGCATCCGACAAAAGAATCGAGTCGTGGGCTCAGTAAGATGATAAAAGGGATTGAGAATAAAGGCTACCGTTTCGGAACCGTATCAGACATGTTAAGTGAAGAACGTGTGGTACCGAAACTTGAAAAATAAATCTAAGTGTTTATTTTTTTATATGAAAAAGGAACTTCTCTCTTTAGTTAAAAATGATTTTTAAAAACGATAGACCCCCACTGATGGAAGTCTCAGTTTATCTATTTGTCCTCGCTATTTGTGAATGTTATGATGGTACGAGATATTGAATATTTGGATACAGGAGGAACATCACGTGATAACAAAGCATGTTTGCTCAAACGGTGTGCGAATCATATTAGAAAACCTACCGACAGTCAGATCGGTTACGATTGGTTTTTGGGTATCAACGGGTTCTCGTTATGAAAACGAAAAAAACAATGGTATTTCCCATTTTATTGAACATATGTTATTCAAAGGTACTATGAATCGGAATGCTCGAGAAATCGCTGAGAGCTTCGATCGTATTGGCGGGCAGGTCAATGCGTTTACGTCCAAAGAATATACGTGTTATTATGCAAGGGTTCTGGATGAACACGCTGAATATGCTGTTAATGTTTTGTCTGATATGCTTTTTCATTCAAAACTCGATGAGGAAGATATAAATAAAGAAAAGCAAGTTATTGGTGAAGAAATAAAGATGTATGATGATACACCCGATGATCTTGTTCATGATTTATTAAGTGAAGCTAGCTTTGGGAAACATCCATTAGGATTTCCGATTCTAGGAACAGAGCAAACGATTCAATCTTTCACTCAACAAGATTTAAGAAATCACATGACAGCATTCTATACACCTGATAACATCGTTGTATCCATAGCTGGGAATGTTGATGAAAAGATCATCCCAATTGTGGAACGTATTTTTGAAACGACGCCTAAGAGAAACCATCACCAAGAATTTCAAAAACCGACCTTTATGCCAGAACATTTACTCCGTAAAAAAGAAACAGAACAAGCCCACGTTTGCCTTGGATACGAAGGACTCGCCAATAATCATGAGACTCTATTTCCTCTTATTGTGATGAATAATATCCTTGGAGGAAGTATGAGTAGTCGATTATTTCAAGAAATTCGTGAAGATCGAGGACTTGCATACTCAACGTTTTCATTCCATACCTCTTATAAAGATAGTGGGATACTTACGTTGTATGGCGGGACAGGTCGGGATCAATTGGATGAACTATGTGATGCTCTACTAAAAACAGTTGAGAAAATAGCTGATCAAGGCGTTACCCAAAAAGAATTAGAGAATAGTAAAGAACAATTAAAAGGAAATATGATGCTTAGTTTAGAAAGTACGAGTAGCCGAATGAATCGTAACGCGAAAAATGAATTAACATTAGGCCGACAAAGAGAGATAGATGAGATGATTGAGACAATTAATCGTGTGACTCTAAACGATGTCTCTTCGATTGCAAAGACCATTTTCAATCAACCGTTTTCCTATTCTATTGTAAGTCCTACGGAAGATATACCGAAAGCCTTTCAACCTTTTAATTCAATTTCTAAGTAAAAATAAAATCCTAATAAGCTTAAAGATTTTATTCAAAATGACAATGAAATCATCTTTTAAAAA